>NC_008781.1:0-300000 GCF_000015505.1 Polaromonas naphthalenivorans CJ2 | reverse complement strand
GGCGGAAATGTTCCAGCAGCGCCTGAGCGCCTGGGCCAGGGACACGCCGACCCAGGAAGAGGTCGAAGACACGCTCGAAGGCTACAGCGGGCTGGCCATGACGCCGGTTTCCTTGCATTAAAAATCGTAGCTGGTCAATAGCTATACCGGCATAAGAAAGGAACGGCCGGCCCGATTTCGTGAATTTTTGGTGAAGTGGCGTATTTTCTGGTTTTTTGATCCCGCATAGGCGTGCTTTGTCAGTTTCAAATTGCAAGGCCGGATTACAAACAGCAGGCGAACTCGCTGGACTTGCTTGGCGAGGCCGCAATAAAAAAACGCTTCGCCATTCACCAGGGATTCACCACATGAAAAAACTGCTTGCCGGCCTGATCGCGTCCGCCACACTGTTTGCCGGGGCTTCCGTCCAGGCTGTCGATGGCGTCACGGCCCGACAACTATTGATCGGCCAGAGCATCACCCTGGAGGGTGGAAAAAACGACTACGGCACGGCCGTGCTGGCGGGCATGCAAACCTACCTGAGCGCGGTCAACGCACGCGGCGGTGTCAATGGCCGCCAGGTGGTGCTGAAAACGCTGGACGATGACAACAAAAGCGCAAAGGCCGAAACCAACGCACGCCAGCTGGTCGAGAAAGACAAGGTTTTCGCGCTGTTCGGCTCCATCGAGGGTGGCCCGTCGGTGGCCGTGATGAAGGCGGCGAATGAACTCAAGGTGCCTTTTTTCGGCCCCATGGCGGGCTCGCCGACCCTGCGCCGGCCCTATCAGCCGCTGGTGTTCCCGGTTCGCGCGGAGCACCGCGAGGAGTTTTTTGCGCTGATTTCACACGCCCGGTCGCTGGGCATGCGCAAGGTCGCCTTTCTTCGGTCCGACTCCGAAACCGGCGAGCAGCACCTTGCCAATGTCAGGCTGATTTGCCAGCGGCTGGGCATGACCCTGGTGGCCGACCTGCCGTTCAAGTCCGACATCACCGACGCCCAGCTTGGAGCCATGGTCACGCAACTGGAGCAGGCCGGTGCGCAAATGGTGTTTAACCACGGCGGCGTGGGCATCTACGAGAAACTCATTCGCAAGGCCAGGGACAAGGCGATGCAGACCGCCTTCTACGCGGTGAATTCCGCTTCGGCGCAACTGGTCAAGCGTCTGGGCGAGCTTTCGCACGGCATGGTTTTCACGCAGGTGGTGCCCAGCCCCTGGGAGCGCAAATCCGCGATCACGCGCGAATACCAGACCGAGTTTGCGCGATTCATGCCGGGCCAGGAGTTTTCCTACGGCAGCCTTGAGGGATACGTGACGGCCAAGGCACTCGTTGCCGCGCTGCGGCTGGCCGGCACCAGCCCCTCGCGCGAAGGCTTTGTGACGGCGCTCGAAGGCGCTACGCTCGACCTCAACGGCCTGCGCGCCAGCTATGACAGCAGCAATCATCAGGGGCTGGCGTTTGTCGATATTTCCATGGTCACGCGCGAGTCGAAATTCCGCCACTGAGCGCCAGGGCCGAGGCACGGGCGCATGCGGCATGACGCGCAAGCCCGTCAACTGGCAGGGGCGCACCAGCCAGCGCTGGCGCACCAGCAAAGGGCAAGCGCAAAGCGTTCAGGGACGAAGGCATTAGTATCCAGCGATGCACCTTACATTTCGCCCCTTTTTGCCTTTCAGATCCACATGGGTGATGGCTGCCGCCGCTTCGCTGCTGCTTGCGGCCGGCTGCGCCGGCCGGCCTGAAATGCCCATCCTTGAGCAAACCGGCAGCCGCAGCGCGCTGGAAACCGCCGACCGGCTCGGCAAGCTGCTGCCAGCCGACGTGCTGCTGGTCGGCGAGCAGCACGATGCGGCGGAACATCACCGCATCGAGCAGCACATCGTCTCCAGCCTGGCGACCCAGGGCCTGCTGGCGGCGCTGGCGCTGGAAATGGCCGAAGTCGGCGTCAGCACCGCCAAACTCAAGCCCAGCTCAACCGAAGAGCAGACGCGCCGGGCCCTGAAATGGGACGACAAGGCCTGGCCCTGGCAGGACTACGGACCCGCCGTGATGACCGCCGTGCGCGCTGGCGTGCCGGTGCTGGGCGCCAACCTGCCGACGGACCAGATGCAGGCCAGCGTGAATGACAGCAAGCTCGATGTCCAATTGCCCGGCCCGGCGCTCAAGGCCCAGCAGCAGGCGATCCGCATCGGCCACTGCAACCTGCTGCCCGAAAGCCAGATCACGCCGATGACGCGCGTCCAGATCGCCCGGGACATCACCATGGCCGACACGATTCACCAGTTGGTGTTTCCGGGCAAGACGGTGCTGCTGCTGGCAGGCAACGGCCACGCCGACCGCCGCCTGGGCGTGCCGCAGCACCTGCGCGCCGACCTGAAGGCCAAGTCCATCCACCTGCGCGCCGGCCAGGGCCAAGGCGCGGACACGGCGGACGCCTTTGACAGCGTCTGGACCACGCCGGCCTTGCCCGACACCGACCACTGCGCAAAGCTGCAGGCACAGCTTCCTGTAGTCACCCGATAGGCCGTGGCGCACGCCACCTGCGACAATTCAGCCCCATGAATCACGCCTACATCCTGACCCTGTCATGCCCTGACCGCCGGGGCATTGTTCATGCCGTCTCGGGCTTTTTGTTCGAGCATGGCGGCAATATCGAAGAAGCGGCGCAGTACAACGACCCGGACACGGGCCTGTTTTTCATGCGCGTGCGGTTTGCCTGCGACGAGCTGGCGCCCGAAGCGCTGTCAAGCCAGCTAAAGACCTTCGCCGAGCCTTTCGAGATGAACTGGAAACTGCACGACACCACGCAGCCCATGCGCACCGTCATCCTGGTCAGCAAGGAAGGCCACTGCCTGAACGACCTGCTGTTTCGCTGGAAATCCGGGCTGCTGCCGCTCGATGTGCGCGCCATCATCTCCAACCACCGCGATTTCTACCAGTTGGCGGCCAGCTACAACATTCCGTTCCATCACCTGCCGGTCAGCGCCGCCACCAAGGGGCAGGTCGAGGCCAGGCAGCTGGAGATCATCGAAGCCGAAGGCGCCGAGCTGGTGGTGCTGGCGCGCTACATGCAGATCTTGTCGAACGATATGTGCAAGAAGCTCGCCGGCCGCGCCATCAACATCCACCACTCCTTCCTGCCCAGCTTCAAGGGGGCAAAACCCTATTACCAGGCGCACGACCGGGGCGTCAAACTGATCGGCGCCACCGCGCACTACGTGACCGCCGACCTGGACGAAGGCCCGATCATCGAGCAGGACGTGGCGCGCGCCGACCACAGCAAGACCGTGGAAGACCTGACCGCCATGGGCCGCGATACCGAGAGCCAGGTGCTGGCTAGAGCCGTAAAGTGGCACAGCGAGCACCGGGTGGTGCTCAATGGCCACAAAACCGTGATTTTCAAATAGGCACGCCATGACCACTGCCGAGTCCTCCCCCGGTGAACCAACGCCGCCCCGGCATGTCAGGGAAAATCCACCGCCGCAGGCTTACGCAGTGCCCATCGGCGCCGCCAAGCGCATCCCGCCCATCCAGTGCCTGCTGACCTTCGAGGCGCTGGCGCGGCTGCGCAGCGTGACGCTGTCGGCCGAAGAACTCTGCGTCACGCCCAGTGCGGTTAGCCACCGGGTCAAGCAGCTGGAGCAGATCATCGGCACCAAGCTGTTCGGCCGGGCCGATTTTTCATTGACCACCGAAGGCAGCGAATACCTGGCGCATGTGCGCGAAGGCCTGGCCACGCTGCAGAAGTTTCCGGGCGCGGCGGGCCAGAGCGCCACGCCGGGCAAGCGCAAGCTGCGCCTGGCCGTCACGCCGACCTTTGCGCGCTCAATGCTGATTCCGCGCCTGCGCCAGTTCACCGACGCCTACCCGGAGATTGATTTGACGCTGCAGGTGTCGATTCCGCTGCTCGACGTGGTGGCCGAGGATTCGGACCTGGTGGTGCGCTTTGGCACCGGGCGCTATGCCGACCTGGAGCATGTCTGCCTGCTGAACGACGAAGTCACGCCGCTGGCCTCGCCCTCTTTCATCCGTGAACACGGCCCTTTCGAAGCGGCGGAAGACCTGCTGGGCGAAAACCTGCTGCGCTCGCCGCTGGAGCCCTGGCGCATCTGGTTTGCCGCCAACAACCTGGACTGGCCCGAGCCGGTCGAAGGCTCGCAGTTCAACGACATCGGCCTGATGTGCGACTGCGCCGCCGCCGGCATGGGCATTGCGCTGGTACGCCTCAAGCTGGGCGCGCCGTGGCTGGAAAACGGCTCGCTGGTGCGCCTGGGCACGAATGACATGTTCACCCGCAAGGTGGCCAGCCCGCATGCGCACTACCTGTGCTGGCGCACCGGCACCATGGACCGCTGGGAATGCGCCGCGTTTGCGGACTGGCTGCGCAAGAGCCTGGTGTAGGGCCTGGAGCCTTACCCTCAAGCTGCCAGGCACTGTTGCAACATCACAACCCGAGAGGAAACCATGGACACGAAGATCATCAAGGGCAAAAGCCCGCTCGCCAATGATGGCGACCTACTGGCCGCCCTTGAAAAAAACACCGCCCGCTCGCTGGGCGGCAAGCGCATGCTCATCGGCGTTCGCAACGACGCTGGCGAGATTTACCGCACGGTCAAGGCCGATGGCATTGATGGCTTTCTGGCCGCTGTCACCATTTTTCAAAACCTCGGCATGATCAACGAACTTCAAAGCCTGACCGGCGTGCAGGACGGCTTCAACGCCATCTTCCAGCCCAAAATAGTCCTCATGCCCAGGCCTGTCGAGGGTGAGCCACTCTCGGCTTCAGTCGGGATCTGATTCCAAAGTGCATCCAGCCGCTGAGCACAATTCAAACATCAAATAGGCCTGTAGCGCAAGCAGTACGTGCGCAAGCAGCTATCAATAAAGTAGCAATCAAACCTCCGGCACTTCCGCGAACAACTGCGCCGCGCTCAACTCCAGCGCCACGCTGGCCAGCGACACCGCCTCGCCACGGGCAAACGGGTGCAGCACCCACAGCCCGTCCTCGCCTTTGCGGAAACAGTCGGTGCTGCGCGTGTCGAGGTCGATCAGCACGTATTCCTCCAGGCTTGCAATGCTGCGGTAGTGGCTGAATTTCACGCCCCGGTCATAGGCGCCGGTGCTGGGCGACAAGACTTCGGCAATCAGCTTGGGTTCGGTCTTGACCATCGGGCTGGCCAGGTCAAGCGCGCTGCAGGTCACCAGCACGTCAGGGTAAAAGTAGCTGTTGGCAGCGGCGACGTGCAGGCGCATGTCGCTCATATAGGTGCGGCACGGGCTGCTGCTGAGGTGCTGGCGCAGGGCGAAAGCCAGGTTCATGGACACCGTCACATGCCGGTCTTCGGCGCCGGCCATGGCAAACACTTCGCCGTCGATGTATTCATGGCGCTCTGCTTGCGCCGGCTCCCACGCAAGATAGTCGGCGGCGGTAAAGATGATTTTTTGCGCGGCCTGGCCCATGGCGATCTCCTTTGGCGTGAATCGGTGGCTTATTTTGGCATCCTGCCCCGCACTGAACTGTTTGACAACTCACGCCGCCAGCCCAATACCCTCTTTTCGCATTTCACACAGGCCGTTAAAAATCTTCACCCCATCCCGCGCGGCTTGCACTAAAGTCTGATTTCACTGACGGAACCCACCATGAACGCACCCGCCTCGCCCCAGCAACTCTCTTCCCTCGAACGCGCCGAGCGCCAGTCGCAGGTCGTGCGCGCCCTGGAGGCGGTGCTGCCCGGCCACGCGCTGCTCTGGAACCGCGAAGACACCACGCCCTACGAATGCGACGGGCTCACGGCCTACCGCGAGCGGCCGCTGGTGGTGGCGCTGCCTGAAACCTATGCCGAGGTGCAGGCGGTGCTCAAGGCCTGCCATGCGCTTGATGTGCCGGTGGTGGCGCGCGGCGCGGGCACCGGGCTGTCGGGCGGCGCCATGCCGCACACGCTGGGCGTGACGCTGTCGCTGGCCAAGTTCAACAAAATTTTGAAGGTCGATGCCGCCAGCCGCACGGCCGTGGTGCAGGGCGGCGTGCGCAACCTGGCGATTTCCGAGGCGGCCTCGCCTTTCGGCCTCTATTACGCGCCCGACCCGTCGAGCCAGATCGCCTGCACCATCGGCGGCAACGTGGCCGAGAACTCGGGCGGCGTGCATTGCCTGAAGTACGGGCTGACGGTGCACAACGTGCTCAAGGTCAAGGGTTTCACCATCGAGGGCGACGAGGTCGAGTTCGGCAGCGACGCCCTCGATAGCGCCGGCTACGACCTGCTGGCCATCGTCATCGGCAGCGAAGGCATGCTGGCCGTGACGACCGAAGTCACCGTCAGGCTGATCCCCAAGCCGCTGCTGGCGCGCTGCATCATGGCCAGCTTCGACGACCTGCGCAAGGCCGGCGATGCGGTGGCGGCGGTGATTGCGGCCGGCATCATCCCGGCCGGGCTGGAGATGATGGACAAGCCGATGACGGCGGCGGTTGAAGACTTCGTGCATGCAGGTTATGACCTGAGCGCGGCGGCGATTTTGCTGTGCGAGAGCGACGGCACGCCCGAGGAAGTCGAGGAAGAAATCGGCCGCATGAGCGCGGTGCTGGAACGCCATGGCGCGACGGCCATCGCCGTGAGCCAGAACGAGGCCGAGCGGCTGCGTTTCTGGAGCGGGCGCAAGAACGCCTTTCCGGCCTCGGGCCGCATCAGCCCCGACTACATGTGCATGGACTCGACGATTCCGCGCAAGCGCCTGGCCGACATCTTGCTGGCGATTGGCGAGATGGAAATCAAGTACGGCCTGCGCTGCGCCAATGTGTTCCATGCGGGCGACGGCAACCTGCACCCGCTGATCATGTTCGACGCCAACGACGCCGACCAGCTGCACCGCTGCGAGCTGTTCGGCGCCGACATTTTAGAGACCAGCGTGGCCATGGGCGGCACCGTGACCGGCGAGCACGGCGTGGGCGTGGAAAAGCTCAACTCGATGTGCGTGCAGTTCTCGGCGGCGGAAAACGAGCAGATGTTCGGCGTCAAGCGCGCGTTTGACCCCAAGGGCCTGCTCAACCCCGGCAAGGTGATTCCGACGCTGCACCGCTGCGCCGAGTACGGGAAAATGCTGGTGCGCGGCGGCAAGATCTCGCACCCGGATCTGCCGCGCTTCTGACATCAACCCGCACCAGTGCGCTATTGAGGAAAACATGCAATGAATGCCTTGCGCGGAATGGTCTGGCTGCTGGTCTTTCAGTCGGCGGGCGAGTTGCTGGCGCGCGGCCTGGCCCTGCCGCTGCCGGGTCCGGTCATCGGCATGGTGCTGCTGTTGCTGGCGCTGCGCTGGCCTGCCGTGCAAACGCCGGTTGCCGAGTGTGCGGGATTTTTGCTGTCGCACCTTTCCCTGCTCTTTGTCCCGGTCGGCGTGGGCGTCATGACGCATCTTTCGCTAGTCAGCCAGTACGGCGTGCGCATGCTGGCGGTGGTCGTGCTGTCCACGCTGGCCGGCCTGGCGGTGACGGTGCTGAGCCTGCACCTGCTGCAGGGCCGCCAGCCCCTTGACGCGGCCAGCCCGCCTGCAAAGGATGGCGATGTCTGATTTTGTCCAGTTGTGGGTCTATCTGTCGGCAACGCCGCTCTTCGGCCTGACCGCGACCTTGCTGGTGTACGTGCTGGCCCATGCCGCCTACTTTCGCGCCGGACAGGCGCCCTGGGCGAACCCGGTGCTGTGGTCGGTCATCGTGCTGGCCTGCGGTCTGCTGGCCACCGGGGTGTCCTATCCGAGCTACTTTGCCGGCGCGCAGTTCATTCATTTCCTGCTCGGTCCGGCGGTGGTGGCGCTGGGCTGGCCGCTGTGGCTGCGCCGCGCCGAGTTGCGCCAGCGCTGGGGCCGCCTGCTGGTGGCGGCGCTGGCGGGTGGCAGCGTGGCGGCGGGCTCGTCGCTGCTGCTGGGCCGATTGTTCGGCCTGCCGCAGGAGCTGGTTCTTTCGCTGGTGCCCAAGTCGGTCACGGCGCCGGTGGCCATGGGCATTGCCGAGCAGATCGGTGGCATTCCGGCCCTGGCGGCGGTGTTTGCGGTGATTACCGGGCTGGTCGGGGCGCTGTTCGGCAAGTACCTGTTCGCGGCCTTGCGCATCCCGACGGACGCCGAAGGCTGGGCGGCGCGGGGCTTTGCGCTGGGAACCGCCTCGCACGGCCTTGGCGCGGCCCGCGCGATGCATGTGAATGCGGACGCCGGGGCTTACGCGGGCCTGGCGCTGGGCCTGCAGGTGGTGCTGGCTTCGCTGCTGATTCCGCTGGTTTTCAAGCTGTTTTGAGCCGGCTTTGCAGCGTTGATCAGCGCACTCCACCTCTAACAAATACTCACAAATTAATAGCTACCCGAGCATGCTGCGCCTGCGCAAAAGCCATTTTTTATCGCTCACGCAGCCTGCAGGCCGGGCTTGGCCATCAGGGCGGGCTTGCTGCTGGCGCCCTGCGTGCCGAAGACGATTTCCCCCGAAAGCTGGCCGCCCTCTTCGACCACCAGCTTGCCGTAGCGGATGGTGCCCGTGACCTTGCCGGTGGCGTAGATCACCAGCTTTTGGCGAACGGTCAGGTTGCCGTTGAATTCGCCCCGGATTTCGGCAATCTCGATTTCGGCCGAGCCCTTGAAAGTGCCCTGCTCCGCTATCTGGATGACGCGCGAACTCATGGTGGCCTCCACCGTGCCCTCGACCACCAGCGTGTCGCAGTCGGTGATCTCGACGCCCTTGAGCTTGATGTTGGGACCGACGGTCAGCTTGCTGCCGCTTTCCCGTTCATGTCCGGCAGAGGCGGCGGGCTCGCTGCCCAGCGGCTTGACCACGCCTTGGGGGCTCGCGGGGTGCAGCGTGGCCGATGGGCTGCTGCCCGAGCCCGTGTAGCTGTTGACGGAGCCAGGGCGTACACCGGAGCTTGGAATTTCATTGTCTCGCTTGCCAAAAAACGGGGTCGCCATGATGATGTCCTTCAAAAATGATTCATCCTACGTTGCGCAATAGCCCAAAGGTCTGGACCTTGTGCAAGAGAAGTAACGAATTAATTTTTTACGTACACCGCATGGCAAGGGGCTTTTGGCGCCTTGCAGAGGGATGGCCGAAGCACGCCCCGCGCCTTCAGACGGTCGCGTTCTCCGGCACATTGCTGACCGCCCATGAATACAGCGCGACAAAGACCAGGGCATCGAATACGGCGCCGAAGCAGATGTACAGAACCGGCATGAACAGCACTGAAAATTCCTGCATGATCAGCGCCTGGGCAAGCACCTGGTGGGGAACCAGGACAGCCATGAACAGCAGAATCAGCACGGTGTGGAAAATCTTGATCGACAGGCGCAGGTTCAGGATGTAGTAACCCATCGCCAGCATGAAGGGCGTCGCCAGCATCACGATAAAACCGATGGTCATGAGTTCTTCGCAATGCAGCGCGATGCTGTAGGGAAAGCTCCAGGGTGTGAGCCAGAAATAGATCAGCGACGTGCTTTGCACAAAGCAGAGAATCCACAGCGGATATTTGAGCGGCTGCTTCGCATCCTTCATGCGCAGCGACAGCACAACCACGGCCAGCGTGACCGCCGTGGTCACCAGCAGGTTCGTCGTGCTTGGCATGGGGGCATTGTCAGGCCCGCCAGACAGGCGAACGGCATACTGCCCTGCCCGATTGAGCTGGGTCGCGATGGTGAAGGGCAGGTCAAGCCCCCGGGACCAGAAAATGAGGCAGGCGCGCCAGAAATCCAGCAGGAACGGCTTGGTCAAGATCAACAAGCCCAGAATCGCCAGGGGCAGCATGACCGTTTGCGCGAGCAGGTAAGGTGTTACTTTCAGCGGCGTGATGGCGCGGTGCGGACGCACCTTGACATGGCGTTCGCGGATCTGCCTTGCCGCGGTAAAGGCCTTGTGAACAATGCGGTTGTGTTCGCGGGCCTGTTCGGCAATGGAATGTGTGGCTGCGCGCATGGGAACTCCTCAAAAGTCGTGAAAGATGCCAATGTTGATGCCGGAGCGGTGGTAGGAAGGATTGGTGTAGCGGTTGGCGCTGATCAGCAAACCCGTTTTGCTATTGAGCCAGTGGCGCCAGGCGACGCTGGCCTCCTCGCTTTTGAAGTTCACCAGCTGGGTATTGGCCGCAATCGCCAGATAGCCTTCGCCGCCCCAGGTATAGCGGGCGCTGACCAGGTCCTGCTTGTCCCGGCCATAGGTCACGGCGGCATACTTTTGCTGGGTATGCACGGAGCCCGGGCTGCTGCGGTTCAGGCGCACGCCGCCTTCCACGATCCAGGGCGACGTGAAGTAATAAGCCGCGCCCAGGGACAAGCTGCGGTCGGTATGCCCATCGGGGGCGTTGTAGTAACCGGCCCCGACCGAGGTCACGAGGCTGCGGTCGGCCAGCCATTTTTTGTAGAGCGCGGCATCGACGCGGTAGCGCGGCAGGTAAAAAGCGCCGTCGCCCGCGCCGACCGCGACCGAGCCAAACCAGTCGTCATTGAAGGTGTAGGTATCGCTGACCCCGAGAAACGCGCCGTCCTCGTCGAACCGGCGGGTGACGGAAACCTCGCCCTGCAACACATTGCGGGGCTGCGCATAGGTGCCGCGCAAGGTCACGTCGCGCCAGTTGCTGTAGCCGGCGTTCAGGCTTTGGCTGCCCATGGTCAATTCGAGGCTGCGTTTTGCTTCCTCGGACACCTGGACCGGCGGACCTGGAATGGTGATGTCCTTGCCAGGGTCCGCCTGCTGGGCAAGGGCGGTTTCTGCGCTGGCCAAAATAATCAACGCGACGAGAAAAGTATTTTTGAACATAGGTTTGGGTGGTGAACAAGTGAAGGCAGCGGGCACGGGCAGATTATGGGAGGCGCCATACCTAGTTGCAATTGGCAGTGTTGGCTGCAGGCGTCAAACCCTTGCTGCTCAGGATTTGCCACGAAGTCTCGTCAGTGACCGCCCAGCGCGAGGTGTGGCGCAGCCGGCCCGATTCGCGCATCCAGCAGCGGGCACTGGCCTTGTCGTCCTGGCGCAAGGCGAGCACGGCCACCAGGCCCCAGGGGTAATCGCTCTTGCCCTGGCTGAGCCAGTCCGCCCGGTGCGCACTCATCCAGTTGCGGTAGTAGGTCTTGGGCGCTGCGGGCAGCAACGGAAAATCCACCAGCAGCGGGAATATCTGCGCCACATGGTCCGGATAAAAGGCCGGCTTTTCCGCCCGCTGCTCAAGCTGGGTCGAGACCAGAAAGCGCTGGTTGACCGGATCCCAGAAGGTATCGCGAATGGCTCGCGCCAGCTTGTCGGCTTCGGCGCGCTGCGCGGGGGCCAAGCTGCTCTGCTGATGGCTTTTGAGCGACCAGACCTCCAGGTTGTCCATGAACAGGCCATGCAGGTACAGGTGCGAGACCATGTAGATGCCGCGCGAGGGCTGGAACAGACGCGCAAGCGTCGCCTTGCTGGACAGATAGCTCTTCATCCAGACCGGATTTTTCTTCAGCTGGGCCGGCATGGTTTCAAGCAGCTTCATCCACATGGCCAGCAGGGAATCATCGGCATCGGCGGACTTGCAGGCCAGCCACTTTGTAGCGGCACTGCGGCAAAAGCGGTCAAAAGTGCCATCGGGCTTTTGGTAGGGCACCAGCCAGTTGACAAACTTTTCGGCAGGCGCGGAAATATCCATGCCGTTTTCATTCGCCAGCAGCAGCGCCTGCATCGCGAAATAGGGATCGAACGAATGGCCGCCGTGCAGCACGGTGATGACGCCGCTTTCCTCGGTATAGCCAGTCAGGTCCAGCTGCGGGGCATCAGCGGCACCAGCGGCAACAGCGGCATGCGCAGCAGGAAAACCCAATGCACCCAGGCCCGCCAGCACGCAACTCGCCACGAAAGGAGCCAGCCTCATATCGACTTCACCATGCCAATTTCATGCGCCCAGATGGCGCCATGCACGACCACGCCATTCTCAACAATGATGTTGCGCGCGCTGACGCTGGTGTTGGCATCGGGCTGCCCGATCAGGGCATTGGCGCCAATCAGGATATCGCGCTCCGAAATCAAGGGGCCGGCGACGCGCGCGTCCTTGAACACATACACGCGCTTTTCACAGGTGATGGCGCCTTGAACCCAGGCGCCCTGGCCGATGCTGATGCCTTCACGCGACTTGATGTCGCCGGTGATCGTGGTCCGCTCACCCACGGTCAGGAAGCCGGTCACGATCAGGGAGCCGCAGTAGATGTTGCCGGCGGGAAGCTCGCAGTCGCCGCGAATCAGGAACAGCGAAGGGGTTTGCCGCACGGCGCCGGGCAGGTCGGCAAAGCTGGCCGGCGTCTGGTCGGCTTGCACAGGCGGCAACGCATGGCTGGTGCGCGAACCAAAGTACAGAACGGGTGCCTGCAGACGCTCAAACCAGGCTTCCTCACCCAGTTCGATGGCCATGCCGGCCGAAATCCGCCGCAGGGCCAGGCTCTTGTGGCCCAGGCGCACCACACCGTCGGCATGCGCCCAGTCGTGGATTTCGCTTTTTTTGTCCAATTCGATATTGCCGGTGGCGTAGAGCACTGAAAAGGACGACTCGGCGCCCGCATGGATGCTCCCCAGCACATACAGCGGCTGAATGGTGCGAACCGGCATCGGGCTCTTGATGCCACGCGCGGAAATCAGCCGCTTCGAGGCCTTGAGCCAGTTCATGTTCTCCACCGGCACACGCACGAAGTCGAAATCAGAGTAACCCGTGGCAGGGCCCTTGCCCAGCCTGGCGGCCACATCGGCCTGCAGGCGCCGGGCGAAATAATCGATGTCGCTGCTGTAATCGGGCGAAACCGGCAGCGCCGCCGCATCCGACGGGTGCCGCCACTCCCGAAAAGCCGGTAAAAACGGCAGCAGCATCAGCAGCATGCAAACCAGCGCGAAGGTGATGTAGTTGATGGCATAGACAACCGTCATTTGGCAGCCCCCTTGCGATAGCGGATTGTTTTTTCCCAGACCATCTCGCGTTTGAACAGCCCGTCGAGCGCCAGGCTCACGACCGCCCCCGAAATCGCGAACAGGCTGACCAGAAAGCCCAGGATATTGAGCGGCAGCAGCCTCAGGCGCTTGCGATGGCCGTCAAGCAACACGGCAATGACGATTTCAAAGAAGGCGGCAAAGTTGCCCAAGGTGCCATAGACCATCAGCGCAAAAATGGGAATCAATTGCGACAGCATCGAGCCGGCATTGAGGAAGTACAGCCCCAGCACCAGTCCCCAGCCGATGAGCATGAGCAAAGGGATGAGAAAAACAAACAGCAGCAGCAAGCCATCAATGCGCTGGGCCAGGGTCAGGTAGGGGCTGCATGCAAACTGCCACCAGTAGCGCGCCATGACCTGGTTGTGGCCCTTGGCCCAGCGCTTGACCTGCTTGATGCGTACCCTCCATTCCTCGGGCACCTCTTCATAGCACTCCGAGCGGTTGCTGTAAACGGTTTTCCAGCCGTTGAACATGAGCCGGTAGGTGATGTCGGTGTCCTCGGCCAGCGTGTCGTCATGCCAGCCCCCGACG
Organism: Polaromonas naphthalenivorans CJ2; assembly: GCF_000015505.1. Lineage (GTDB taxonomy): Bacteria > Pseudomonadota > Gammaproteobacteria > Burkholderiales > Burkholderiaceae_C > Polaromonas > Polaromonas naphthalenivorans. The sequence continues at coordinate 286,523 of NC_008781.1, read as the reverse complement.
GCCTCGACCGCGGACAGCCGGACCCCGCCCACCGTCCCGCCATACTGCGGCAGCAGGTTCATGTTCATGCGCGCCTGCTGGTCAACCTGGTAGCCGCCCGAGCGCTCCAGGTCCAACATCCGGGTCAGCAGGTTGGCGCCGCTGTTGACGGGAACGACCCGGCCCATCACAGCCCCCACCTCGGGATCGAAAAACGGGGCTGCCAGCTGCTTGAGCAGGCCGCGGCCGGGTACATAGTCGGCATCAAAAATAATGGCGATGTCACCTTCGGCAAAAGCCAGTGCGTCCTTCAGGGCGGCGGATTTTCCGGCTTTTCCAAGGGTGCGGTGAAAAGGCGAAATACGCGAAGGAAAACGCGCCACATAGCGGTCAATGATTGCCCCGGTCCTGTCGGTTGACCGGTCATTGACCGGAATGATCTTCAGCTGGTCGGCGGGGTAATCGGTATTGAGCAGCGCTTCAATGCAACCGGCAATGACTTTTTCTTCATTGTGGGCCGCAATGAACACGGTGATCATGGGCCAGCGTGCAATGGCAATGTCAAGGTAGGGATGGCGCTGCTCGCCGAGCAAGCGGTTGATGGTGAAGATGAAGTGACGCACGGCATACAGCATCATGATCACGACGATCAGGAACAGCACCGAGGCCAGGGTTGCCGCCAGGGGGAATTCACTGAACGAAGGTATCCGCCCACTGGTGGGCATGGGCTGTGCAAAGGCTGGCCCGGCGCCCAGCAGCCACGCCGCCGCCACGGCAGCCACGGCCCGCACCGCCTGGGGCCGCTTCAACCCGGCGGCATTGCGTAAAAAAGCATGAATTGGGAAAAGCTGCATGATGGCGCTTTCAACGGCTGATCAACCAGAGGGAAGGCGGCGGGCATGGCTACAAGCCTGGCCGTGCGCACGAGCGAGGGCTGTCGAACTCGACCCATTGGGACGACGGTCCCTGAACCTCCTTGTCCACGGCCGAATTGAGATCCACCACAAAAACGATTTCCCCCCCAAAACGCCCCACGCCCAGCGTTTGCATGAGTGCCTGCTCTTGTTCCGGCGAGTCCAGCCGCAGAAAACAGATCGCCTGCCGGGTGCCTTCGTGCACGGCGGTCAGGACATCGAGCCTGGCCACGCGTCCGAATGTTTCGCACAGCCTGTGCAGCGCCGGCTTCAAGGTCGCTACATCCGGGCAATGTCTGAGTCCGTCAAGTGCGCTCATCGTGAGTCTCCTCGCTGTGGTTAAGTGCTTTCGCGAAGCCCGAAATTAGTTGGAACCCATGGTTACCCCAATTGATAAAGCGCAAATAAAAACAGATTTGCCGTTCTTCGCCAGACCCGGCCAGCACATCGGCAGTGATGCCCCGCAAGGCTCAAAAACCACAATCCGATGGCGGCTTGATATTTGACAAATGGACACACAATGCCAGCAGGCATAAATGCAAAGCGCTGATTGAGCGTGAATGCATGAGCGTCGGCAGGCACGTTTTCGTCTTGAAAGCGACTGACGCCAAGCGCCGTCCTTGCAAAATACCAACACACGTCCGCCACCAGAGCTGGCACAAGGGGATTTCAGATGACAAAGAAAATTCTTCTGGTTTTCGGCACCCGGCCCGAAGCCATCAAGATGGCACCGCTGGTCAAGGCGCTGCAGGCGCAGCCGGCCTTCGAGGTCGGGGTCTGCGTGACCGCCCAGCACCGGCACATGCTGGACCAGGTGCTTCATCTGTTCGATATCCAGCCCGACTTTGACCTGAACCTGATGAAGCCCGGCCAGGACCTGTATGACATCACCAGCGGCGTGTTGCTGGGGCTCAAATCCGTGCTCGCCGAATGGCGGCCCGACGCGGTCCTGGTGCATGGCGACACATCGACCACCTTTTCGGCCACGCTGGCGGCGTTTTACCAGCGCATTCCGGTCGGCCACGTGGAAGCCGGCCTGCGCACCGGCAACCTGTATTCGCCCTGGCCCGAAGAGGCCAACCGCAAGCTCACCAGCACGCTGGCGCAATGGCACTTCGCCCCGACGGCCACCTCGCGCGGCAACCTGCTCAGAGAAGGTGTCGCGCCCGAAACCATCCATGTCACGGGCAATACGGTGATTGACGCACTGCTCCAGGTGCGCGAAAAAATAGTTACCAATACTGACCTGCGACAACAATTTGAAAAGGATTTCAGCTTTCTTGATCCGTCCAGGCGACTGGTGCTGGTGACCGGCCACCGGCGTGAAAACTTTGGCCAAGGGTTTGAAAATATCTGCCAGGCGCTGGCCCGCATCGCCACAAACAATGCCGGCGTGCAGGTGGTCTATCCGGTCCACCTCAACCCGCAGGTGCAGGAGCCGGTCAGGCGGCTGCTGGCCGGTGTGGACAACGTGCACCTGATCGAGCCGCTGGACTACCTGCCTTTTGTCTATCTGATGGACAGGAGCACGCTCATCCTGACCGACTCCGGCGGCATCCAGGAAGAAGCGCCGTCGCTGGGCAAGCCGGTGCTGGTGATGCGGGACACCACCGAGCGCCCCGAAGCCGTCGAGGCCGGCACCGTCAGGCTGGTCGGCACGAATGCCGACGAAATCGCTGGCCAGGCCAGCTTGCTGCTCGGCAACACCGAGGCTTACGAAGCCATGGCTTTTGCCCACAATCCTTATGGCGACGGCTTTGCCTGCGAGCGCATTGCGCAAACGCTGCTGGCCGACAAGCAGCTGTTTGCGCATGCGGCCGGGCAGCCATGCCGCCCGGCTTCATCCCTGGCCGTCCAGCCCTGACCGGAGGCCAGGTGCCGACCGCCTTGCAGCAAGCCGGCCATCGCCTGGCCATGACCGAGCGTATTGCGCATATCGGCAGCTGGGCGCTGGACCTGCCAGCGCTGCAACTGCTCACGTATTCCAGCGAATTCGCCGCCATCCTGGGCCTGCCGGCCGATGCCCCGCTCACATGGGATGAACTGGCCGACAGGTTCGCGCCCGAGTACCGCAAACGCATCGCAGCGCTGCTGCAGCAGTGCGCCAGCCATGGCACTGCTTTTGACGAAGAAATGCAGATCGACACCCCGCTCTGCCGCAAATGGGTTCGCATGGCCTGTGAAGCCGTGCAAAACAAGCGCGGCCAGATCAAAAGCCTGCAGGGCGTGCTGCAGGACATCTCGACCCAGAAACATGCCCAGCAGGAGACGCTTCACCTGGCCATGCGGCTGACCACCACGCTGGCCAGCATCACCGAAGCCTTTGTCACCCTGGACCGCCAGTGCTGCTTTACCTACCTCAACCAGAAAAGTGAACAGCTGCTGCGGCACACCACCGGCGAGCTGCTGGGCAAGGAAATCTGGCTGGTCCTGGTCACCGACAAGAACCAGCGCCTGCGCCAGGAACTGCAGCGCTCCATTGCCACCAACCGGCAGCTTGAATTCGAGGATTTTTACCCCGGCCTGGGCAAATGGCTCGAAGTGCGCGCCTATCCCTTCGCCGAAGGCCTGGCGGTGTACTTTCGCGATGTGAGCAAGCGGCGCAAGTCGCAGGAGCAGCTGATGCTGCTGGAAACCTGCATCTCACGGCTCAACGACATCGTGCTCATCGCCGAGGCCCAGTCTGGATCGCCAAAAGTGCCCTATATCGTGTTCGTCAACCAGGCCTTTGAGGAGCACACCGGCTACAGCGGCCATGAAGTGCTGGGCCAGACGCCGCGCAAGCTTTTTGGCCCCGGAGCCGTGCAGGACGAATTGCAGGGCATGACCAAAATGCTGCTGCGCAAGCGGCATGCGCGCAGCGAGCTGCTGATCTACCGCAAGAACGGCAGCTGCTTCTGGCTCGAACTGGAGATCGTCCAGGTGGCGGTGACGGCGGACGAACTCACCCACTGGGTCGCCGTGGGGCGCGACATCACCCAGCGCAAGGTCAACGCCGACGCCATTCACCAGCTGGCCTTTTATGACCCGCTGACAACCCTGCCCAACCGGCTGATGCTGCTGAACCGGCTGGAGCAGGTGATGGCCCAAAGCGCCCACCCGCGGCGCCAGGGTGCCCTGATGTTCATCGACGTGGACAAGCTCAAGGTCCTGAACGACACCCTGGGCCACCACAAGGGCGACCTGCTGCTGCAGCAGGTCGCCGAACGGCTGGCAGGCTGTGTCGAGGACACCGACATGGTGGCGCGTCTGGGCGGCGATGAATTTGTCGTGCTGCTGGAAAACCTGGGCGACGATGCAGGCAGCGCCGCCGCGCATGCCCGGCAACTGGCTGAAAAGGTGCTGGAGCAATTGCGCGAACCGTTTGACCTGGGCGGACACCAGCACTACACCACCTCCAGCATCGGCGTGACCTCGCTCAATGCCGCCCATGGCAGCGTCAGCGAAGTGCTCAAGCAGGCCGACTTGGCGATGTACCAGGCCAAGACCACGGGCCGCAACGCGCTGTGCTTTTTTGACCCCGAGATGCAGGCCGCCGTCAATGCGAACGCCGCCGTCAGTTCCGAGCTGCATATCGCGCTGAGAAAGCAGGAGTTTGTCCTTCATTACCAGCCCCAGGTGGACAGCCAGGGGCGCGTGAACGGCGTCGAGGCCCTGCTGCGCTGGCACCATCCCAAGCGCGGGCTGGTCATGCCGACCGACTTCATTCCGATGGCCGAGGAAACCGGGCTGATCTTGCCGCTGGGCCGATGGGCGCTGGCCACCGCCTGCGAACAGCTGGCGGCCTGGGCAGCGTGGCCGCAGGCCGCCGATTTGAGCATTGCGGTGAATGTCAGCGTGCGCCAGTTCCGGCATCCAGATTTCGTGGACCAGGTGATGGCCGAGATCCGGCGCACCGGCATCAAGCCGCAGCACCTCAAGCTCGAACTCACCGAAACCCTGCTGGCCGACGGCATGGACGTCACGCTGGCCCGGATGGGCACGCTCAAGGCGCTGGGCGTGACGCTGGCGCTTGACGATTTCGGCATGGGCTACTCGTCGCTGTCCTTGCTCAAGCGCCTGCCGCTGGACCAGCTCAAGATCGACAAGAGCTTTGTCGCCGAAGTGCTGACCGACCCGGCCGATGCCGCCATTTCCCGCACCATCATCACCCTGGCCCACAGCCTGAACCTGAAAGTGGTGGCCGAGGGCGTGGAAACCCAGGCCCAGCAGGACTTCCTGGTTGCTGAGGGCTGCGACCAGTTCCAGGGCTTTTTGTTTTCAGCGCCGCTGCCGATTGAAGCGCTGGAGGCCTACCTGATGGCGCAGAGCCCGCCGCTGAAGCTTCAAACGGCCTAGCCGGTTCAGCCGCGCCCGCCAAAAATCGCCGTCCCCACCCGCACCATGGTGCTGCCGGCGTGGATGGCGGCTTCCAGGTCGGCCGTCATGCCGAGCGACAGCGTGTCCATCGGCACGGCCAGCACGCCAGCTGCATTTATGTGGTCAAAAATGGCCTTTGCGCTTGCGTGTATTGCGCAAGCAGCTACAAAATCAATAGCAGGCTCGGGAATCGCCATCAAGCCCCGAAGCACCAGTCGCGGCAGCCGGGCGACCTCTTCGGCCAGCGCCAGGACATCTTCGGGTGCCAGTCCTGACTTGTTCGCGCCGCCATCAATGTTGACCTGCAGGCAGATTTGCAGCGGCGCCAGCCCGGGCGGGCGCTGCTCGCTCAGGCGCTGGGCGATTTTCAGCCGGTCCACCGACTGCACCCAGTCGAAGTGTTCGGCCACCGGCCGCGTCTTGTTGCTCTGGATCGGTCCGATGCAGTGCCACTCCAGCGCCGCTGCCGCCACGCCGCTGCGCGCCGCTTCTTCTGCTTGCCAGCGGCGCAGCGCCAGGATTTTTTCGACGCCCTCGGCAATGTAGTTCTCGCCAAAGGCCTGCTGTCCGGCGGCCACCGCATCGGCCACCGCATCGGCGCCAAAGGTTTTCGAAACCGCCAGCAGCCGCACGCCGCAGGGGTCACGCCCAGCGGCAAGGCAGGCGACGTTGATCCGGTCGTGGACAAGACGTAAATGATGCGCAATCGTGGTCTTGACATCCTCCCCTGCCTTCAAGCAGGGGATTCCTACGGTGCTACGCATGAGTTGCCTCTTGCATAGTCACTTCGGCGGGTTCCTGCTTCACCGAGGCTGGTTGCGCCCTGCGCTTGCGCGCAAGGCCAGAGCCGTCATCTCCACAGGCTGCTGCGCGGTATCCCCGCGCCAATATATTCATTGCACCGACGACATCGGCGTGGTTCTCGTAGCCGCAATCGACGCACTCGAACCTGGCTTGCGTTTGGCGGTTTTCCTTTGCCACATGCCCGCAGCACGGACAGGTCTGGCTGGTGTAGTGCGCGGGAACGGCAATGAGAATGCCGCCGTTCCAATCGAGCTTGTACTGCAGCTGCCGCCGGAATTCAAACCAGCCCTGATCGAGGATGGCTTTGTTCAGCCCGGACTTGGCGGCGACGTTTTTGCCCGGCTTGTCTGCATTGCCCGCTGCCGATTTGCTCATGTTGCGTACCTGCAAATCCTCGATAGCGACCATCGCGTGGTTTTGGCTGAGGTCGCTTGTCGTCTTGTGCAGGAAATCTTTTCGGGCGTTGGCTATATCGGTGTGGATTCGTTGAACTTTCCTTTTGGCTTTGTGCCAGTTTTTGCTGAACCTGGTTTTGCGGCTCATGCGCCGCTGGTATTTCGCCAGGCGTTTCTCATGCTTTTTGAAGCTGCACAGCGGGGCGACAAAGCTGGCGTCGCTCATGGTGGCAAAGCGCGCTATCCCTACGTCGATGCCAATGGCGCTGGCAGTTGTCGGTACGGCTTGTTCCAGCTCTCGTTCAGTCTGGATGCTGGCAAACCACTTGCCGCCTGCTTCGCTGAGGGTGATGTTCTTGGCGCTGCCCAGGATATCCCGGCTGTTGCGATAGCGCATCCAGCCGAGTTTGGGCAGGAAGATTCGGCTGTTGGACTGGTCGATCTTGAAACCTTGCGGAAAGCGAAAACTCTCGCCACGACCGTTCTTTTTGGGACGCGAAAAGCCGGCGCGCCTGGCAAAGAAGTTTTGCCAGGCTTTGTCCAGGTCCTTGAGCGATTGCTGCAGGGCCTGGGAAGGGGATTCCTTGAGCCAGGGGAACTCTTGCTTCCATGCAATCAGGTGTCTTGCCATCTCCAGGTAGCCAATGAATTTCTTTCCTTCGCCGTGATTTACCTTTTGCAGCGCCAGTGCCTTGTTGAACACAAAGCGGCGCGCTCCGGCAAAGCGGCGCATATTGCGCGTTTGCTCGCCGCTGGGCACGAGTTCGTATTTGAAAGCCTGGAGTCGCAGCATGCCGGTATTTTAGGCAGTTGTTACGTTAAAAAGGACAGCTTTGCTGTCCGCGCTCTGCGTCACCGCCCTGAAGGACGGTGCTTTGCGCACAATCCCGGTAAACTCAGAATCAACTTACAAGGATTTGCCGGAATGGACATCACGCAACTGCTGGCCTTTAGCGTCAAAAACAAGGCATCTGACTTGCATCTGTCGGCCGGCTTGCCGCCCATGATCCGGGTTCACGGCGACGTGCGGCGCATCAACATTGATCCGCTGGACCACAAGGAAGTGCATGCCATGGTGTACGACATCATGAACGACACCCAGCGCAAGCACTACGAAGAGTTCCTTGAGGTCGATTTTTCCTTCGAAATTGATGGCCTGGCGCGCTTTCGCGTCAACGCCTTCAACCACAACCGGGGCGCCGGCGCGGTGCTGCGGACCATTCCGTCCAAGATCCTGACGCTGGAGCAGCTCGGCTGCCCGAAGATTTTCGGCGACCTGGCCTTGAAGCCGCGCGGCATGGTGCTGGTCACCGGCCCGACCGGCTCGGGCAAATCGACCACGCTGGCGGCGATGGTCAACTACCTGAATGAAACCGAGTACGGCCACATCCTGACGGTCGAAGACCCGATCGAGTTTGTCCATGAGTCCAAGAAATGCCTGATCAACCAGCGCGAGGTCGGCCCGCACACGCTGAGCTTCAGCGCGGCGCTCAAGTCGGCCCTGCGCGAAGATCCGGATGCCATCCTGGTCGGCGAAATGCGCGACCTGGAAACCATTCGCCTGGCGATGACGGCGGCTGAAACCGGCCACCTGGTGTTCGGCACGCTGCACACGTCGAGCGCCGCCAAGACCATCGACCGGATCATCGACGTGTTTCCGGCCGAGGAAAAGGAAATGATCCGCTCCATGCTGTCCGAATCGCTGCAGGCGGTGATTTCGCAAACCCTGTGCAAGACCAAGGACGGCCAGGGCCGGGTGGCGGCGCATGAAATCATGCTGGGCACCAGCGCCATCCGCAACCTGATCCGTGAAGCCAAGGTGGCGCAGATGTACTCGTCGATCCAGACCGGCAACAGCGTGGGCATGCAAACACTCGACCAGAACCTGACCGACCTGGTCAAGCGCAACGTGATTTCTTCCGCGGAAGCACGCGGCAAAGCCAAGATTCCCGACAATTTCCCGGGCTGAAACGGCCCCGGCCCCACCAGGAGAAGCATGTCATGAAAGGCCTACTCGGACTGATCCGGCAAACCACGCCAGCCATTGCGGGCAGCGGCCATCCTGACACGTTTTTCTTCTCCACCGCTTTTACCGAGCAAGGCATTGACGCCACGTCGCTGGTTCCGTGGGAAGCCCGGGCCAATGAGGTGGGCGCCAGGCGCCTGCCCGCCGAGCGCGGCAGCAAGCTGCTGCAGGCGCTGTGGAGCAAGGACAACTACATGGCGCGGCTGGGTTCGGACGCCGTGCCGCGCCTGGAAAAGTTTTTTGACTTTGCCACCCTGCCGGCCAATCGGGACGTGATTCGCCAGGACGAGTACGGCAATTTCATGATCGTGCTGCTGACCGGCAGCATTGCTGTGGACCGCGAGCAGCCCTGGGGCGACCGGCTGCACCTGACAGAAGCGCGGCCCGGCGATATTCTGGGTGAAATGTCGCTGCTGGACAGCGGCGTGCGTTTTTCAGTCTGCACGTCGCTTGCCGAATGCGAAATTGCCGTGCTGGGCGCGCAGGCGCTCGACGAGATGATGACCACCGACCCGGCGCTGGCGGCCAGCCTGATTGCCTTGCTGGCGCGCAAGCTGTCGCGCCGCCTGCGGGTGGTGAGCGCCCGGCTTGGTGACCACAACAGCTGATCCAGCACAACCTCAACCTCAACCTTAACCTTACCCGCTGACAACACTCAGGAGAACTCATGGAACGCGATCAGGCGAGTAAATTCATCAACGATCTGCTGCGGCTGATGGTCAGCCGCGGCGGCAGCGACCTGTTTGTGACCGGAGAGTTTCCGCCCGCCATCAAGGTCGATGGCAAGCTGACCAAGGTGTCGTCCCAGCCGCTCAATGCCGGCCACACGCTGACGCTGGCACGCGCCATCATGAATGACAAGCAGGCCGCCGAGTTCGAGCGCACCAAGGAATGCAATTTCGCCATCTCGCCGCCCGGCATCGGGCGCTTTCGCGTCAACGCCTTCATGCAGCAGGGCAAGGTCGGCATGGTGATGCGGGTCATTCCGGCTGTGCTCCCCACGCTCGATGGCCTGGGCCTGCCGCCGGTGCTCAAGGACGTGGTGATGGCCAAGCGCGGCCTGGCCATTCTGGTGGGCGCCACCGGCTCGGGCAAATCGACCACCATGGCGGCCATGCTGGACTGGCGCAACGAGCAGTCCTTTGGCCACATCCTGACGATTGAAGACCCGGTGGAATTTGTCCACATGCACAAGAACTGCGTGGTGACCCAGCGCGAGATCGGACTGGACACCGACAGCTGGGAATCGGCGCTGAAAAACTCGATGCGCCAGGCGCCCGACGTGATTCTGATGGGCGAAATCCGCGACCGTGAAAGCATGGAGCATGCGCTGGCCTTTTCCGAAACCGGCCACCTGTGCGGCGTTGTTGCATAAATCCTCTGTGAGGATGAGGCTTGCCCCTTACCCCGCGTTTTAGGCAATCCGGACGGATTTCGGGCGTGCAAGCACCAGCATGCGATTGATGATGCCCACCCGAACAGCGACTTCAGCGTCTTGCACATCCACATCGCGCGCCCACAGCCTGTCGCCCGTCAGCACCTTGAAGCGGTACATCAGGTTCTCCACCAGGGAACGGCGATGGTAGCCACTTTTGTCTTTCCAGTCCTGCTTGCTGCTTTGGGCAATATGGTCAATGGCCTCGTTGCGCTCTGGCGCCCCAGCCTGGCTGGCAGGCCAGTGCACGGCGCCCTCCACGGGGGGAATGACCGCCAACGCGCCGCACCCGGCAATGGCCGCACGGGCGGCCTTTGTATCGTAGGCACCATCGCCGATAACCACTTCAATCTTCGTTTCTTGGGGGATTTGCGCCAGTAACTCCGGCAGCACACTGGCATCAATCACATCCTTGTGCGTCATCAACACGGCGCACACCTGCCCCGTCTCGTCATCCATGCCCAGATGCACTTTGCGCCAGCTGCGGCGCTTGGCGTAGCCGTGTTTACGCACCTTCCATTCGCCCTCGCCAAACAGCTTCAACCCCGTGCTGTCCACCAGCAGATGCACAGCCTCGCCTGCGTTGCGCAGCACCGGCAAGGTTACCCGCAGCGCCTTGGCCCTTCGGCTCAGCGTGCTGTAGTTGGGCACTGGCAAGGCCGGCAGCGCCAGGCGGCGCAGGCTCATGGCAAACCCCTGCAATGCCCGCAGCGGCAGGCGGTACACCGACTTGAGGGCCAGCAGCATCTGAATCACTGCATCGCAGTAAGCCTGCGGGCGCCCGCGCTGAACTGACGCCCCAGCCATTGGTGCGAACATCTCTTCGTCCATCCAGATGCTCACATTGCCCCGCTCAATCAGGCCCGCGTTGTACTCGGGCCAGTTCTTGACCCGGTAGACCCCCTTGGGCTGGCTGGGCAGGTGCTTGTCTTTTCGCATGTTCGGAACAAAGGTCGGTAGCCTATCAGTAAGGCAGCCCGTTCATTGGCGCGGGCGATTTATGCAACAACGCCACCTGTGCCTGGCCACGCTGCACGCCAACAGCGCCAACCAGGCCATGGACCGCATCATCAATTTTTTCCCGGAAGAACGCCGCGCCCAGTTGCTGATGGACCTGTCGCTCAACCTCAAGGCCGTGGTGTCGCAGCGGCTGGTGCCCCGGCAGGACAGCAAGGGGCGCTTTGCAGCGGTCGAGGTGATGCTCAATTCCCCCTTGATTTGCGACCTCATCTTCAAGGGCGATGTGAGCGAGATCAAGGAGATCATGAAGAAAAGCCGCAACATGGGCATGCAGACCTTTGACCAGGCGCTGTTTGATGCCTTTGAAGGCAACCATATTCTTTACGAAGAGGCCTTGCGCAATGCCGATTCGGTCAATGACCTGCGGCTGCAGATCAAGCTTTATTCGCAACGCGCCAAGTCTACCGATTTGTCGGCAGGCACCGAGCACTTTGCCATTGTCTGAACTTTCTTCAACAAGCCCCCTTCACAGCCCCATGTCCCCTATTTCCACGAAAAGCTACGAGCCGCCCCATCCCCGCAAGGTCGCCTTTCTCGGCCTTGGCGTCATGGGCTACCCCATGGCTGGCCACCTGGCGCTGGCGGGCCACCAGGTCACGGTGTACAACCGCAGCGCCGCCAAGGCCCAGGCCTGGAGCGACGAATTCAAGGGCGCTTCAGCCGCCACGCCGCGCGAAGCCGCCGCCGGTGCAGACATCGTGTTTTGCTGCGTCGGCAACGACGAGGACCTGCGTTCGGTCACGCTGGGCGCCAACGGTGCGTTTGCAGGCATGAAGCCGGGCGCCATCTTTGTCGATCACACCACCGCCTCGGCGTCTGTCGCCCGCGAACTCTACAGCGCCGCAAAAAATATCGGCCTGCAATTCATCGATGCGCCCGTGTCCGGCGGCCAGGCAGGCGCGCAAAACGGTGCGCTCACGGTCATGTGCGGAGGCGAGGCGGCGGCGTTCGAGGTGGTCAAACCTGTTGGCATGGCCTTTTCCAAAGCATTTACCCTGATGGGCGAGGCCGGTGCCGGCCAGTTGACCAAGATGGTCAACCAGATCTGCATCGCCGGACTGGTGCAGGGTTTGAGCGAAGCCGTGGCCTTTGGCCAGAAGGCCGGGCTGGACATGAAGCAGGTGCTCGACGTGATCGGCAAGGGCGCGGCGCAAAGCTGGCAGCTCGACAACCGGGGAAAAACCATGGTCGCCGACCAGTTTGATTTCGGCTTTGCGGTGGACTGGATGCGCAAGGACTTGGGACTGGTCCTTGACGAGGCCAAGCGCAATGGCGCCCGCCTGCCGGTCACGGCGCTGGTGGACCAGTTCTATGCCGACGTGCAGGCCATGGGCGGGCAGCGCTGGGACACCTCCAGCCTGATCAAGCGCCTGAAATAAGCGGCCCGGCGCCAGTCAGTCAGCCCTCCAGCGGACTGCTCGGGGAACTCAGACGCCAGCGGGCTTGGGGGCCGCTGGCTGCATGCCGGAAGGCACGGTGTCCATGTTCTTGAGTTCCTGCTCGCTGATGATCTCGAAAATCCGGACGACTTTTTGCACCCCCGGCGTGGCGCGCACCACTTCGGTGGCCCGGTCCGCTTCGCGCTGGGTGACACGGCCCATCAGGTAGGTCGTGTTCCGCTCGGTCACGACCTTGAAGGCATTGGACTGCAGGTCACTGGTGTCCAGCAGCATGGCCTTGATGCGGCCGGTGAGCAGCGCATCCGAAGAGCGGTCCATCAGCGATGGGCTGTTCAGTACCGCCAGCTCATTGACCACCGACGCCACGCTGTCCACCGCCTTGACCACCTGCTCGACCCGCTGCTTGTCCTGCAGATTGGGCACCTCACCGGTCAGCAGCACCTGTCGGTTGTAGCTGGTGACGCTCACGCGCACCCGGGTTCCGAGATTGGAGCGGATCTGGCTGGCAGCCCGCAGTTCGATGGCCTCGTCGTCAAGCTGTGCGCCCGAGGTTCGGCGGTCCGTGGCCACCATTGAACCGCCCACCATGGCGCCACCCACGATCAAGGGGCCGACGCACGCACTGAGCGCACCCGTGAGCAGCACCGCCGCGCCGACCGAGCAGGCCAGCCGCTTCATCACACCATGGTTCATGCCGAAGACTCCTGATCACCAAGCAACTGGGTATCCACGCCGTCGCAAATGCAGTGGATGACGAGGGAATGCACTTCCTGAATGCGGGCCGTGCGCTCATGCGGCACGCAGATATGCACATCGGTTTCGCGCAGGGCCTGGTTCATCTTGCCGCCGCCCCGGCCGGTCAGCGCCACCACCGTCATGTCGCGCTCATGCGCCGCCTCGACAGCGGCCAGCACATTGGCCGAGTTGCCGCTGGTGCTGATGGCCAGCAGCACGTCGCCGGCCACGCCCAGGGCGCGCACCTGTTTGGAGAAAATCACGCTGAAATCGTAATCATTGGCAATCGCCGTGATGATGGAGCTGTCGGTCGTCAGGGCAATCGCGCCAAGTTCGGGCCGCTCGCGTTCGTAGCGGCCCACGAATTCAGCGGCGAAGTGCTGGGCATCAGCGGCCGAGCCGCCATTGCCGCAGGCCAGCACCTTGTTGCCGCTGGTGACACTGGCCAAAATGGCATGCACCGCTGCGGCAATGGGTTTGGACAAGACTTGCGCGGCCTGGTATTTGAGGTCGGCGCTGTCGATGAATTGCTGTTCGATTCGTTGTTCAAGCATGGGCTGATGATAGCGGGTCATGACGCGCAACAGCGTCGGCAAAAGGCCCGCCCGGGGCGCCGGGAAGGTATGGTTACAAATTCCCTGGCCATGACACCCCCGACGTTCAAAGTCAAGAGGCGTCAAATGCCGCAGGCAGCCATTCGATAGTGGCCTGTGGACTTTCACCCCCGGAAAGCGCGCCATGGACTAGCACCACATCGAAACGGCAAGGCGGCAGGCTGGCAAAGCGCATCAAATAATGCCGCGCCGCAAAAATGATGCGCCGCTGCTTGACGGCGCTGATGCTGGCGCCGGCGCCGCCATGCGAAGCGCTGCTGCGCTGGCGGACCTCGACAAACACCAGCGTGCCATCGGGTACGCGCATGACGAGGTCAATCTCGCCGCCGCCGCGCCCCGGTGTCCGATAATTGGACTCGATCCATCGCAGGCCGGCGCCGACCAGATAGGCCCGCGCGGCAGACTCGGCCGCGTCCCCGCGCGACTTGGTGGTAACCTGCTTCGGCAACGCTGCGGCACCGCCTGCAGTGCTCTTGGGCGCAACATTAACCGCCTGTTTTCTGGAAAACCACATTGAACGCTTCTTTCGAACTGGCCCTGGACACCGCACGCGCCGCAGCGGGCATGCAGCATTATCCGCAAGCCACGCTGTATGTCGTGGCCACCCCCATCGGCAACCTGGCCGACATCACGCTTCGCGCCCTGCATGTGCTGCAGCTGGTGGATGCCATCGCCTGCGAGGACAAGCGCCACACGCAGCCGCTGCTGCGCCAGTATGGCATCGACAAACCCCTGCTGGCCGTGCACCAGCACAATGAAGCCGAAGCCGCCGGGCTGGTGGTGGAACGCTTGCAGCGCGGCGAGCGCGTGGCTTATGTCAGCGATGCCGGAACGCCTGCCGTCAGCGACCCCGGCGCGCGCCTGGTGGCGGCGGTGCGGGCCGCCGGGTTCAAGGTCATGCCCTTGCCCGGCGCCAGCAGCGTGACCACCGTGCTCAGCGCCGCCGGCGTGACGCGCGCCGAAGGCAGCGCCGACAACGGCAGCAGTTTTGTCTTTGCCGGCTTTTTGCCCAGCAAGGCCGGCGAGCGCGACCAGGCCATCGCGTTGTTGCGAACCGATTCCCGTGCCACGGTGATCCTTGAAGCGCCGCACCGCATCGAGGCGCTGGCCCGCGCTTTGGCCGTGCTGCAGGGCCGGCTCATCACCGTCGGGCGCGAGCTGACCAAGCAGTTCGAGGAAATCGCCACCCTGCCCGCGCAGGATTTTGCCGCCTGGCTGGACGCCGGGCCACAGCGCACCCGGGGCGAATTTGCGCTGGTGCTGCATGCGTCAAGCCCGCACGAAGGCGTTGACGACAGCCTTCGGGTTCTGCAACTGCTGCTGGCCGAGTTGCCTCTGAAAACCGCCGTCAAGCTGACAGCAGACATCACCGGCGCGTCGCGCAACGAACTCTATGACACGGCGTTAAAGCTTAAAAACGAATGAACCCCAACGCCGACCAGCTCTGGCGCGGCCCGCGCTGGACGCTTGCCGCCCTGCTGGCCGTGCTCGGCATGCTCGGGCCGTTTTCCATCGACACCTACATCCCGGCCTTTTCCGGCATGGCGCTGTCGCTGGGCGCCACGCCGGTGGAAATGCAGCAGACGCTGTCGGCCTACCTGTTCGGCTTTGCCTTCATGAACCTGTTCCATGGCGCGCTGGCCGACAGTTTTGGCCGCCGCCCGGTGGTGCTCTGGGGCATTGCCATGTTCACGCTCGCCTCGGCGGGCTGCGCGCTGTCGCAAAACGTGGGCCTGCTGGTGCTGTTCCGGGCCATGCAGGGCTTGTCAACCGGCGCCGGCATTGTGGTCTCGCGCGCCGTGATCCGCGACATGTTTCCGCCCGCGCAGGCGCAGCAGGTCATGAGCCAGGTCACCATCTATTTCGGCGTGGCGCCGGCGCTGGCGCCGATTGTGGGCGGCTGGCTGTTCGTGCATCTGGGCTGGCACAGCATTTTCTGGTTCCTGACCGGAGTCGGCCTCGTGCTCTGGGTGACCAACTACAGATTCCTGCCTGAAACCCTGCAGCCTGACGCGCGCCAGCCCTTTGAAGTGCGGCACCTGATGCGCGGCTACTGGCAACTGGGTTCGAGCCCGCGCTTTTTGCTGCTGGCGCTGGCCAGCGGCGTGCCGTTCAACGGCATGTTTCTGTATGTGCTCGCGGCGCCAGCGTTTCTGGGCGAGCATCTGGCCTTGCAGCCGACGCAGTTTTTCTGGTTCTTTGTGCTGACCATCTCCGGCATCATGTCAGGCGCCTGGCTGAGCGGTCGCCTGGCCGGCAAGATAGCACCCAAAAAGCAGATCCGCCACGGCTTTGTCATCATGCTGGTGACTTCGGTGCTGAACCTCGTTGCCAATCTGCTGTTCACGGCCCATGCGTCGTGGGCGCTGCTTCCGATTGCGGTGTTTGCCTTTGGCTGGGCGCTGATGGTGCCGGTGGTCACGCTGCTGGTGCTTGACCTGTATCCCGAGCGGCGCGGCATGGCGTCTTCGCTGCAGGCGTGTATCGGCTCCACGGCCAACGGACTGGTGGCCGGCGTCATCGCACCGCTGGTGATGCATTCCACGCCGGCCCTGGCTGCGGTGTCGCTGGGCATGATGTCCATCGGACTCGTCGCCTGGGTGTACCTGCACCACCACTGGCCTGAAATTGGCCGCGCGGTGGAATGACATCAAGCTTCAGTCCTTGAAATGCATCCGCATCGGGATTTCCATGCCCTGCCCGGTACGCTGAACCCGGTTGCCGGCGTCCAGATAGACCCAGAAAAACATGTCCTGAATGTTGTTCTCGCGCCAGCGGTAATTCATGATGTCGCCGGGCCATGACGCCACCCGGTCAACCCTTGCCGGCGGGCCAAACTCGCGCTCCACGTCCTCGCGGGTCCATTTGCCGGGCTCGACCCTTGCAAACTCCTGGGGCGTCATGACCTCCCGTACCGCCACCACCTTGCCGGCAGCGTCCAGATCGACCATCACGACGCTCTGGCCGGCGGGCTGCCTGGAATACTGCAGCCGCGTCCCCGAACCCACGGGCACGATGCGCATCGGCGTACCGTAGCTTGCCAGAACCTGGTCGCGCGACATGCCCGGCTGCACCGGCCTGAAAGCACAACCGGCCATCAGCAGCGCGGCGGCAGCCAGGCTGGAAACAGTTTTAACGATCTTCATGGCGCACTCCTGATGCATGAGCATTATTCGATATTGCGGCTGAAAAAATGTTCCTCTGCCCAGTTTCCGGGAATCGCGTCACAACGCAGGGTCCATCAGGAGGTATGCAAAGGAGGTCCAAAGGCCTCCGTACGAATCAGGGGATTGACATCCAGGCGGTTGAAACGCTCAATCGGCAAAGGCACACTGCCTGCCCTTATAACAACGAGAGGAGACCTGCGCGATGAACCCTGTTTCGCCCGACATGCTGGCGCTGCAGCGCCTGTACCACTGGGAAAAAGCAGCCCCTCATCAAGTCACCCTGACCCAGCCCATGGGCGGCGGCGTGATCCAGGATTACACCTGGAGCCAGGTGGCCGACCAGGTGCGTCGCATGGCCGCGCACCTGAAGGCGCAGGGCTGGGAGCCGGGCTCGAACGTCGCCATCCTGTCCAAGAACTGCGCCTGGTGGCTCATGAGCGACCTGGCCATCTGGATGGCCGGTCATGTTTCGGTGCCGCTCTATCCCACGCTGGCGCCCGACACCATCGCGCACATACTCACCCACAGTGAAGCCAAAGCCTGCTTTGTCGGCAAGCTCGATGCCTGGGAGAACATGAAGCCCGGCGTGCCAGGCGGCCTGCCCTGCATCAGCTACCCGCTGTCGCCGCCCGATGTCCTCAACAACCACGATGGCTGGGATGCCATCTGCGCACGCCAGGCGCCCCTGCAGGGCGAGTTGGTTCGGGGTGCCGAAGAACTCGCCACGCTGATTTACACCTCGGGCACCACCGGCCGGCCCAAGGGCGTGATGCAAAGCTTCGGCAGTTTTGCCTGGGCGCTGGATGCCGGCATCACACGCATCGACCTGACAGGCCAGGACCGGATGCTGTCGTACCTGCCGCTGGCCCACGTTGTCGAGCGCGTGCTGGTCGAGCACGGCTGGCTGCGCACCGGCATGCGGCTTTACTTTGCCGAATCGATAGACACCTTTCCCGCCGACTTGCAGCGCGCCAGGCCGACCATCTTTTTCTCGGTGCCACGGCTGTGGGTCAAGTTCCAGCAAGGCGTGCATCACAAGATACCGCCGGCCAGACTCCAGTTGCTGCTGTCGATTCCGGTCATCGGCGCACTGGTGCGGCGCAAGGTGCTCAAGGCGCTGGGACTGGACCAATGCCGCATCGCGGCGGGCGGCGCGGCACCCATGCCCCTGGCGCTGCTGAGCTGGTACCGCAAGCTCGGACTGCCCATCAACGAGGGCTACGGCCTGACTGAAAACCTGGCCGTTTCGCACCTCACGGTGCCAGGCACCAACCAGGAAGGCACGGTGGGGCCGGCCTACCCCGGCGTGGAGGATCGAATAGACCCCGAGACCGGCGAAATCCAGATGCGCAGCCCCGCGCTGATGATGGGCTACTACAAGGATCCGGTGCAAAGCCGCGCCGCCTTCACCGAAGACGGCTGGCTGCGCACGGGCGACAAGGGGCAGCTGGACGCGCGGGGCAACCTGCACATCACCGGGCGCGTCAAGGATCTGTTCAAGACCAGCAAGGGCAAGTACATTGCGCCCGCGCCCATCGAGGACAAGCTGGTGATGCACGAGGCGGTCGAAGCCTGCGTGGTGACCGGCGCCAATCTGGGCCGGCCGCTGGGCATCGTGATGCTCAATGCCGAAGCGGTGGCGCGCAGCCGGGATGCGGCCGCGCGCACCGAACTGGAAGCCTCGCTCAGCGAGCACCTGAAAGGCGTCAACGCCACGCTGGACCCGCATGAGCAGCTTGCGTGCCTCGTGATCGTGACCACGGCCTGGACCGTGGACAACGACATCATCACGCCAACCTTCAAGGTCAAGCGCAACCGCATCGAGGACATTTACTCAGCCAACTACGAACGCTGGGAAGCCTCGGGCAAAAAGGTGATCTGGCAAGCCAGTTGAGGCCGGCCTAGACGATCAGCTCCGGCAGAACCTCGCGGACACGGTGATCAACATAGTAGCCGCCATATTCCGTGTACCTCAGCAGGGTGCGGCCACACTGGCCGCAGGCGTAGGCATCACTTCGGTTGCAGGGGAAAAATGCCACCGCCAGTGGCGCGTCCGCAGAATCGTAGCGCGTGCCATCGGGATGGAACTCTTCCACGGTCGGCTCGTCGATGGCCGGATCACGCAAGGTTCCAAGGCGCCGGACCGATTTGGCCGGCCAGCGGTCTTCGGTAAAGCTCTCCCAGTTGCGGCAGGCACCCAGCGAGCAGACGCATGTTCCGGCAGGACTGCCCGAACATGCCTGCTTCAGCGTTTGTGCATCAAGCAGGTCGGTTGCCATGAGAAATAAAAGCTTGCGGCACCTTGGGGTCAGTCCACCGTGGCGCCGGAAGCCTTGACCACGGCAGTCCATTTTTTGGTGTCCGCCGCAATGAAACTCTTGAATGCGGACGGTGTCATGTCCATCGGCTCGGCGCCCAGGGCAAACAGGCGCGCCTTGACATCGGTGGAAGCCAGAATGGTGCGGATCTCTTTGTTCATCCGCTCAACGACTTCCGCAGGAACGCCGGCCGGGCCAAGAACGCCATACCAGGGCTGTGCATCAAAGCCCTTGAGCCCCAGTTCCGAGACGGTCGGAATGTCGGGGAACGCCGCCGAGCGTTTGGCGCTGGTCACCGCCAGCACCTTGAGCTTGCCCGCCTTGACCTGCGGCATGATGGGAACGGGGTTCTCGAACGTCATGGGAACCTGGCCACCCACCAGGTCGTTCATCGCCGGACCCGAGCCTTTGTACGGAATGTGCTGGATCTTCACGCCCGCCTGGACATTGAACATTTCACCGATGATGTGCTGCGGCGTGCCCGAGCCTGCCGACGCAAAGGACAGGTTGCCGGCCTTGGCCTTGGCGATGATGTCCTTGACGCTGGTCAATCCCGAGCCGGGATTGACGGCGATCACGAAGGCGGCACTGGCCAGCGGCGCGACCGGCGTGAAATCCAGGTTGGGCTGGTAGGGCAGTTTCGGATAGAGCGAAGGCGCAATTACCAGCGGACCGCTCGACGCCACCAAAAACGTGTAGCCGTCCGGTTTGGACTTGGACACATAGTCGGTGCCGATGTTGCCGCCCGCGCCGCCCTTGTTCTCGACGATGACGGTCTGGCCAAGCACGCCTTGCAGCTTGGACGCCAGCAGGCGCGCCAGCAGGTCGGTGGTGCCGCCCGGGGCATAAGGAGACACCAGCGTGATGGGCTTGGCCGGCCAAGCAGCCTGCGCTGCCGCGAACAGCGGCGAAACCGACAGGGCAATCAGCGCTGGAATGGTGCGCAGGAAATGTCTCTTCATGATGAAACCCTCGTTAGCTTGGAAAAAAATGACTTGGCACAAAGTCACCCGGATGGAAAGAAAGATGCTGCATGCTCGCGGCAAGACCGGACTCTGTCAAGGTGGCCCGCAAGCATAGCCGCAGCTGAAAAGCCGCACATCCAGCCAGCCGCTAATTCCACAGGGATGACGGGTTTCCTGAAGCATCAACGGCTGTGCCGCATGGCTGCGAGAGTGTCGAGAGCGCCACTTATGGCAGAAGTAAATTTTAAATAAAAACAGCCTTTAGCGCATACCACACATGCATAGTTAGCTACTAATTTAGTAGCAAAAATCATTGCCTTGTTTTAACTTTCCTGCTGAAAGGCGGATGGCAACTGGTGGATCCAGCAATGCTTTTGTGAAGACAGTTTGCGCTTTGTCACGGAATGCGATGCACTGGCTGGCCACGGGGCAATGCCTGGCTGTAAACTCGATTTTGCCTATATTGGCTTGGAAAACCGGGACATGGCCGGGTTTTGATCCGAGGCTACTCCGTCGGGGCTGCATGAGCGGATTGATGCTTTGTCGATGCGGCTGTTTAATTTTTGCCGCGTCTGGCCAGGTCCAATGTTAATAATTGAGAACCCACATGAAATCGAACCGTAGAACCTTTGTCATTCAATCCGTCATGAGCGCGGGTATTCTGGCCACGACACGTCTGGCCCAAGCGCAAGCCCCGGCACCGCTGGTGCAGGATAGCGACCCGCAGGCCGTTGCGCTGGGCTACAAGAGCGACGCCACCAAAGCCGACAAGGCCAAATACCCAAAATACGCCGCCGGCCAGCAATGCGCCAATTGCGCGCTTTACCAAGGCAAGCCGACCGATGCAGCGGGTGCTTGTCCGCTGTTTGCCGGCAAGCAGGTCGGGGCTAAAGCCTGGTGCAGCGCCTGGGCCAAGAAGGCCTGATGAGAGACCAGCGGCAGTCCTTCTGACAAGCCGCCGCCTGGCTGCCGCAGTCTGGACTCGTCCAGAACTGCGGTTCAGCAGAACATGAAGGCAATGAGCGCAGCATCTTCGCCCAGGTTGAGCAATGCATATCCGGCCGCCCGGAAAGCCCAATAAGCGGCAGTGTCAATGAAGAAACAGGAATTCATGTCGGGTTGAAACTTGCGTCAAAGTTTCAGAGGGTGCGAATGACGGATCATGCACCGTCAAAGACGGAAAACCCGTGGCAATGCATGAATGGTGCGGCTGGCGGGGATCGAACCCACGACCCTTGGCTTCGGAGGCCAATACTCTATCCACTGAGCTACAGCCGCAACGCTGAACAACGACTTGCGCCAAAGTCCGGGACGTGGACTTTGATGCAATTGAGCGGCTGGAACAACCCATACCGCGCATCAATCCCGGATTCTATCAGCCAGTCCGGCCTGATCAGAATTTTCAAGGCCCCCGCTATAATGCGCCGATGCTGAAGCAGCCCGCAACAGTCCCCCGATGTTCAGTTTTTTGAGGACGCAATGAGCGCAAACGATCACACCACGGCCCACGCAGAAGCCCACACGGGCCCGATTAAAACCCCCAAACAACTGCTGGCGGCTGTTTTTTTCTCTTTCGTTGTTCCTGTTTTTGCAATTATCGGGCTGGTTTATTACGTCGCCTCGGCCGATAAACCGCTGGCCGGCGCTGATGACGCAGAACGGGCTGTGGCCGAGCGTATCCAGAAAGTTGGCATGGTTGAAATCCGCGATGCCAACCGCCCCCTGAGGACAGGCGAAGAAGTCTATAAAGGCCAGTGCATTGCTTGCCACGGCACAGGCGCGGCAGGCTCTCCCAAGTTCGGCGATGCGGCAGCCTGGGCGCCCCGTATCTCCACCGGCTATGACGCACTGCTGCATTCCGCGCTCAAGGGCAAGGGCGCCATGGCTGCGCAGAGCGGCGGAGACTTTCAGGATATCGAAATCGGCCGCGCCGTGGTGTACATGACCACAGCCGCAGGCGGCAAGTTTGCCGAACCTGCCGTGCCTGCCGCCGGCGCGGCTGATGCGCCAGCGGCTGATGCTGCGGCCGCCACGCCAGCAGCAGCTCCGGTTACCGCAGTTGCAGCGACACCTGCCGCAGCGACCGCGCCGGCAGCAACTGCCAAGGTTGCCGCAACCGACACAGGCGCTGGCGAGGCGCTGTACAAACAGGCTTGCTTCGCCTGCCACGGCGCAGGCGTGGCCGGTGCGCCCAAGTTTGGCGACAAGGCCGCCTGGGCTCCGCGCATCCAGACCGGCGTTGACGCGTTGACAGCCAGCGCCATCAAAGGCAAGGGCGCCATGCCGCCCAAGGGGGGCTCTGCCGCCTCTGACGCAGACATCCACTTGGCCGTTGTTTACATGGTGAGCGCGGTCAAATAAGGCTCGGCAACCGCCTTTCCAGAAAAAGCCGGTCAATGACCGGCTTTTTTTCATGAAAATTCAATAAAAACAGGAGATTGCGCAAGCAGCACGGGCATAGCAGGCTATGTATTTTGTAGCGCTCTGGGAGTGCGCACATAGCCAAAACGGGCGGGCAAGTCAGCAGCCGGGAACTCTTGCGGAACCCACAAACCCTGCTCGACAGCATCGGCTGCATACATCATGTCCTGCGTGTGCACCAGGCCAAAGCCCAGATCGGTTTCAAGGTAAAGCCGGCCGTCTTCGTCCAGCACGCAGCGCTGGACGCGTGCCGGCTGGCCGGTGTGCGCCGTGACCGAAAAACCGGCTGCCGCATGGACCCGCCAGATGAAGGGCGTGGCTTCAAGCTCGACATACACGCGCTGCGGCCCGTTCTGGAAAAACCAGCGTCCGCTGGCATCGCTCTCGTAATTGCGCTGGATGAAGTCGATCAGCTTGTCGTGCTTCAGCAGCGAGCCCTTGCTGGCCGCGTGGCGGTCGGCATCGCCCACCAGCGCAAAAGGCCCTGCGGATTGCGCCCGGTCGTCGCGCATGTACCAGTTGCCGCGCGCATCCAGCCCGAGCCAGCCATAGCAGTCGGGAACGTTGGGCCACTTGGCAATCGCTTGTTTAACAATGTCATCCATGGCGCTTATTTTGCACTGCCTTGACTGGCGCAGCGATGGCGGGGGTCATGCAACGGACTAAAGCTGCGCCGCCAGAAAGCCCGCCACCGCTTCAGGCATGGCGCGCACATGCGCCGGAAAATTCGATGCGGGAAAGCCGACATGGCCGCCCTGCGCCGGCTGCCACAAGGTGACCCAGGGGCTGACATCGGCAGACTGCGGCAGGCTTGCTGCGGGAATGAAGGGATCGTTCAAGGCGTTCAGTGCGAGCGCAGGCACGGCAATCCGGCCCAGATGAGGTTTGGCCGACGCGCGCGACCAGTAATCGTCAACGCCCTTGAACCCGTGCACCGGCCCGGTAAAGACATTGTCGAACGCATGCAGGTCGCGTGCCGCCAGCAAGGTGTCGCGGTCGAACAGGCCGGGATGCTGCGCCAGTTTTTGCAGCGCCTTGGGCACCATGGATTTGAGGAACATGCGGGTGTACACCTGACGGTTGAAGCCCTGGCCGATGGCCTGGCCGCTGGCCGTCAGATCAAGCGGCGCGCAGACCGCCGCCACCGCCGTCACCACCTGCCCGGCCTGCGTGCCCATCTCGCCGGCCCAGCGCATCAGCGCATTGCCACCCAGGGAGATTCCGACGGCCACGACCGGCCCCTGGTTCAGGCCGGCAAAACGCCTGAGCATCCAGTCGATTTCAGCAAAATCGCCCGAGTGGTAGGCACGCGGCGCCAGGTTGGGCTCGCCGGAACAGCCGCGAAAGTGCGGCACGGCGCAGGCCCAGCCCCGGCTGCCGGCGACGTCGGCAAAGGCCTGGGCATAGTGGCTGGACGACGAGCCTTCAAGTCCGTGAAACAGCACCAGCAGAGGCACCCCCACGCTTGGCGCTTCACGAACTGCCCCGCGCTCGGCCAGGCCTGCGCTTTCAAACCGTGGCATCAGCCAGTCCACATCGACAAAGTCGTCATCCGGCGTACTCCAGCGTTCGCGGCGAAACACGGGCGGCGGCCCCATGAAGCGGCGCGCGCGCAGGGCGGCCCAGATGGTCTGCGTATTGCCATCGGGTAACCACCAGGGGGCGCCGTAATTCATGGCCATTTTGTCAGTGCAGGGTGAAGGGAGTTTGCGACGCTTCCTGCAACTCGGGCAGGGTTCCAGGGCTGGCGTGATGCGCCACCATGCGCCAGCCTTGCGCCGTCAGGTGGTACACATTGGTGGCGACGACATAGGCATGGCGCGGCCCGTCTTCGGTCAGCACTTCGATGCGCTCCAGCAAGCTGTGCATGCTGGCGCCCAGCGACTGCAGCCTGCGCACCTTGAGCGGCTGCGCACGAATGGCGCCGTTGGCGAACATGGTGTCAAACGCGCCGCGTATGGCGGCGAGGCCGAGCAGCCGGGCACCGCCGGGATGCACGCACACGATATCGTCTTCATCGCTCCAGCAGGCCATGAGTTTTTCGATATCGCCGCTTTGCAGCGCATCGTAAAACGCCGCTTCGGTCGCATCGGCGTTTTCGGGGCTGCCAGGCGGCGCTTGAGGTTTTCGCATGATGCCAATCGGATTGGGTCGGTATCGGTTTAATCGGGATTGCGCGTGCGTCAAATCAGGTTCGATCACATGCGACTATGGTAGTGTTAAGGCTTGAATTTTGGAGGCTTTTACATGGCATCGAGCTTATTACGCTTATCTTTCATCGCCCTGCTGGGTCTACTCCTTTCGGGCTGCGGCTACAACCAGTTCCAGAGCCTGGACGAGCAGACCAAATCGGCTTGGTCCGAGGTGCTGAACCAGTACCAGCGCCGCGCCGACCTGGTGCCCAATATCGTGGCCACGGTCAAGGGCGAAGCCGCTTTCGAGCAGGACACGCTGACGAAGGTGATTGAAGCGCGCGCCAAGGCCACCTCGATCCAGGTCACGCCCGAAACCCTGAACGACCCGGCGGCCTTCAGCAAATTCCAGGCCGCGCAGGGCGAACTGGGCAGCGCCCTGAGCCGCCTGATGGTGGTCAGCGAACGCTACCCGGACCTGAAGGCGAACCAGGCTTTCCGCGATTTGCGGGTGCAACTCGAAGGCACCGAAAACCGCATCACCGTGGCGCGCAACCGCTACATCCAGACGGTGCAGGAGTACAACGTGCTGGCGCGCAGCTTTCCAAACAACCTGACCGCAATGATTTTTGGCTACAAGGTCAAGCCCAACTTCGCGGTCGCCAACGAAGCGCAGATTTCCGTGCCGCCGGTGGTTGATTTCAACAAGAAATAAGCCGCGCAGCCGATGACTTTGCGTATCTTCTTGCAGGCACTGTTACTGGCGGTATGGCTACCCTTGGCCAGCGTCGCGGCCTGGGCGCAAGGCGTTCAGCCCGTCCCGCCGCTGACCGCGCATGTGATGGACAGCACCGGCACGCTGACGGCGGCGCAAAAGGCCGCGCTGGAAGCCAGGCTGACGGCCTTCGAGCAGTCGCGCGGCGCCCAGGTGGTCGTGCTGATGGTGCCGACCACCCAACCCGAGGACATTGCCGCGTATGCGCAGCGCATCGGCGACAGCTGGAAAATCGGCCGCAAGAGCATTGGCGACGGCCTGCTGCTGGTGGTGGCCAAGAACGACCGCGCCGTTCGCATTGAAACCACCAAGGCGCTCGAAGGCGCCATTCCCGACCTGGCGGCAAGCCAGATCATAGAGACCGCGATCACGCCGCGCTTCAAGCAGGGCGACTTTGCCGGCGGACTGGACGCCGGCGCCAGCCAGATCATGGCGCGCATCACCGGCGAAAACCTGCCGGCGCCGCAGCAGGGACAAACCCATCGCGGCAGCGGCGGCGGATTCGACTGGACGACGCTGGCGGTGTTCCTGTTTTTTGCCGTGCCCATCGGCGGCCGGGTGCTGTCAAGTGTGCTGGGCCGCAAGCTGGGCTCGGTGGCAACTGGCGGCGCGGTGGGCGTGCTGGCCTGGGTGTTCACCAGCAGCCTGGTCATCGGCGCCATTGCCGCAGTGGTCGGCATGGTGTTCGCGCTGATCTCCGGCATCAGCGGCTTGGGCGGCATGGGCCGTGGCGGTCGCTCGTCAGGCTGGGGCGGCCCCGGAGGCTTCGGCGGTGGTGGTTTTGGTGGCGGCAGTTTTGGTGGCAGTCGTGGCGGCGGCGGGGGTGGCTTCAGCAGCGGCGGCGGCGGCAATTTCGGTGGCGGCGGCGCATCGGGCAACTGGTAAGCATTTTGATGAACAAGCTCACACTCCTGCTCAAGCACCTGTGGCTGGACGCAGCCGACAGCCGGCGCGCCATTCCCTCCGACCTAGCGCATCGCCTGGCCGAGCGGGTCGCGGCCAGCGAGCAGCGCCACAGCGGGCAGATCCGCATCTGCGTCGAGGCTGCACTGCCTGCCAGTTATTTATGGCGGATGGACGATAAAAATACCCTGGGCGACCTGATCCGGCAGCGGGCCGTCATGATGTTCAGCAAGCTGCGCGTCTGGGACACCGAACACAACAACGGCGTGCTGATCTACGTGCTGCTGGCCGAACACGCGATTGAAATCGTCGCCGACCGGGGGCTGATGCGCCATGTGGACGCGACACATTGGCAGTCCGTGGTGGCGCACATGGCCAGCGCCTTTCGGGAAAAACGCTATGAAGACGGGCTGACGCAGGCGCTGGAAGAAGCCTCGACGCTGCTGGTGGCGCATTTTGCGCGGACGGATGCGTCAGCCAGGCACCCCAACGAACTGCCCGACACGCCGCTGCTGCAGTAATCCCGCCAGCCATCACGAACAGGCATAAAAAAAGCCCTTGACTTGCGGCAAGGGCTCGGGATTGCAGATATCCGTTGCCGGATGCCTGCAGTTGCAGACCGAAGTCTGCGCTTGTTGGTTTTTATTTTTTCTGGCGGTATTTGCGCAGCGCTGCAATCTGGGCGGCCATGACGGCCAACTCGGACTGCGCCATGGCGATATCGATATCGTTCTTGGCGTTTTTCAGGGCTTCTTCGGCCAGGGCCTTGGCGGCGGTAGCCTTGGCTTCGTCCAGATCCTTGCCGCGAATGGCAGTATCGCTCAGGACAGTCACGCAGTTCGGCTGCACTTCCAGCAGGCCGCCGGCAACAAACACAAACTCTTCCGTGCCATCCGCTTTTTCAATACGCACGGCGCCCGGCCGGATGCGGGTGATCAGCGGCGTGTGGCGTGGGTAAATACCCAGTTCGCCCGCTTCGCCTGGCAAAGCCACAAACCGGGCCTCGCCGGAGAAGATGGACTCTTCTGCGCTGACGACATCGACGTGGATGGTATTCATACGTACTCCAATTTAAAAGATGTGAAGAAAGTTGGCGCCCGGACCAAGCCGGCACGCGGCTGGCCCAAACGCCGGCTTTACTTACATCTTCTTGGCTTTTTCGAAGGCTTCGTCAATGGTGCCGACCATGTAGAAGGCCTGCTCCGGCAAGTGGTCGCACTCGCCGGCCACAATCATCTTGAAGCCGCGAATGGTTTCGGCCAGGCTGACGTACTTGCCGGGCGAGCCGGTGAACACTTCAGCAACGTGGAACGGCTGCGACAGGAAACGCTGGATTTTACGGGCGCGGGCCACGGCCAGCTTGTCTTCAGGCGCCAGTTCGTCCATGCCCAGAATCGCGATAATGTCGCGCAATTCCTTGTAGCGCTGCAGCGTTCCCTGCACCGCACGGGCGGTGTTGTAGTGGTCTTCACCGACGACCGCCGGTGACAGCTGGCGGCTGGTCGAGTCCAGCGGATCGACCGCAGGATAAATACCCAGCGAAGCGATGTCACGGCTCAGCACCACGGTGGAATCCAGGTGGGCAAAGGTGGTGGCAGGCGATGGATCGGTCAAGTCATCGGCAGGAACGTAAACGGCCTGGATGGAGGTGATCGAACCGACCTTGGTCGAAGTGATGCGCTCTTGCAGGCGGCCCATTTCTTCGGCCAGCGTTGGCTGGTAGCCTACGGCGGAAGGCATGCGGCCCAGCAGTGCGGACACTTCGGTGCCGGCCAGCGTGTAGCGGTAGATGTTGTCCACGAAGAACAGCACGTCGCGGCCTTCGTCACGGAAGGACTCGGCAATCGTCAGGCCGGTCAACGCCACGCGCAGACGGTTTCCTGGGGGCTCGTTCATCTGGCCATAGACCATGGCGACTTTGGAGTCTTCGAGCTTGTCGAGGTTCACGACGCCGGAATCGGCCATCTCGTGATAGAAGTCATTGCCTTCGCGGGTACGCTCACCGACGCCGGCAAACACGGACAGGCCCGAGTGCGCCTTGGCGATGTTGTTGATCAGCTCCATCATGTTCACGGTCTTGCCGACACCGGCGCCGCCGAACAGGCCAACCTTGCCGCCCTTGGCGAACGGGCATACCAAGTCAATCACCTTGATGCCGGTTTCGAGCAGCTCTTGCGATGGGCTCAGTTCGTCATAGGCAGGCGCCTTACGGTGAATCGGAGCGGTCAGCGTCTGGTCAACCGGGCCGCGCTCGTCAATCGGCGCACCCAGCACGTCCATGATGCGGCCCAGCGTGGCCTTGCCCACGGGAACGGTAATGTTGGCGCCGGTGTTGTACACGATGTTGCCGCGGCGCAGGCCGTCGGACGTGCCCAAGGCGATCGTACGCACAATGCCGTCACCCAGTTGCTGCTGGACTTCAAGCGTCAGGGAAGAGCCTTCCATCTTGAGCGCGTCATAAATCTTTGGCATCTGGTTACGGGCAAACTCTACGTCCACCACCGCGCCGATACACTGAACAATCTTGCCCTGGATGCTTGTGTCCACTAGAGTCTCTTGAGCCATGACCGAATCCTTTTCGTTCTTTAAATCTTGAATGGCGGCTTAAACCGCTGCGGCACCAGCAACGATTTCCGAAAGTTCTTTCGTGATCGCCGCTTGACGCGTTTTGTTGTAAATCAGCTTGAGTTCGCCAATCACGCTGCCGGCATTGTCGGTAGCGGACTTCATGGCGACCATGCGGGCGGACTGCTCGGAAGCCATGTTCTCGGCCACCGCCTGGAACACCAGTGCCTCGACATAGCGAACCAGCAGCTCGTCAATCACGGTTTGCGCGTCCGGCTCGTAGATGTAGTCCCAGCTATGCTCGGTCTTGTCGGGCTGCATCCGGTCCGCCGTCAAGGGCAACAGTTGCTCCACTACGGATTCCTGCTTCATCGTGTTGATGAAGCGGGTATAGCAGAGGTAAACCGCCTTGATCTTGCCTTCGCTGTACGCGTCGAGCAACACCTTCACGGGGCCGATCAGCTTGTCCAGGTGTGGCTTGTCACCCAACTGGGTGGCATGCGCCGCGACCTTGACACCAATGCGGTTCAGGAATCCCAAACCCTTGTTGCCAATGGCGACCGCCTGCGCATCTTCACCGGCAGCCTGCATGTCCTTAAGCTTGGTCGTCAAGAGACGCAGCACATTGGTATTCAAACCACCGCACAAGCCCTTGTCGGTCGTCACCACGATAAACCCGGTGGTCTTGGCGTCATTGGACTCCATGAACGGATGGGTGTATTCGGGATTCGCCTGACTCAGGTGAGCTGCAATGTTACGAATCTTGTCGCTGTAAGGACGGGCGGCGCGCATCCGTTCCTGCGCCTTGCGCATCTTGGAGGCGGCCACCATTTCCATGGCCTTGGTGATCTTGCGGGTGTTTTCCACCGACTTGATCTTGCCGCGTATTTCCTTGCCTGCTGCCATATGGGCTCCTACTGGGTTCTAGACACTTGCCAAACTTTGATCAAGTCGGCCAAGCTTAGGCAAACGATTTCTTGAACGCAGTGACCGCTGTCGTCAACTCGGCCTCGGCATCCTTGTCCATGGCTTTGTTGGCTTCAAGCTTGGCCATCAAGGGCGCATGCTTGTCCTTCAGCCAAGCGTGCAGACCGCTTTCGAAAGCCAGCACCTTCTTGACATCTACATCATCCATGAAGCCCTTGTTCACTGCGAACAAGGTGGCACCCATGGTGGAGACGGACAAAGGCGAATACTGCGACTGCTTGAGCAACTCCGTGACGCGGGCACCACGGTCCAGCTGCTTGCGGGTGGCTTCGTCCAGGTCGGATGCGAACTGCGCAAAGGCAGCCAGTTCCCGGTACTGGGCCAGGTCGGTACGGATACCGCCGGACAGGTTCTTGATCAGCTTGGTCTGGGCGGCGCCACCGACGCGCGACACCGAGATACCGGCGTTGATCGCAGGACGGATACCGGCGTTGAACAGGCTGGTTTCCAGGAAAATCTGGCCGTCGGTGATCGAGATCACGTTGGTCGGCACGAAAGCTGACACGTCGCCGGCTTGCGTTTCAATGATCGGCAGTGCGGTCAATGAACCTGTCTTGCCTTTCACGGCGCCTTTGGTGAAGTCTTCAACATACTTCTCGTTCACGCGGGCTGCGCGTTCCAGCAGACGGCTGTGGAGATAGAACACGTCGCCAGGGTAGGCTTCGCGGCCTGGCGGACGGCGCAGCAGCAGCGATACCTGACGGTAGGCGACGGCTTGCTTGGACAGGTCGTCATACACAATCAGCGCGTCTTCGCCACGGTCGCGGAAGTATTCGCCCATGGTGCAGCCCGAGTAGGCGCTGACGTATTGCATGGCGGCAGATTCGGAAGCCGAGGCTGCCACCACGATGGTGTAGTCCATGGCACCGGCTTGTTCCAGCGAGCGCACCACGTTCTTGATCGAGGAAGCCTTCTGGCCAATCGCGACATAGACGCATGAAACGCCCTTGCCCTTTTGGTTGATGATGGCGTCAATCGCAACCGCGGTCTTGCCGGTCTGGCGGTCGCCAATGATCAGTTCGCGCTGGCCACGGCCGATAGGCACCATCGAGTCGATGGACTTCAGGCCGGTTTGCAGTGGCTGGTCAACCGATTTACGGGCAATCACGCCTGGCGCGACCTTTTCAATCACGTCGCTCAGCTTGGCGTTGATCGGGCCTTTGCCGTCGATGGGCTGACCCAGTGCATTGACCACGCGGCCAAGCAGTTCAGGACCAATCGGGACTTCCAGAATACGACCCGTGCATTTGACGGTGTCGCCTTCGGCAATGTGTTCGTACTCGCCCAGAATCACGGAGCCGACCGAGTCGCGCTCAAGATTCAGCGCCAGACCATAGGTTGGCGTGCCATCGGCTGTGGCGGGAAATTCAAGCATTTCGCCCTGCATCACATCGGACAGGCCGTGGATGCGGACAATACCGTCGGCCACCGACACCACGGTGCCCTGGTTACGGATGTCGCTGCTTGCGGCGAGGCCTTCGATACGGCTCTTGATCAGTTCAGAAATTTCTGCGGGATTGAGTTGCATGACTCTTTCCTTCTTTCTATGTTATTGGCTAAAAACCCGGGTGACACTTGCGCGTCAGTTCAGGCAATCAGCGCCATTTTCATTTGTTCCAAACGGGCTTTTACCGAAGTATCCAGCACCTCGTCACCCACGACCGCGCGAATTCCGCCAATCAGCGAGGGATCAAGTTCAACCTTGATGCCGAGCTTGCGCCCAAACCGCTTTTCGAGCACTGCTGCGATGTCGTTCAAGGCCTGCTCGTCCATCGGAAAAGCGCTGAAAACGACAGCATCGGTCATACCACCTGCCGCGTTCTTGAGCGAACGGAACTGGCTGGCAATCTCGGGCAGTGCAGACAAACGACCGTTTTCGATCACGAGGCGCAGGAAGTTCCTGGCAGCTTCGGGCAAAGGATCGTTTGCATTGCTGGCCACACCGGCCACCACGTCAAACACCTGATCCACGCTGACCTTCGGACTGTCGGCAAACTGGAGCAACTGGGCATTTCCAGCCACAGCCGCCAGTTTGTCCACCCAAAGGGCAGTTGTGGCCAGATCGGAACCCTGCGCCTTGTACAGCGCATCTGCATAAGGGCGGGCAATGGTTGCAAGTTCAGCCATAGTTGTTCTACCTTGCTTTGCTTACAGCTCGGTCTTCAGGCGGCTCAGCAAATCGGCATGAACCCCGGCATTGACTTCCTTGCGGAGAATCTGCTCGGCGCCCTTGACCGCCAGCAGGGCAACCTGCTCGCGCAACGCCTCGCGGGCCTTGACCGATTGTTGAGCCGCTTCAGCCTGGGCTGCAGCAATGATCTTGTTGGCTTCTTCAACCGCGCGGGCTTTGGCATCTTCAATGATGCCTTGGCCGCGGCGGTCTGCATCTGCCAGACGGGTAGCGGTCTCGGTGCGCGACGTGGCCAACTCTGCTTCCACGCGCTTGTTGGCGCTGGAGAGTTCGGATTTGGCTTTGTCGGCGGCAGCAAGGCCGTCAGCGATTTTCTGTGCCCGCTCGTCCAGCGCTTTTGTGATTGGTGGCCACACGAACTTCATCGTGAACCAGACCAGGATCGCAAAAACGACAGCCTGCAGGAACAGGGTGGAGTTAATGTTCACGGCTTATTCCTTATCGAACGTACCAGGGATTGCCGAAAAATTAACGCAGGACAAACGGATTGGCAAATGCGAACAGCAGGGCAATGGCAACACCGATCAGGAAAGCAGCATCAATCAGGCCGGCCAAAATGAACATTTTGGTTTGCAGGTCGTTCATGAGTTCAGGCTGGCGAGCCGAGGCTTCCAGGAACTTGCCGCCCATCAGGGCGATACCGATAGAGGCGCCGATAGCACCGAGACCGACGATCAAACCACAAGCCAAAGCGACGAGGCCGAGAATGTTTTCCATGATTGCTCCAAAAGATGAGAGGAAAGGTAAAAAGAAAAGGGAAAAGAAAAGCTAACGACGAGAAGAAGAAAGCTTAGTGTGAATCGTGGGCCTGCCCCACGTAAATCAACGTCAACATCATGAAGATGAAGGCTTGCAGCGTGATCACCAGGATGTGGAAGATACTCCACACGGTTCCGGCGACAACATGCCCAAATCCCAGCCAGAACATACCCGTGAGGGGGTTGAACTGCCAGGCCCATGTGCCGCCCATCAGGGCGATCAGCATGAAAACGAGTTCACCGGCAAACATGTTGCCGAACAACCGCATGCCATGGGACATGGTCTTGGCGGCAAATTCAATCATTTGCATCAGGAAGTTGATCGGGTACAAAAACCAGTGGTCGCCGAAAGGCGCGGCAATGAGTTCATGCGCCCAGCCGCCAAGACCCTTGATCTTGATGTTGTAAACCAGGCAGACCAGCAGCACGCTGGAGGACAGGCCCAGCGTGGTTGACACGTCAGCCGTTGGCACGACGCGCATGAAATTATTGAAGCCCAGCGCGGGGCCGGCGTCATGCCAGAGGCTAGGAATCGCATCGACCGGCAGCATGTCCATGGCGTTCATCAGGAAAATCCAGACAAACACGGTCAGCGCCAGAGGCGACACCAGCTTGCGGCTCTTGGCATTGTGAATCACGCCCTTGGCCTGGTTGTCCACCAGTTCAGACAGGATTTCAACCGCCGCCTGGAAGCGGCCGGGCACTCCCGACGTTGCCTTGCTGGCGGCGCGCCACAAAAAGAAGCAGCCAATGACGCCCAGCAAGACCGAATAGAGCAGCGAGTCGAAATTGAACAGGCTGAAGTCAACAATGCTGTGTTGCTCAACATTCTCAAAAGAGAAATTTTTCTGCAAATGATGCAGGTGATGCTGGATGTACTCTCCAGACGTCGGGCCAGTTGTTCCAGCGTGTTCAGCAGCAGCCATAGATCACCAGTTATCAATGTTCAAAAATTATTGATCGACTTCTTGCGCACCGGGCGAAGCCACATGGCCACCCAGTACACCTTCATCGTCACCACAAAACCCGCCAGCAAAGCCAGCCAATTCAACCCTTCAACCAGCCTTGGCGCGGCGAAGAGCATCGCCACCGTCAAGGCAATCTTGACCATTTCCCAGATAAAAAACCCGACCAGCGCCGCATTTCCATGCGTTGCCGATTTTTGACGCGACAGACCCCGGGCAAACAGCGCCGCGGGAATGACCACCGCCAGCGCACCATATCCCGCCGACCAGCCCATTCGCGCCTGGCCCGTCAACACCCAGGCCAGTACAGCCACCAGAATGCCGACTCCGGCCTGCCCCGCCAGCACCACCCACAAAGAAGCGGGAGGATTTAACTCCCGAATTTTTTTGGCTTCTTCGCGCGTCAGGGGCTTGAACCCTTCGTCTTGCGCCTCATCTGTCACTTCTTCACTGCCTGAGCCAGTTGCCACTGCAGCGCTTTTGCGGGCAGAAGCTTTAGCGCCTTCAGGGTACCCAGCCGGTCCATCTGCCATTGTGTACCTCACAAATTACACGAAGGTTACGGGCCTCAACCCCAGCAAAGCCTTTGATTATACGTAGAAACCCCTGCTTTCTGGCAATAGCTTTGTGCCCATTCCGAATGGGGGCCAATTCGTGGGCGTCTGATGATCAAGCTCGGGGGGCATGCCCCACAATCACGCCTCTGGCGTCCATTGACTGCCGCCCTCCTCCCGAGCCATCGAGCCGATTGAAAAGCATGTCGAATTGCGCTCATTCCAATGAAAGACTCACGATGCCCGCCCTGATGAAATTCCTGCATGTTCTTGCCGCAATCGCCTGGCTGGGGGGAATCAGTTTCATGCTGTTTGCGCTGCGCCCCGCTGCGGCTGAACTGCTGGCAGCGCAACGGCTGCCGCTGATTGCGCAAACGCTCAAGCGTTTCTTCAGCCTGGCATGGGCCGCCATCATCGTTTTGCTGCTGACCGGCCTGGCGATGCTGCTGGGCGTGGGCATGAAAAACGCACCTGCCGGCTGGCATGCCATGCTGGGTATTGGCCTGGTGATGTTTGCACTTTTCGGCCATCTTTATTTTGGGCCTTTTCGCCGCCTCCAGCAGGCGGTGAGTGCGGCCAACTGGCCTGAAGGCGGCCGGCGCGTCGGGCAGATTGCCACACTGGCCACGGTCAACCTGGGGCTCGGTGTTCTCGCCATTGCCGCCATATTTTTCATGGCTTGATGCTGTAGCGCCCTTGCAACAGGCGCCTGCGGCCTTATTTCAATCGCCTTGAAAGCATTGCCATGAACCCTGATCAGCTCCCTTTCATTCCCTCATGCAGTCCACATCCATGACCACGTCCGCCGCCAGCGCCCTGCCCGATACGCCCTGCTACCTCAACGGCGACTTCAGCACGCTCAGGGACGCCAAGATCAGCGTGCTCGATCGCGGCTTCATCTTTGGCGATGCCGTCTATGAAGTTGTGCCCGCCTATGCCGGCAAGCTGTTCCGCTTCGAGCAGCACATGGCGCGCCTCGACCGCAGCCTGGCCGAGCTGCGCATCGCCAATCCGCTGACACACGCCCAGTGGCAGGGCATTACTCTTAAATTAATAGCTGACCATGCCCTCTCAACGGGCACGGAGACGCAAAAAGACAATCAACTGATCTATATCCAGGTGACGCGCGGCGTGGCCATGCGCGACCACCCGATGCTGCCCGGCTTGACGCCTACCGTGTTCATCATGGTCAACCCGATGAAACTGCCCAGCGACCAGCAACGCGCGCAAGGCGTGGCCTGCGTCAGCGCCGGCGATTTCCGCTGGGAAAAGGCGCATATCAAGAGCACCAGCCTGCTGGGCGCGGTGTTCTCGCGCCAGATCAGCGTGGACGCCGGCGCGCTGGAAACCGTGATGTTTCGCGGCGACCACCTCAGCGAAGCGGCCGCCAGCAATGTCTGGGTCGTCAAGCACGGCAAGGTGATGGGGCCGCCCAGGGACCACCTGGTGCTCGAAGGCATCCGCTATGGACTGATCGAGGAAATCTGCCGCGCGGCCGGGATTGATTTTGAGTTGTGCCGCATCAGCCGGGCCGAAGTGCTGGCCGCCGACGAGTTGCTGCTGTCGTCGGCCACCAAGGAGATCCTGCCCATCACCCTGCTGGACGGCCAGCCCGTCGGCAACGGCCAGCCCGGCCCGATTTATGCAAAACTGTACGCCGCCTACCAGCAAGCCAAAGAGGAGTCATAGCCATGAGCGCCGACAACGACAACACGCCCCCCAACCCGCCAGAAGCCGAAGCCCGCAAGGACTCGCTGATTGAATACCCGTCGCTGTTCCCCATCAAGGTCATGGGCATCAAGGCCGAGGGTTATGTCCACGCGATCACCCATATCGCCCACCAGTTCGACCCGACCTTTGACGCCGCCACCATCGAGCTGCGCGAAAGCAAGGGCGGCAAGTACCTGGGCGTGACCATCACCGTGACGGCCACCAGCCGCGAGCAGCTCGATGAGCTGTACCGCACGCTGTCCACGCACCCGATGGTCAAGGTCGTGCTGTAGCCACGGCCCGGCGGGCCTCCTGACGAGGCCAGGCGCGTTACGCTATGAGGCTTTCTTTTTTTCCTCTATCCGCATGAACGACTTTTTCGACTACAACCTGCGCCATCCGCTGCCGCAGCAAAGCCCGCGCCTGACCGAAGCGGACCACGACGAGCTGTTCAAGCTGTTTGGCGACGCCAGCCTGCCAGCCGCCACGATGCCGGCCGAGATGGCGGACGGCTACCTGACCGCCTGCGTCGTCGGCCCTGTGCCGGTGCCCGCCCACGAATGGATGGAGGCCATTTTCGGCCAGCCCACGCTGCCGGTTTGCGCCGACCCAGAGCGCCAGCACCGCCTGCTGCAGTTGCTGCTGCAGCGGCACCGGGACATCGCGGTGGCCACGGCGGTGGCACTGCACGACCTCACGCCCGACCAGCTTTTCGTGCCATTGACCAGCGAAGTGGACGCCGGGGAACGCATCACCCCGTACCAGATCGACGAAAACGGAAACCGCCAGGGCGACTGGGATTGCAAGGACTGGGCCGAAGGCTTTCGGCTCGCCATGCTGGACCACCCACAATGGGACGGCCTGACGAACAACCCCAAAAACTTTGACCTGCTTGCGCCGATTGCGTTGTTCGCGGAAGGTTACAACCCCGACCAACCCGAACTGCAGATTGATGAAAAAGCCAATCTGCCGGCCTTGTTGTCCCTGTCCATCTACAACATCCGAAGTTTCTGGAAGCTCCACAAACAAACGCACGCGCCTGCATTGCGCGAAGCCCGCAAGGTGGGGCGCAACGACCCCTGCCCTTGCGGCAGCGGCAAGAAATACAAAAAGTGCTGCGGCGCCTGATCGATGCCGACACTCGACTGGCTCAACCGCGCCCAGGCCTTTACCACCGCTGCCGTTTACCTGGGACGGGTCAAGTGCATCTGCATCGACCCGCCGTACAACACCCAAGAACTGAGGCGGACATAAGGCAGGCATGACCATCGACACACGACAACTCGGCCGGGTGGACTACCTGCCCACCTACCAGGCAATGCAGGACTTCACCGCCGCGCGCAACGAAGCCACGCCGGATGCGCTATGGATTTGCGAGCACCCAGCGGTCTATACGCAAGGGCTGGCGGGCAAAATCGATCACCTGTTGAACCCCGGCGAGATTCCCGTGGTGCAAACCAACCGGGGTGGACAGGTGACGTTTCACGGCCCCGGCCAAGTGGTGGTGTACCCGCTGATCGACCTCAAACGGGCCGGCTACTTCGTCAAGGAATATGTCTATCGCATTGAAGAATCGGTCATCCGCACGCTGGCGCATTTCGGCGTGACCGGCCACCGCGTTGCCGGTTCGCCCGGTATTTACGTGCGCATGGACGACCCGTTCTCGCACGCCGCGCTGAGCGGCCCGGTGCATCCGTCCGACCCGTTCCGGGGCTTGGGCAAGATTGCCGCGCTGGGCATCAAGGTCAGCCGGCACTGCACCTACCACGGCGTGGCACTCAACGTGGCGATGGACCTGGAACCCTTCTCGCGCATCAACCCTTGCGGTTACGCAGGACTCAAGACGACAGACCTTTCTACAATCGGCGTATCGGCCAGTTGGCAGGAAGCAGCAAGCGTGCTGGGCCAAAAGCTCGCCACCTACCTTGCACCCTGAACTGATGCCCCATCCCAACCCATCACACCACTACACACCATGAGTACACCCGAAGTCGTCCGCGAAGTCCAAAGCCTTGAAACCTACAACCCGCTGGCCAAGCAAAAGGCCGCCGCCAAGCTGTCGCGCATTCCCGTCAAGGTCGTGCAGGGCGAAATCCTGAAAAAGCCCGACTGGATTCGCGTCAAGGCCGGCAGCCCGAGCACCCGCTTCTACGAGATCAAGCAGATCCTGCGCGAGAACAAGCTCAACACGGTTTGCGAGGAAGCGAGTTGCCCGAACATCGGCGAATGCTTCGGCAAGGGTACGGCGACCTTCATGATCATGGGCGACAAATGCACCCGCCGCTGCCCGTTTTGCGATGTCGGCCACGGCCGGCCCGACCCGCTGGACGCCGACGAGCCGCTGAACCTGGCGCGCACGATTGCCGCGCTCAAGCTCAAGTACGTGGTGATCACCAGCGTGGACCGCGACGATTTGCGCGACGGCGGCAGCGGCCATTTTGTGGAATGCATCCAGCGCATTCGCGAACTCTCGCCCGGCACGACGATTGAAGTACTGGTGCCCGACTTCCGCGGCCGCGACGACCGCGCGCTGGAAATCCTGAAAACCTCGCCGCCCGACGTGATGAACCACAACCTGGAAACCGCGCCGCGCCTGTACAAGGAAGCGCGTCCCGGCAGCGACTACCAGTTCAGCCTGAACCTGCTGAAGAAGTTCAAGGCGTTGCACCCGGACGTGCCGACCAAGAGCGGCATCATGGTCGGCTTGGGCGAGACCGACGAGGAAATCCTGCAGGTCATGCAGGACATGCGCGACCACGGCATCAACATGCTGACGATTGGCCAGTACCTCGCGCCCTCAACCTCGCATCTGCCCGTGCGCCGCTATGTGCACCCGGACACCTTCAAGATGTTCGAGGAAAAGGCCTACGAGATGGGCTTCAGCCATGCCGCCGTGGGCGCGATGGTGCGCTCAAGCTACCACGCCGACCAGCAGGCGCATGCCGCCGGCGTGTCCGACAAGCCAGCAGAGTGACTGGCCCGGGCCGCTGCCTGACGGGAAGCGGCCTCAATAACGGTAGGGATTGTTCGGGCGGCGGTCGTCGCGGTTGCGTACCCCGTCGCCATCGCGGTCGCCCTGGCCCCGGTGCGGTCCGCCATAGTGGCCTTGGGGCGGGCCGTTGTCATAAGGGACCGGGTAGGCGACACAACCTGTCAGGCTGGTCAGTACCAGCACGATTGCTGCGAGTATTTTCATGAGTTGCTCCTGGTAATCCACAGGGCTTGCCTGCGACAAGACGCTGTTGCCGGCAGCTTCGCAAACTTTTCTGCTACTTCATTTCATCCGAAACACATGCCAGCCGGGTGTCTGCAATACGCATGAATCGTTAAGCTCGCTACGACATGTAAGCTTGGGGCAGTGAGCCTGAGCGCGAATGACGGCCCATTCTGGTTCAAAAATACGGCGTTTCGCGCTGCGTCTGCGCTCAAACCGCCACTATGCTTGCGGCCCATGCCAGCCAATTTATATGCCCTGGGCGCCATCGCGCTGTGGATCACCCTTGCCGCCCTCGGCGTGTCGCTCAGGCACATTCCACCTTTTTTGCTGACCGGCATTGCCCTGCTCATGGGCAGCCTGCTGGCGCTGCCGGCCGTGCTGCAAGACCGCAAGGCCTGGAGCGTTCCCGCCAAAACCCTCGCGCTGGGCGTTTACGGCCTGTTCGGATTTCATTTCCTGCTGTTCATCGCCCTGCGCCATGCACCGCCGGTCGAGGCCAACCTGGTCAACTACCTCTGGCCGCTGTTCATGGTGGTGCTGGCGCCGCTGTTTCTGGCCGGGCTCAAGCTGCGCGCCGTGCATGTGGCTGCGGCGCTGCTGGGATTTGCCGGAGCGGCCATCGCCATCCTGAGCGCCAGCAGCAACGCCACGGGCGCCGTGGGCTGGTCGTGGGGGTTTCTACCGGCGCTGGCGTCGGCCTTCATCTGGGCCAGCTATTCACTGCTGACCCAGCGCGTCAAACCGTTCCCGACGGCGGCCATCGGGCTGTTCGGGCTGGTGTCTGGCCTGCTGTCGCTGCTGTGCCACTGGGCGCTGGAGCCCCAGGCCGTGCTGTCGGCGCGCGACTGGCTGCTGCTGGCCGTGATGGGCTGGGGGCCGCTGGGCACCGCGTTTTTCCTCTGGGACAAGGCTCTCAAGCTCGGCGACGCGCGGCAGATCGGCATCCTGAGCTACATCACGCCGCTGGGCTCCACCGCCCTCCTGATGCTGGTGAGCGGCCGCCCCTTGAGCTGGAGCATTGGCCTAGCGGCCGTGATGATCATTGGCGCGGCGGTGCTGGGTACACGGGTGAAATGACAAGGGCAAGGCCCGGGGCGCGCAATTTTCAAGCTTTTCAGGGCCTTTGCGCTTATCCAGCATGGACTAGCAGCTACTTTTTTGATAGCAACCGGCGACCCTGAATGTGCCGCCGCGCCGCGTCTAAAGCAAGGCCGCCGGATTTTCGCTTTGCAGCACTTCCTGCGCCCACAGCTTGAGCTTTCCGGTATCCGCGCGCAGGATTTGCTGCTTGACGGCCAGAATCTGCGACGGATGCATTGAAAAGCTGCGCAGCCCCAGCCCGAGCAGCAGCCGCGTCATGCTGACGTCTCCGGCCATCTCGCCGCAGACGCTGACGCCCTTTTTCTGCGCATTGCATTCGGCAATCGTGTCGGCGATCAGGCGCAGCACCGCCGGATGGCAGGGGTCGTACAGGTGCGCGACCGACTCGTCCGAGCGGTCGATGGCCAGCGTGTACTGCGTCAGGTCGTTGGTGCCGATGGACAGAAAATCAAAATACTTGAGGAACACCGGCACCGTCAGCGCCGCCGCCGGAACCTCGATCATGGCGCCCAGGCGCACCGGGCCATAGACAAAGCCACGGGCATCGAGTTGCGCGCGCGCCTGGTTGATCAGGTCCAGCGTCTGGCGGATTTCGCTGGCGTGGGCCAGCATGGGCACCAGCAGGTTGACCTGGCCATGGGCTGCGGCGCGCAGGATGGCGCGCAGCTGCGTCAGGAACATCGGCGGATCGGCCAGGCTCCAGCGAATGGCGCGCAAGCCCAGCGCCGGGTTCAGATGCCCATCCTGCGCCTTGGCGGTGGGCCGGTCCAGCGGCTTGTCCGAGCCGATATCGACGGTGCGGATGGTCACCGGCATGCCCTGCATGCCTTCGATGGCCTTGCGGTAGGCCAGGTACTGCTCGTTCTCGTCGGGCAGCTTGCCGGCCCGTCCCATGAACAGGAATTCGCTGCGAAACAGCCCCACGCCCACGGCCCCGGCCTCGACCGCGCCCAGCGTGTCGTCGGGCATTTCGATGTTGGCCAGCAGCTCGATGCGCTGCCTGTCCATCGTCAGCGCCGGGGTGTGGCGCAGGCGGTTCAGCCGCAGGCGCTCCAGCTCGCCCTGGCGCTGCTTGAAACCGTATTCGGCCAGGATGATGGGCGACGGATCGACGATCAGCACGCCGGCATCGCCGTCGATGATGACCCAGTCATCCTGCTTGATCAGCTGGCTGGCGCTGCGCGCACCGACCACCGCCGGAATGTCCATGCTGCGCGCCACGATGGCCGTGTGCGAGGTCTTGCCGCCCACGTCGGTGGCAAAGCCGGCAAACAGGCTCTGCTTGAACTGCAGCATGTCGGCCGGCGAAATATCGTGCGCCACCAGCACCAGCGGCACATCCAGGGTGTCGTCGAGCAGCAGATCCTGCTGCGACTGCTTGCGGCTGCTGCCGGCCCGCACCGCGCCTTGCCGGGCCGCCTGTAGCGGTGAGGCGGCGCCCTTCATGTGGCACAGCACGCGCTCGACGACCTGCTCCAGGTCGGCCTTGCGCTCGCGCAGGTAGGGGTCTTCCATTTCGTCAAACTGGCGGGCAATGAGTTCGTACTGCGTCGTCAGCGCCCATTCGGCGTTGTAGTAGCGCTCGGTGATCCAGTGCTTCACGCCGCCGATGAGCATTTCGTCCTGCAGCAGCATCAGGTGAACGTCCAGCAAGGCCGCGATTTCGTGCGGCGCGTCCCTGGGCAGGTCATGCTGCAGCCGCGTGATTTCCTCCATGACCGCATTGCGCGACAGCCTGACGCGCGCAATCTCGTCATCGGTGGTGGCGGGATCGACAAAATAATGGCTGACATCAGCCCGGCTGGAGGCCACCAGCACCGCCCGGCCAATGGCAACGCCGCGCGAGACCGCCAGACCGTGGACCGAGAACGTCATTTAGTTATCCCAAGAAAGAACCGGCCAGCACAACAGCACGCGAAGCGAGAAGCGTGGTGGCGATGGAAGTGAGCACAGCAGTTTCATGCAAGTCAGGGCCGCAGAACCGGCTTTGCCGGGCTGCAGGCGCAGCGGCCACCCCGGGGGGCAGGGAGCTACACGCAGTGAGCGACCGTGGGGGCATCATTCCCCTTCCCCGAACTTGTCGGCAACCAGCGCCAGCAAGGCGTCCATGGCCGCCTGCTCATCGGCGCCATCGGTTTCGATTTCAACGCTGCTGCCCATGCCGGCTGCCAGCATCATCACGCCCATGATGCTTTTGGCGTTGACGCGGCGCTCGCCCTTGCTCATCCACACTTCGCTGCGAAAGCTGCCAGCGAGCTTGGTGAATTTGGCCGAAGCTCTGGCGTGCAGGCCCAGCTTATTGCTGATGGTGGTCCGGGTCTTGATCATTTTCTCTTCGTATTTGATTTTGGGGTGCGGTGACGGCCACCTGCATCACGCCCTGGCTGGCGCCCGCCAGCGCACGCGCCACCAGCACATCGAGCGACTCGTTGCGGTAGCTCACCGCGCGCAGCAGCATGGGCAGATTCATGCCGGTGACCAGCTTGGTCGCCACGCCGTCGGCCAGTTGCTGCGCCACATTGCAGGGCGTCGCTCCAAAGATATCGGTCAGCACCAGGGTCTGCGGGGTGTTGAGTTGCTTGAGCAAAATGCCTGCCTGGACCAGCGTTTCCTCGGGCGGCATGCTGGGCTGGACATCGAGCGCCGCCACGCTGGCGGGATGGTCGGGAAAGACATGCAGCACGCACTGGAGGAAAGCCGAGGCCAGCGGTGCATGGGCGATGATGAGAATGCCGTTCATTGCACTGAATTATCGGCGTTCACACTGATGAAGTAGCCATATGCGGCGATAGAGCAACACAAAAAAACCGTCATGGCCGCCTGAAAGCTGGCGCCCTGCGCCAGGCCCAGGGCGGAAAAAGCGTCAACCAGCAAACCAAGGCCCCACTGCGCGACAAATACCCCGGCAAAAATGACCAGATTAAAGGCCGACAGCGCACGCCCGGCCAGCGCGGCTCTGAACGACATGCCGACGGCCGGCTGGGCCAGCCCCATGACGCTCGATGTGACGCAGAACAGCGCCCAACCCGGCCAGCCGGTGGCGCTGCCGGCAAGGATGTTGCCGGCCAGCACCGCCAGGCTGAGCGGCACGCCCCAGGCGATCAGGCGCGTGGCCGGCCAGCCATTGCGGGCCAGGTACGGATTGACCAGGCCCCAGCTCCAGAAGGTCACCAGCATGCTGGCGTTGATCCAGAACAGGCCGGTGGCCGACTCCAGCGGCGTGTCGCCGGCGACCCTGACCATCCACGGACCGGCCCACAGCGTCTGGATCGCCACCATGCCGCCGTAGTTGAAAAAAGCCAGCGGCGCCATTTTGCGGAAATAGC
The DNA here is from genome assembly GCF_000015505.1 of Polaromonas naphthalenivorans CJ2. Taxonomy (GTDB): domain Bacteria; phylum Pseudomonadota; class Gammaproteobacteria; order Burkholderiales; family Burkholderiaceae_C; genus Polaromonas; species Polaromonas naphthalenivorans. The sequence continues at coordinate 242,787 of NC_008781.1, read as the reverse complement.
GGCTGCGCCAGATGGCTGCATAACCGGCCTCGTGCGACAGCGCAGGCGTTGAAGGTGACGCGGCGGGCGCCACCCGCCAGCGCGGAACGAGCCAGGCAATCGCGGCCATCGACAGCACGACCAGCGCCGCCAGACACCAGAACAAGGCCCGCCAGCCGATGAGCGGCATCAGCCACTGCACCGGCAGGGTCGAGGCCAGCATGCCGAGCGAGCCGGTCATCAGCATCCACGAATTGGCGCGCAGCAGCGCGGGCGTGTCAAACCAGCGCCGGTAACCCGTCAGCGCCGCCATCAGGCAGGCACCGACGCCCATGCCAAGCAGCACGCGCGCCATCAGCAGCCCGGTAAAACTGCCGGCCGCTGAAAAGGCCAGGCAGCCCAGCACGGCCAGGCTCAGGAACCACAAAATGACGCGCTTGGGGCCATGGCGGTCCAGCCAATGGCCCAGCGGCAGCTGGACGGCGGCAAAACCCAGGAAATAGCCGCCCGCCAGCAGCCCCAGGCCCTGCGCCTGCAGCGAAAACTCCTGCGTCAGCACCGGCGCCAGCGTGGCGGTGATGGCGCGCAGCAGCGTCGAGCAGAAGTATGCGGCGGCAAAGGCCAGAAAAACGAGGGTGGCCGATTTGGCGTTCAGCCGGTCCGGCAGGGCGATGGCGTCCTTTGGCGTCACGGCTTCATTCAAACTTCAGGCTGGAGAAAAAGGTGTCGGCCACCTCGGGCGCGATTTGCGGGGCATACATCACCACCTGGAAGACCTGCGAGCCCTGCGCGAAATAAGCGGCCTGCCCGCTCACGGCCGTGCCGTCGGCGCGCTGCCCCTGCGCCTGCACGCGCGTGACAGGCACCCCGGCCGATGCGCCTGGAATGGCCAGGGCAAACGGCTGGCGGCTGCCAGGCGCGGCCTTCATGTTGGCCAGCGTCAGTTCTTGCCACAGCGCCAGCACCGATGCCGCCCTGGCGGCATCGCCGACATCCGCCACGGCGACGGCAAAGGTCGCGCCGCCCGCATCGCAGCCGAGCATGGCCAGCGTCGTCGGCTGGCCGCCCAGCGGCACTACTTTGTGCGCCGTGTCGGGCTTGCAGGGCAGCAGTAGGTTCAGGCGCGTGCCTTCGGGATGCACGTCGCGCCAGTTGAAGGCTGGGGTGCAGGCGGCCAGCGCCAGCAGGACGGTTAAAAAGCTCAGGAATCGGGACATCTCGCGCACCAGGCCTTATGAATACTTGCAGGGAATCGGCAAGCCTTGCACTTTACAGGCTTGGAGCACCGCCTGCGCTTGCGGCCCGGCGCGCTGCCCGCCGATGGCCTGCGCATGCCCATGAACTTCTTTGTGCTTGGAGTGCAAAACGCGTAAGATTCCAACGAATGGGGCCAATCAAATCCTGGGAGTAATACGATGAATAGCCATGTGTACAAGCAGCTTGAGTTGACCGGTTCCTCAACCGTCGGTATTGAAGATGCGGTAAGCACCGCCATTGCCAAGGCACATGAGACGGTGCGCAACATCCAGTGGTTCAGCATCACCGAGACCCGCGGCCATGTGGTCGATGGCAAGGTCGCGCACTGGCAGGTGTCCCTGAAAATCGGCTTCACGCTTGAATAACCGCCAGCGCACATCGGAAGCTTGCCATGTACCAACGAATCCTGCTGGCTTATGACGGCTCTGCCCCCGGGCAGCAGGCCTTGCTTGACTGCCATGAAATTGCGCAGTGGAGCCGTTCGGAGCTGACGCTCATCGCCGTGATGCAATTGCCCCTGAGCACCCTCGGTCTCGATGGCGGCGTGTACGACGAGACGCTGCAGCAAGAAGAGAAAGACCGCTACCAGAGCATCCTCAATACCGGACTGCGCCAGCTGACCGATGCCGGGGTGAGCGCGCATGGCGAAGTGGTGATCGGGGATGCGGTCAGTGAAATCACACGCTGCGCCCGCCGGATCGGGGCCGACCTGATCGTGGTGGGCCACAAGCATCTGGACGGATGGGCGGCGCGCTGGTGGCGCGGCTCCGTCTCCAAGGCGCTGATCGAGCAGTCGCCCTGCAGCGTGCTGGTGGTCATCACTCACTGAAACGCGCGGCCCGGGCACGGTTCGTTGACATGGACTTGTCCGGCATCCAAGGCATCCTCCTGGGTGACAAATGCTTTATCCGCCCCATTCTTAAGGAAGACCTGGCCCGCCAAGGCATTGACTTATTCGTGGGCCAGCCCGCCCCCCAAGGGCGACCGCATCAATGTCGCAATGTCGTACTGTCAGGCAAGTTTCTTCCGTACAAGACCCACTGAGGGTCGGTGCGAAGCATTTGGGTCCAGAGGCCGACGCCAATGGACACCGAGCCGGGCCAATTCAAGCGATTTAAAACGCCTTGGCAAAAGCAATCCGCCTCGTCCCGCCCTCATCCGTGAACAGGAGTTCATGGCGAAGGTCGGTGAAATCGACGAGCAGCTCAGCCACCACAGGCCCGTTGATCCACCGCATGTGCAGGCAGCTGTCGCCGGTTGGCTCGACACTGAACGCGCCGTCGAACGCGGGATGCGCATTACGTAGCCGGATCAACTCGAGGAGTTGCTGTACGACTGGCCGCCCGAGCGCTGAATCGACCTCAGCGCTCGCGTAACGGTGCCGGTTGATATCCCGACCCACGCGGGTACGCTCAAGCAAGTCCATGTCATTCCTGCCCGCCAGCAATCCGACGTAATAGACCTGCGGAATGCCCGGCATGAAGAACTGGATCGCACGAGCCAACAGGTAGGCCGTGTCATCGCGGCCCATCGCGTCATAAAAAGTGCAATTGACCTGATAAAGGTCGAGATTGGACGCAGCTGCGCCCGTTGCTTCGCGGCTCTGGCCGCCGCTGTTGATGTGGATGATTTCCACCAACCGGTCGAGTTCCTGGGGCGGTACCAGGCCGGGTCTGTTCACGCGATCAGACGGATCAGCGCCTATATCGATGATGCCGATCCCGTCGTGTGTGTCGAGTACCGTCAATGCGTTGGTCGGCCGCTGGGCAATCCATTGCTTGAGGTGCTTTCCTGTCTTGAAGAAAAACGCGTGGAGCACCAGTGGAGGCAGAGCGAAGTCGTACACCCAGTCAACGCGTTTGGCGATCTCGATCTGTTTGCGATAGTAGGAATGCACCTCGACCAGAACCTCAAGCCCCACCGAGCGGCACAGTGCAGCGAACTCGTCGATGAAGTCGAAAGTCTCGGGCATCAAGAAGCAGCTGTCGCCCTGCTTCTTGATCGCATAGCCCACAGCGTCCAGCCGGATCATCTTCACGCCACTGGAAGCCAGTGCCTGCAAGATTGACTCAAGATAGCTGCGGCCTTGCGGATGCTGCACATCAATGTCCAGTTGCTTGGGCGTGAATGTTGTCCAGAGAATTTTTTTTTCGCCATTGGCCAGCGTCATGCAGGTAAAGGGCAAGCCTGGACGCGGCCGATACACGGATATCAGATCTTCCTCGGTGGCGCCTTCAGGGAAAACAGCGTCAAAAGTCAGGAAAAGACCGTTGTAGGGCGACGCCGCGCCACGTTTCGAATAGTCGATGAACTGCGGGGAGTCTGACGACATGTGGTTGACGATCACATCGGCCATCACATCCATGTCCTGCGCCAGGGCCTTGATGTCGCTCCAGTCGCCCAGGGCGGGGTCCACGCGGGTGTGGTCTATGGGGTCGAACCCGGCATCCGCACCATGGATCGAGTAGAAGAACGGCAGGATATGAACAGCGCCGAAAACACCGGCCAGCGGGCCGTTCAAAAGCGCACGTAGATCCTGAAGGGTTCCGCCGCTCAAGCGGTCGGCATAGGTGATGAGTTGGACTTCGTTTTTCATGAGGGAAATTTAGAGAATACCGATGCACGCACCCGTGCCGTCGAAAAGATGAAGGGCACCGCGAACAGCTCGCAATGAGATGGCGTCGCCGCTGTCCCAGGGGACGCAAGCCACTGCCAACTTGATGCACAGCGGCTGTGAAACGTCTGGCAGGCGGGCATATAGCAAGGTCGTATCTCCCAGCCGCTCAACAAAATCAATGCGCGCGGCCCAGCCTGCTTCGCCAGCCGGCACGACTTCGATTGACTCCGGGCGCATGCCGATTTGCGCGCAGCGCGACACGTCCAGGCTTCCGGGCACGCTGACGGGTAGCTCGCCGAGCCCCGGAACCTGCAGGATGTGCTCGTTGCCCCGCCGCCCAATCGTTGCGGGCAGCAGGTTCATCCGGGGTGAGCCCAAAAACTGCGCCACGAAACTGTTGACCGGATGCTGGTACAGCTCCATCGGAGCGCCCACCTGCTCCACCATTCCGCGGTTGAAAACAGCAATGCGGTCGCCCATGGTCATCGCTTCCGTCTGATCGTGCGTGACGTAAATCATGGTGCTGCCAAGCTCCTTGTGCAGCTTGGTGAGTTCGACCCGCATCTGCACGCGCAGACCCGCATCCAGATTGGACAGCGGCTCATCGAACAGGAAGACCTCGGGCTTGCGCACGATGGCGCGGCCGATGGCCACGCGTTGCCGTTGACCGCCCGAGAGTGCCTTGGGCGTGCGGTCCAGCAAGTGCGTGATCTGCAGAATTTCCGCCGCGCGGCCGACTTGCTCTCGTATCTGGTTCTTCGACAGGCCAGCCATCTTCAGACTGAAGCCCATGTTTTCGGCCACGGTCATGTGCGGATACAGCGCATAACTTTGAAACACCATGGCCACACCCCGGTGCGGCGGGGGCAGATCGTTGGCAACGCGGTTGCCAATGCGCAACTCCCCCTCGGAGATGTCCTCCAACCCGGCGATCATTCTCATCATCGTGCTCTTGCCGCACCCGGATGGGCCAACAAACACCATGAACTCGCCATCGCGAACTTCCATGTCGATGCCATTGATGACGTCGACCGTGCCGCCATAGCGCTTGCGAATTCCGCGCAGTGTCACGCTAGCCATAAAAGAACTCCTGTCTGGTTTTTCATGAATTTATTAACCTTTGATACCGCTGGAAATCGCACTTTTCACGAACCAGCGCTGGAATACGATGAACAGCAGCAAGGTCGGCAGCGTGGCCATCGCGGCGAATGCCATCACATCGCCCCATTGGCGAGGAAATTGGCCAAAGAAAGTCTGCATGGCCAATGGCAAGGTCGCGAAAGTGTCACCGCGCACCACCATCACCGGCCACAGCAGGTCACCCCAGCGAGCAAGGAACTGCAACACCGTGACGGTGGCGATCACCGGCTTGGACAAGGGCATCACAATGCTCCAGTAAATCCGCCACCTCGAAGCCCCGTCCATCAGCGCGGCCTCCTCCAGATCCTTTGGTAGCGCAATGAAGAACTGGTAGAAGAGGTAAACGGAGAACGCATTCGCGATAAACGGAATCACCTGTACGTGGTAGCTATCGAGCCACCCTGTCACCACGCTATGGCCGTTGAACCAGGGGAGTTCGTTTACCAGCAGCAGCAGGGGCACGGCAACTGCCTCAAAGGGAATGATGATGAGCGCCACCACCATGGCGAGCAGGGTGTCGCGCCCGCGAAATTGAAAGCGCGCAAGCGCATAGGCCAGCATGCTGTTCACAATCAACCCCAGCGCAACCGTCAAACTGACAGTGAGCACCGAATTGAAGAAGGCCAGCTTGAAGGGCGAGCGGTCGAACACATCATGGAAGTTCTGCAACGAGAGATCTCCATGGGGAACGAAAGCCATCAGGCTGCCCATGTCACCAAGCAGTTGAAGCTCATCGCCCTTGAAGGCGGAAACAAACATGAAGACCAGCGGCAGCAAAAAGAAAGCTACGAGCAGCGCATGCAGGGCGTATTGCGCCACCTTGGCCAGGAAGGCACCGCGCTTTTGCGAGGGATTGCGGGTGGTATTCATTGCACAGCCCTTTCTTCGCGCAGCACGATACGCTGCACCAGTGACACGGTCAAAACGATTACGAAGAACACGACCGAGACCCCCGATGCGTAGCCGATCTTTCCGTTGCCAAAACCTTCGTGGACCATCAGCATCACCATGGTTCGGAAGCTGTCCACCGGGGCTGATGCACCGCTGGCCTGAATGATCTGCACCTGCGTGAAAAGCTGAAATGCCTGGATCGTCGTTGTCACCAGCACGAAAATCGTGGTGTTCTTCAGCATGGGGAGCGTGATGTAGCGAAACTGCTTCCATGGCGTGGCGCCATCGAGCTTGGCAGCCTCGTACAGGTCGCCCGAAATCGACTGCAAGCCCGCCAGGAAGACCAGCATCTGGAAGCCGACGCCCTGCCAGATGGACAGCACCATCACCGCCGGCATGACCAACGCCGGGTCGCGCAGCCAGTCTTGAGGCCCTACCGCGCCAAAGCTGAGCAGACCGACCAGACGGTTGATCACCCCTGCATCAGGGCTGTACAGCAGTGACCACACAACGGCGACCACCGCCATCGTGGTCGCCACCGGCATGAAATAGATGGTGCGAAAGAACCGCGTGCCGGCCAGCGCCTGGTTGACCAGCAATGCCAGGCCCAGTGCGCTCAAGGATTGCAATGGGGCCACCACGCACACAAAAAAGAAGTTATTTCTCAGCGCCGCCCAAAAGCTGTCGTCTTCGAAGAGGCGCGTGTAATTGCGGACACCGACAAAGCTGGTTCCCAGCTCGTCGTTGCCGATCAATCGCTGGTCCGTGAAGGAAAAGACAAACGCCAGCGCGAATGGCAGGATCAAAAAGACGAACAACAGCACCAGGGCTGGCGCCGCGAAGAACCAGGGAGTGAGCTGGTAAGGGGTGAATCGTGGTGGTTTTACAGAAACTTGTCTGTCGATAAAAGTCATGGCTACAGCTTTCGGTCAAGGGCGCGCGGCACGCGCTTTCTCTATTTTTCGATCTATGTTGATCACCGCCTGGTTGAGTGTCTGCTGAGGGTCTGCACCGCGAGCGATGCGATTCACGGCATTTGAAAACTCGGCAGTGATGGCAGGGTAATCCGGTGAAGCCGGACGCACCTGAGCCTGGCCCGACATTAGCTGGTCGGCGTACAGGCGCAGCTCTCCGGTGGGCCCATAGTGCCGGCTAAATGCCATCGCGACGCCAGTGCCGGGTACCGCGCCGTTTACGTCCGTGACGCGCAGTACCTCAGCGCTACTCATCAGGTGTTCAATAAAGCGAATGGCGAGCTGGGGCTCCTTGCACGACGCCGCGATGCCGAAGTTCCACGACCCGGAGCCAACCACGGGCCGCACACCGAAGCGAGGCAGGGGCATCAGCACTAGGTTGTCTCCAAGCGCTTGCTTGTAGTCCTTGTAGACCCAATGCCCCACCCAAGACAGGGCCGAGCGACCTTCGATGAATGCGCGATCATCCTTTGGCATGACATCCACGTAACCGGCCTTGATCCAGCTCTGCAAGGCGCTCATGGCCTTGACGGCGCCCGGGCCGTTGAGCACACCCTGGGCACTGCGCATGCTGCCGCGCTCGATCAGGTCGCCGCCGAAACCCTGAACAATCGGGGCAAACCCATAAGTGAACCATTCTCCGACGCCATAGTTGAACTTCATGTCCAGCGGCGAAGGCACGCCAGCGTTCTTCAGCCGCTTGAGAACGTCTTCAAACTCTGTCAACGTCCAGCCGTCGCCCGCTCTGGCTGGAATTCGCACACCGGCGGCATTCAGCATGTTCCGATTTCCCCATAGCGCCATACCTGAGTCGTATTGAGCCACGCTGTACAGCCGCCCATTGACCGTTCCCTGACGCACCAGCGACGCAAGCATCGAATTGCGAATCCTGGCCAGCGACTGCACTTTTTCCAGCGGCAGCAGGTGCCCCGCCGCGGCGTAGGCCGCGACATTGGGGCCATCGAACTCAAGCACGCAAGGCAGCCGCCCGTCAGCCGCAGCCTTCGCCACCGCCTCGTTGTAGCCCACTTCAGGCACTGGAACCAGGACAGCCTGCGCCTTGCCGCCGAGATTGCGCCCGGCCTCGTTGAACGCCTTGATCGATGCCGTGTAGGCATCGCGCTCTGGACCCAGCCCGGCGTGAACCCAGACGTCCAGCGTCTGGGCCGCAGCTGGCAGCGAACAGGCCAGCCCGAACGCTAGAAACGCCATGCACGCACGCTGGGCTCTCACACCTGCGGTGAGTTCAAGGGGGTTTTTCATGCTCACTCCGGTGAAATGGTCCTGATGATGAACGGCTGCGGCATCAACAGAATCACTTGATCGGGTAACCCTTGTTGTCCTCTATGTTCTGGTCGATCTTTTTGGAGGCGCGGTCGAGCTCCTTTTGGACGTCAGCGCCCGCCACAATGTTGTTTAACGCCTCGGCAAAGGCCGTGCTGATGGCCGGATAAGCCGGCGTTTCAGGGCGTACCAGCGCCACTCCCTGGCGAACCTGCTGTACATAAATGTTCAAGCCGCCCTTGACACCGTAGTCCCTGCTCTGGGCCAGCGCTGAATTGGTTCCAGGCATTGCACCATTTGCCTCGGTCACGCGCAGGATCTCCGGGGTTGACATCAGATGGGCCAGCACCTTGGCTGCCGCCTTCGGATCCTTGCAGTCGGCCGAGATGCCGAAGTTCCATGAGCCAGCGCCAGTCACCGGCTTGGCGCCGAAGGCCGGCATGGGAATCAGCACCAGATCATCACCGAGCGCCTTCTTGTAGTCCTTGAAGGTCCAGTGGCCCACATAGGACAGCGCCGCCTTGCCCTTGATAAAGTCGCCGTCATCCTTGGTGGCAGGATTCACGTAACCCGCCTTGACCCAGCCCTGCAGCGTGGTCAGCGCTTTCACCGCGGCATCGCCATTGATCACTCCCTTGGAGGATTTAAATGTCTTGCGGTCGATCAGGTCTGCGCCAAAGCTCTGCACGATTGGCGAGAAACCATAGGTGAACCACTCTCCGACGCCATAGTTGAACTTCATGTCCAACGGAGCGGCCACACCGCTGCTTTTGAGCTTCTTCAGCGCGTCCTCGAACTCGGCGAGCGTCCACGCCTCGAGCACAGAGCCAGGGATACGCACCCCCGCCTTTTCGAGCAGCTTTTTGTTGCCCCAGATTCCCAGACCTGAGTCAAACTGGCCCAAGCTGTAGAGTTTTCCGCCGTAAGTTCCCTGGCGAAGCAGCGATGGAAGCAGGTCTGCTTTTACCGCGACCAACTCCGGAAAAGTGTCCAGCGGGATGATCTTCTTCGTCCATGCGTAGTTGTAGACGTTAGGACCATCGAAGTCCAACAGGCAGGGCAGCTTGCGGGCAAGTGCAGCAGCACTCACCTGGTTGCTGTAGCTGCCTTCGGGCAACTTCACGAGGTCAAGCTTGATGTCCTTGTTCTGCGCGTTGAAGGCATCTGTCGCTGCGGAGTAGGCAACCGCCTCAGGGCCTGGCCCGGCATGCACCCACATCGTCACCATGGTCTGAGCCTGCACCGGCATGGCGGTGGCGAGTGTTGCTGTCAGCGCAGCCATAAATCCCGAATATTTCTGCTTCATCTATGTCTCCTGATGGGGGCCGTTTTCCGCGCCTATATCTGGTCACGGTCTTGAAGGTGGCGAGCACCTTGGGAGCGATTATGATTTAATGCAATCGATTGCATTACTAGGGTTTACACCCGGTTTCGTTCGTTTTTTTACGACGTCACCAATCCATCTATCAATGGGAATATGCCATGTTCTGGGGCTATCGACATGGCAATAGGCTGCTGCCTATTTATTTCAGAATCCGGATTCTTGCAAACGAATGACAATACGCTTGCTTTCGCTTGGGTGACGGGCTGGAAGCGCTCTGGATCAACCCGGATCCGGCCTCGTGCTGGACCGCACCACCAGCTCTACTGGCAGAACCCGGGGAACCACCACCACCCCATCGATAACGCAGAGCAGCGCATCCACCAGCTCAGCACCGGCCGCACCGATAGGCTGGCGTACCGTGGTCAAGGGGGGGTTGCAATGGCTGGCCCATTCGATGTCGTCATAACCCACCACACCCACCGCGTCCGGCACTGTCCGGCCGTGCAGATGAAGTACCTGACTCGCCGCCGAAGCCATGACGTCGCTGCAGGCGAATACGGCGTCAAAAGACACCCCCTGCTCGCACAGCCGGTTGATACCCGCTCGTGCTTCATTGGCATCAAAAGGCACGCACACCAGCAATTGCGGATCTGGCTGCAGGCCATACGCCGCAAGCGCCTCGACATAGCCCTGGTGGCGGTAGGTCACCTCGGCCAGTTGCGGGTCGCCAATGAACACAATGCGGCGGTATCCCCGCTCAAGCAGGTGCCGCGTCGCCATGGCACCGCCGGCCATGTTGTCGCCGCCCACCGTGCAATAGAGCTGCTGAGGAATCTGGGTGCCCCACACCACGATCGGCATGCGCTTTGCAGCCATCTGGTTTAGTTGGTCATGGTGCCGCCACTGCCCGATCAAGATGATACCGATGGCCTTCCCCGAGTTGTACAGGTCTGCGGCGGAATCCAGGCTTTCAGCATCCACGCGCGACAGCAGCATGTCAAACCCGCGCTCGGTAATGGCATCAGCCAGGCTGCCCACCATGGCCAGGAAAAAAGGATCCGAAATATGCTGGCGTGACACCCGGTCATACGGAATCACAACCGCAATCGTGCGGTTCTGCTTGAGCCGCAGATTCTTGGCGCCGATATTGATGGAATAGTTGAGCGAACGCGCAAGCTCTTCAATTCGCTCACGGGTGTCCTTGCTGATCAGCGCGCTGCCATTAAGTGCGCGCGATACCGTGGCCACGGAAACGCCTGCCAGCCGCGCAAGGTCGGCCATTTGCGGGCGCCCCTTCTCCGTGGCGTCATCTGCGGACCGTGAAGACGTCTTCTGGGTTCTTTTCATCTCCGCATTCTGCCCCCAGTAAGCGGCGTTGGAGACCAGCCAGCGGCCATATCGGCTCTTGCTACGCGAGGAAAACGCCGACGAACCTGCTGCTCCGGGTTTTTCAGACACCGCACAGCCGATAAATTCCGCAGATTCATTCTGCATCTGCGCTGGGACTAGGGATTCTACCAAGACGAATTCAAATCGCTTTGGATACATTAAAAGCGCTTTGAATTAACTTCAAAGCGCTTTTAATGGAAGATGAGACGATATGAACTTGGCACCAACGAAGCTCTGACGCTTCTTCTACTAACTCAAACACCCACCTGTGGAACTGAACATGAACAATCTTTCGAAAACTGCCATCGCGCTAGCGGTCACGCTGGTGACTGCTAGCGCAGCGCATGCCGCCGAGTTCAACGCCAACCTCGAACTGGACAGCACTTACCTCAATAACAACCGGGGGCTATCGCAAAGCGGGCGGGTCGAAGTAAATGCCGTCGGTAAGGTCGGCAGCAACTATTTCGTGGCGGGCCGCGCCAGCTTGCTGGCCAAAAAGGACGGGGCCGCCGCGACCGACGACATGTGGGTGCAACTCGGCTCCAGCACGGCGGACCTGAAATTGGGCCGCTTCGAAGCGGCAGACCTGTTCCGCCTTCCGCGCGATGTGCTCGTTCTCTACGCCACCGGAGATGGCGTCTCCTCGGTGTACCGGGCCAATGTGCTGCGCGGGCGCGCAGGCTCCGAGGTGTTCCAGGCCGCCGGCACGGTGAACCTGGGCTCTGGCCTGTCGTTTGAACTCGGAGCCATCGAAACCCGGGCGACCGTCGGCACGTTGCCCGGGGCAGCCTACGTCGCCCCGAAAGGCCTGCGTCCAGTTTTGAGCTATGAACAAGGCCCTTGGTTATTGCGCGCGGGCCTGGAGTCCATCAAGTACAACGTCGGTGGCAAAACCCGTACCGGCTTCGGCTTCACGGGCAGCTACAACTTCAGCGACTTCACCTTGGTGGGCAACGCCGCAGCCAACAAGGATGCCAGTGGCAACAAGCAGACCAGCTATGCACTCATTGGCGACACCAAGTTCGGTCTGGGTGGCGGCCTGATCTTCGGCAACACCAAGCTGCCGGCAGGGAGCTACAAGGTCACCACCGCCTATGCCGCGTACACCTTCCCCTTGTTCGACATCAAGGGCGCCACAGTGACTCCAGCCGTCTCGTTCTCAAAGGCCGGCGGCGTGAACCGTTCCAACGACGAGACCGGCGTCAGGGTCCGTTTCAACTACAACTTCTGAACCCTCCCAAGAACTTCTGAGGTACTCAGGGCCGGACTTGTCCGGCCTTTTTCGCCATTGCCAGCGTCGCGGGTCTTCTGTCACCACCGGCCCAGCGCCCTCAATGCTCGCTGATCGGTCCGTCCGACGAGCCAGCGGCGATTCGAGGAGACCACAGCGTCTGCAATTCCTGCACAGGCTGGCCGGCGAGAACCCCAATCATCAATTCTGCGAGCTGGACGCCCACGGCATACGACGTGGGCTGCTCAATCGACGTGACCTGCACCGAGGTTACGACGGAATCAACCGGTACGCCGTCGTAAACGATGAGGGAAAGCTGGCGCCCGATCTTCAGGCCCGCGTCCAATGCGCAGCGCAGGACACCCACACCACACAAATTATTGTCAACGATCACTGCGGTCGGACCTTCGGCGCGGTCGAGCAGCGTCTTCATCGCCTCGTAACCACCGCGACGCCCGAACCCCGCCGGAACGACAAGACCTGGATCCACGGGCAAGCCCGCGGCATGCATGGCATCCAGGTAGCCCTGGTAGCGTTGGTAGGCGAAGTGCAGCTCCAGAGGCGCGTGCATGTAGGCAATCCGCCGATGGCCAAATTCTTGTAAGCGCCGGACCGCCAGAGAGCTACCGAGGGCATTATCGAAGTCGAACCAAGCATACGAGTCAGGCGTGTCTGTGCGGCCATAGGCCACGAACGGCGCACCGCATTCCTGGAGGTAGTCAAGCCGGGGATCGACACGGCGCGTGTGGTGGACGATGAACCCATCGACACGGCGTCCCTGCAACAAGCGCTTGTAGGTGGCAACCTCTTCTTTCTGGCGCGCTGAAGCGATCAGCAAGTCGATGCCGGCTTTGGAAAACCGTTCAGTCAGCCCATCCACCACCTCCAGAAATCGGGGGTCATCCAGATGGCCGGCTCCGGTGGGGTGAACGATGCCGATGGCGTCCACGGCACCTCGCGCAAGGCGTCGCGCCGTCACGTTCGGCTCGTATCCCACTTCCTTTGCGGCCTCGATGACGCGCTCCCGGGTGCGCTCACTAACCTCGGGATATCCATTCAAGGCCCGACTTACCGTAGTCGGAGAAAGGCCCAAGCTAGCGGAAAGCTGTTTGAGGTCCATATGTCTTGGCGTTCAATTTAGTAGCGCGTGAGAATACCATTGTGCGTCAAGTAGGGGCGAACCACGCGCAGGCATGCCGGATGAGGGCTGGTATGGGTCACCAATCCAGGCGAAGCACCGCGCAGTGATAAACGGCACGCAAGTGAATGCAGTGCCGTTTGAACCATTTGGGTCAAAATGGCTGGATGAATTCACTCAATGGCATCCGCATTCTCGATTTATCCCGCGTGCTCGCGGGCCCGTGGTGTACCCAGACGCTGGCCGACCTGGGGGCCGACGTCATCAAGATCGAGCGCCCCGGCAGCGGCGACGACACCCGCACCTGGGGGCCGCCGTTCCTGAAGGACGACGAAGGAGCGGAGACGCACGAAGCCGCCTACTACCTGGGCGCCAACCGCAACAAGCGCTCGGTCACCTGTGACATCGCCAAACCCGACGGCCAGGCGCTGATCCGCGAGTTGGCCCGGCATTGCGATGTGTTCGTCGAGAACTTCAAGGTCGGCGACATGGCGCGCTACGGCCTGGACTATGCATCGCTCAAGCTGCTGAACCCGCGCCTGGTGTACTGCTCGGTCACCGGCTTTGGGCAAAACGGGCCGTATGCCGAACGCGCCGGCTACGACTACGCCATCCAAGGCATGGGCGGGCTGATGAGCGTGACCGGCGAGCGCGACGACCTGGGCGGCGGCCCGCAAAAAGTCGGCGTCGCCGTGGCCGACCTGATGACCGGCATGTACGCCACCGTCGGCATCCTGGCCGCCCTGCGCCATGCCGAAAAAACCGGCGTTGGCCAGCTGGTGGACCTGGCGCTGCTCGACACCCAGGTCGCCATGCTGGCCAACCTGGGCGCCAACTACCTGGTCAGCGGCAAGGTGCCGCAGCGCGTGGGCAATGCGCACATGAACATCGTGCCCTACCAGGTGTTCGAGGTCGCGCCCGCAGCCGACGGCAGCAAGGACCACCTGATCCTGGCGGTCGGCAACGACGCGCAGTACGTGAAGTTCTGCGCCATCGCGGGCATTCCCGAACTCGGCGTGAACCCGCTGTTTGCCAAGAACCGCGACCGCGTGCACAACCGCGCCCAACTGGTGCCGATTCTGGAAAGCGTCATGAAACTGCGCGGCAAGGCCGACTGGCTGGCCGCGCTGGAGGCGGCCAAGGTGCCGTGCGGCGCCATCAACAACCTGGCCGAGGTGTTTGCCGACCCGCAGATCGAAGCGCGGGACATGGTCACCCACTGGCGGCATCCGCTCAAGAGCGACCTGCCGCTGGTGGCCAGCCCGATCAAGCTCAGCGCCACGCCGGTGCGCACGCCGGGCCAGGGCGGCCTGCCGCCGCCGCTGCTCGGCCAGCACACCGAAGAAGTCCTGCGCGAGCTGCTGGACTACTCCGACGCGCAACTGTCCCAACTCAAAACCGCGCGGGTGATCTGATGGCCAATTTTGTCCTGGTGCATGGCGCGTGGCACGGCGGCTGGTGCTGGCAGCGCGTGACGGCAGTGCTGCAGCGCGGCGGCCACCGCGTGCATGCGGTCACGCTGACCGGCCTGGGCGAGCGCGCCCACCTGCTGTCGCCCGCCATCACGCTCGACACCCACATCGACGACGTGATCAACCTCATCGAGGCCGAAGAGCTGCTGGACGTGGTGCTGGCGGTGCATTCCTACGCCGGCATGATCGGCACGGCGGTGGCCGACCGGCTGGGCCAGCGCCTCAAGCACCTGGTGTATGTCGATGCGGTCGTGCCCAAGCCCGGCGAAAGCTGGAGCAGCACGCAGTCCAGCGCCACGCAGCAGCAGCGCCTGGCCGCTGCGCAGGCGTCCGCGCATTTCAGCTTTCCGCCGCCCGACCCGGAGGTGTACGGTCTCAAGGATGACGACCGCGAATGGGTCAAGCGCCGCCAGACGCCGCACCCCGGCAACACCTACCAGGCGCCGCTGGACTTTGACGTGCAGCGCGTCGCCGCCGTGCCGCGCACCTTCGTCAGCTGCACCGAGCCGGCGCTGGCGACGATTGCGCCCAGCCGGCTGCGGGCCAAGGACCCGAAATTCTGGGACGGCGCCTGGCTGCCGGGCGCCAGCACCATCGAGCTTCAAACCGGCCACGACCCGATGGTCAGCGAGCCTGCGGCGCTGGTGCGGATTCTGCTGGGGTGCGGCGCGTAAGCCCTTGGCGGCATGTGACGGCTCGATTTAATGATAAAAAAGGCTTTTTGCGCACGCCCCATATGCGTAATCAGCTATACAAAAAATAGCATCAACCGAGCAAACGGGTCACGCTGTAGATGGCCAGCCCGACCAGCCCGCCAACCAGCGTGCCGTTGATGCGGATGAACTGCAGGTCACGCCCGATGGCCAGTTCGATGCGGTCGGTCATTTCCTCGCGCGTCCACTGGGCCAGTTTCGCCTCGATGAAGTGCCCCACCTCGCCCCGGTAATTGCGCACCAGCAGGACGCTGCCCGACTCGATGGCGCCGTTGAGCCCCTCGACCAGCCGCGCATCCTGCGCCAGCGCTTGCCCGACCTTGCGCGCCAGCACCGAAATCTGCCGGGCCATGGCCGGATCGTCCCGGCCCAGGTCATCGAGCAGGCGCGCCTTGACCCGGCCCCACAGGCCGCCGAGCAAGGCCTGCACCCGTTCATTGGCCAGGGTGTCCTGCTGGTGCCTGACGATGAACTCCCGCCATTGCGGATCGTCCTTGAGGTGCAGCACGAAGTTTTGCACCCAGCCGTTGAAACGCTCGCGGGCCGGATGCGCGGGGTCTTCCAGCACCTCATGGGCCGACCGGCTCAGCGAGCGCAACGCCCTCGGACCGATGGCGGCCGTTCCGACCTTGTAGAGCACGTTTTCGACGCCGAACGCGGCAATCAGGAAATCGGTGGCCTGCTGCTGGTTGGTTTCCTCGCTCAGGTAGTCGCCCAGGCTGTGCAACACGCTGTTGAGCAATTGCTGGTGCTTGCCCTCGGCCACCAGCAGGTCCAGCAGTTGCCCGGCGTTGGCCGAGATGTCGAAGCGGGCCAGCTGCCCGGCGGCCGCATCCTTCAGCAACTGGCTCATCGATGGGTCATCCAGGGCATTGAGCAGTGCCTTCAAGGCTTTGGCCGTGGCATGGCCCAGCTGCGCCGCATGGCCGGGCGCCAGCAGCCAGGCGCCGAGCAGGCCGGCCGGGTTGGCCTGCCGGATGCGCTGGGCAATGCCTTCTTCGGTCACGAAATAGCTTTCGACAAACTGGCCCAGATTGCGCCCGATGTCGTCCTTGCTGTTCGCAATGATGGCCGTGTGCCACACCGGAATGCCCAGCGGATGGCGAAACAGCGCGACGACGGCAAACCAGTCCGCCACCGCGCCGACCATGGCCGCTTCGGCAAAAGCTTCCACATAGCCCCAGGCGGGATGCAGCCCGGACAGGCTGCGGGCCAGGCAAAACACCGCAAAGGCCAGCAACAGCAGGCCGCCGGCCACCCGCTGCATGGCGCGCAGCCGGGCGCGCCTGAAGGCATCTTCGACGGAGTCCAGATGCTGTTGAATTTCGGTAGGGGATTGCATGCCGGGCAGTCTAGCCGTTTGGCGCGCGGCCGCCTGCATGTAAAAAGCCCTGTCATGCGAGCGCATGACAGGGCTTGTGTTCAGGAAACCCGAACTTAGAAGCGCCAGCCCAGACCCACGCCGACCAGCAGGGGATCGACCTTGAATTCGCCAATCTTGGTGCCAGCAGCCGCCACGTCGGTGCGGATATAGACCTTTTTCACGTCCAGATTGAGGTACAGGCCCTTGCTGAGTGGAATGTCCACGCCCACCTGCAGTGCCGGACCCCAGCTGTTCTTGTCCACAGTGGCCACGCCGCCCAGCAGGTTGACACCGGAAAAACGCGTGAAGTTGACGCCTGCGCCGACATAGGGCTTGAAGCCGTTCATGTCAAAGTGGTACTGGCCCAGCAGCGTGGGCGGCAGGTGCTTGAGCGTGCCGATTTCCACACCGTTGGAGTACATGGTGTGCTTTTGCGGCACCGTCAGGACCAGCTCGACCGCCACGTTCTTGTTCACGAAATAGCTGATGTCCACTTCGGGCATCCACTTGTTGTTCACCGACAGGCCCAGGCCGGTGCTGTCACCGTTCGCGCTGTCCAGATGCACGGCGCGGGCACGCACCATCCACGGGCCTTCCGTGGCTTGCTGTGCAAAGGCCGCGCCCGACAACAGGGTGGACAGAACGGCGGCGGCGATGAGTTGTTTTTTCATGATGAGCGGCGAATAAAGAACCGGGAATATTCCCAGAACTGATTGGACGCTTTCAGTGTTTAAAACAAGCTGATGTGGCGCAAACCCTGGTCATCCGGCCTACTCGCGCACCAGGTGTTTGAGCCAGATCAAATTTTCCCGGTTTTATCAACGAAAAACTGTTGCGCGATGGCAACGATCAGACCGCCGCCAGCGCCTGCTCCAGATCGGCCAGCAGGTCGTCGATGTGCTCGATACCGACCGACAGCCGCACCATGTCCGTGCTCACGCCGGCCTTGGCCAGTTCGGCCGGGTTCAGCTGGCGGTGCGTGGTCGAGGCCGGGTGGCAGGCCAGCGACTTGGCGTCGCCGATATTGACCAGCCGGGTGAACAGCTGCAGCGCATCCTGAAAACGCGATCCCGCCGCCATCGCATCGGCCTGCGACTTGACGCCAAAGCTGATGATGCCCGAGGCCTTGCCGCCCATGTACTGCTGCACCAGCGCATGGTCGCGGTGCTCGGGCAGGCCAGCGTAGTTGACCCAGGCCACTTTCGGATGGTTCTTCAGGAAATACGCAATCGCCAGCGCGTTGTCGCAGATGCGGTCCATGCGCAGCGCCAGTGTTTCGATGCCCTGCAGAATCTGGAAGGCAGCCATGGCGCTCAGGGCCGCGCCCATGTTGCGCAGCGGCACCACGCGCGCCCGGCCGATATAGGCGGCAGCGCCCAGCGCCTCGGTGTACACCACGCCGTGGTAGCTCACGTCGGGCTCGTTCAGGCGCCTGAAGCGCGCCTTGTGCTCGGCCCACGGGAACTTGCCGCTGTCAACGATCACGCCGCCCAGCGTCGTGCCGTGGCCGCCCAGGTATTTGGTCAGCGCATGCACGACGATGTCGGCGCCGTGCTCGAACGGGCGGCACAGGTAGGGGCTGGACACGGTGTTATCAACGATCAGCGGCACGCCGCCAGCATGCGCCACCCCGGCCAGCGCAGCAATGTCAGTCACGTTGCCCAGCGGATTGCCCACGGACTCGCAAAACACCGCCTTGGTGCGGGCATCGATCAGCGGCGCGAACGAGCCAGGGTCGCGCGGGTCGGCAAAGCGCACCTCGATGCCCATTTGCGGAAAGGTGTGGGCAAACAGGTTGTAGGTGCCACCGTACAGCGCCGACGAGGCGACGATGTTGTCGCCGGCTTCGGTGATCGTCTGGATGGCATAGGCAATCGCCGCCATGCCCGAGGCCACGGCCAGCGCGCCGATGCCGCCTTCGAGCGCCGTCATGCGCGCCTCCAGCACCGCATTGGTCGGGTTCATGATGCGGCTGTAGATGTTGCCCGCCACCTTCAGGTCGAACAGGTCGGCGCCATGCTGGGTGTTGTCAAACGCGTAGGCCACGGTCTGGTAGATCGGCACCGCGACGGCTTTGGTGGTCGGGTCGGGCGTGTAGCCGCCGTGGACGGCGATGGTCTCGATTTTCATGGTTTTCCTGTGCAAAAAACCGCAAGGCTAACAGGCTGGCCCGCAACCGTCCAATCAGCCATGGTTGCAAGCTCATGCGGTTTTCGAGCCTGGGCTGCCGGCTTATTTCAGCGCGCCAAATACCTTCTGCAAGATGGCGCTGCCGGTGCCGACCGGGTCCTGGCGGATTTTCTTTTCTTCTTCACCGAGCATCAGGTAAAGGCCATCGAGCGTTTTGCCGGTGACGTACTGCTGGATGTTGGCGTCTTCCTTTCTGACCAGGCCAAAGCTGGCGGCCTTGCCGGCGAATTCGTTGTATTGATTCGCCAGGCCAACCTTTTCAGTGGCCCGGTTCACTACCGGCAAAAACTTCACGCCCAGCGGCACGCGGGTCTTGTCGGCAAAGAAAGCCGTCACCGAGGTATCGCCGCCCGTCAGGATGTTTTTGGCGTCGTTGACATTCATGCCGCGCACGGCACTGACCAGCAAATCCTTGCCCATCGGCACGGCGGCCTCGGCGGCGCGGTTGATCGAGGTCGTCAACTCGTCGAGACGCCTGCCCTGGCCAAAGGTTTTCAGCAGTTTTGAGGCATCTTCGAGGTATCCGGGCAGCGGAATGCGAACTTTTGGGTTGCCGAGGAATCCATCGGGCTTGCCAAGCAGGGCAACGGCCATCAGGGCGCCTTTTTCAAGCGCGGTTTTCAGGCCGCTGCTGGCCTCGGCATTGGTCAGGTCGCCCAGGGACAGCGCATGGGCATGGCGCCAGGTGGCGAGAATCAGCAAGCCCAGCGCGCTCATACCCGCCTGGTTAAAATTTCGACGTTGCATGAAGAGGTCTCCCATGATAAAAATTTCTCCCGTGGCAGTATGCCGCATGGTGCTGGCGGGCGCGCTGGCGCTCGGGGGTGCGGCGTTCCTGGCGGGCTGCAGCGGCGCGCAGGCCGCGCCCGAATCGACCTTCGTGCTGCTCGACGGCAGCAAGCAGACCACGGCCGACCTGAAGGGCAAGGTCACGCTGGTCAATTTCTGGGCCACCAGTTGCGTGACCTGCGTCGCCGAAATGCCCAAGATCATCGCCACCCACAACAAGTACAAAACCCGGGGCTATGACACGCTGGCCGTCGCCATGAGCTACGACCCGCCAAGCTACGTCGTCAATTACGCCGAAACCCGCCAGCTGCCGTTCAAGGTCGCCATCGACAACACCGGCGCCAATGCCAAGGCCTGGGGCGATGTGCAACTCACGCCGACGACCTTCCTGGTCAACAAGCGCGGCCAGATCGTCAAGCAGTTCGTCGGCGAGCCCGATTTTGCGGCGCTGCACCAGCTGATTGAAAAGCTGCTCGCCGAAACCTGAATCCGCCCTACCTTCTGTTTTTTCATCCAAAAAAAGGCCAGTTTCAGATGAAACTGGCCTTTTGCGCTTGATGGACGGGCACTAGCAGCTATCAAAACAGTAGTGAATCAGCCCTTGGGTGCTGAACTCACTTGTTGCGGAAAGCGTCGTGGCAGGCTTTGCAGGTTTCCGCCGTCGCGCCGAAAGCCGTCTTCAGCGCGTCGAGGTTGCCGGTCTTGCCCGCAGCAGCCAGCTTGACTGATTCAGCCGCCAGCTTGTCGCTTCCGGCCTTGAACTTGGCCTGCTCGGTCCAGACTTCCGACATCGCCTTGCTGCGGCTGTCCTTGTCGGTGCCGGGACCGAAACCGGCCCATGGCAATTTGGCCATCGTGGCGACCAGTTCGGCACTGTCGGCAGCCACCTTGGCATCGAACGGCACCTTGCCGTTGACCATGGCGCCCAGGCGGCCGAAATGCGTGCCCATGACCGACAGCGCGCTCTGGCGGTATTTGACGGCGTCTTCAGGCTTGGCAAACTGCGCCGAGGCCGGGGCAGCCCAGGCAAACAGGCTGGCCGCGGCAGCAATACAGACAAAAGCTTTCATTGAATTCCTCGTGGTTGTTGGGATGGAGTGAAGCGGCAACACTGTTACGCTTGTTGCCGATTTGCTGGAGTTTGGCAAGTGCCGATAAGTTCCACCGGAACTTATCGGCTGGGGAAAAGCACCAATGCGCCAGCGCGGCAACCCGCACGATCCCAAAGGCGCCAGCCTTCGCAAGAAAAAATAACGAGGATGAAAATGTACAGCAACAAAACCCTGACCAAGGTACGCGTCTGGGACTTGCCGACGCGGCTTTTCCACTGGACGCTGGTCGCCGCCATCACCGGGCTGGCGATCAGCGGCACCCTCGGCGGCAATGCCATGGTCTGGCACTTCCGCTTTGGCTATGGGGTGCTGGCACTGCTGCTGTTTCGCATTCTGTGGGGCCTGGTGGGCGGGCGCTGGTCACGTTTTGGGGCCTTCATCTATGCGCCACAAAGCCTCATCCATTACCTCAAGGGAAAGGGCAAGCCAGAACACTCCGTCGGCCACAACCCTATCGGCGCCCTGTCGGTCTTTGCGATGCTCGGGTTTCTGGTACTGCAGGTGGCCAGCGGCCTGCTCAGCGATGATGAAATTGCCTTTTCCGGACCGCTAACCCGTTTTGTCGCGAACGCCACGGTCAGCCTGGCCACCGACTACCACGCGAACATCGGCAAATGGATACTCCTGGGCCTGGTGCTGCTGCACATTGGCGCCATCGTGGTTTACCTGCTGCGCAAACACAACCTGGTGGGCGCCATGCTGCACGGCGACAAGGAACTGGTGGTGAAGGTGCCTGCCTCACGCGACGACACGGCGTCCCGCACGGCCGCACTGCTGCTTTTCATGCTGTGCGCGGGAGTCGCCTATTGGGTATCCACGCTGGAGGCTGCCGCTTTCTGACAAGCTCATCCTTGGCATGCGGCTAAACTGAAGGCCGATTTTTTCTCAAGCGACACCGTGTCACGACCCACCATTCAGTTCATCACGCCCGATTCTCCCGATCAACTGGCCGCCACGCGGCAGATTTTTCTCGAATATGCGAAGCAACTGGGCGTTGACCTGTGCTTCCAGAACTTTGAAGCTGAGCTGGCCGACTTGCCGGGTGAATATGGCGAACCCGGCGGGGCTCTGATGCTGGCCCTGGTGGATGGGGAAATCGCCGGCTGCTGCGGCTTGCGCGCGCTGGATTCAGCCGATTACCCCAACGCCGCTGAAATGAAACGCCTGTATGTTCGCAAGGCTTTTCGCCGCTTTGGCCTGGGCCGGCAGCTGGCTGAAGCAGCACTCGATGCAGCGCGCATGGCGGGCTATCACTGCGTGCTGCTCGACACGCTGGACGACATGGAATCGGCCCGGGCGCTGTATGCCGAGCTGGGCTTTGTGGACATTCCGCCCTACTACCACAACCCGATTCCCGGTGCCCACTATCTGAAAGCCGATCTGTAGGGGGCCGATAAAAAAGCCGCCACTCTTGCGAGTTGCGGCTTTTTTGAAATCAAGAGGGGGGGGGGACGATCAGGCAGCGACTTGCGCCAGCAGCGTATCCGCATCGCTGACTTCAAACTTGCCCGGCCCTTCGATATTCAGGCTCGCGACCTTGCCATCCTTGACCAGCATCGAGTAGCGGTTGCTGCGCAGGCCAAGACCCTTGCCGTTCAGGTCCAGCGTCAGGCCGGTGGCTTGGGCGAAAGCGGCATCGCCATCGGCCAGCATGCGTACCTTGCCCTCGGTTTTCTGGTCGCGCGCCCAGGCGCCCATCACGAACGCATCGTTCACGCTGAGGCACCAGATTTCATCGACGCCAGCGGCCTTGAATTCGGCGAACTTCGCGACATAACCGGGCACATGCTTGGCCGAGCAGGTCGGCGTGAAAGCGCCTGGCACGGCAAACAGGGCAATCGTCTTGCCGGCACTGGCCTGGGCCACATCGACCGGATTGGGCCCGAGGCTGCAGCCGTTGCCTTCGACTTCGACAAATTCCATCAGCGTGGCTGCGGGAAGGGTATCGCCTACTTTAATCATGGGTGCTCCTTGTTTGGACTCAACGAAAAATCACGTTGCGGGCAGCATTTTGTCTCACCCCAAGAGTCATCGGTTAAGCACGGTCTTTGAAGCAAGATTGCCCGAACACTCACAGGAAACGAAAACAAAAAAGGCCCACTGTGTGGGCCTTTTTGAGGACGTAGCCGCCAAAGTCTTGTGGACTTAAACGATTTCAGCCTTTTGCACCAAGCGGGTCACAACCCAGTTCTTGGTCTTGGAGATAGGACGGCTTTCGGTGATCTCGATCACGTCGCCTGTCTTGAACTCGCCCTTTTCGTCATGGGCGTGGTACTTGCTGGACAGGGACACGATCTTGCCGTACAGCTCGTGCTTCACGCGGCGTTCGACCAGAACCGTGACGGTCTTGGCGCGCTTGTCGCTGACCACCTTGCCAATCAAGGTGCGCTTGAGGGATTTTTTAGCTTCCGTCATTATTTGGCTCCTTGCTTGACGATGGTTTCGGCCAAAATGGTTTTGGCACGAGCGATGGCACGGCGCGTCGAGCGCAGCGTGGAAGTGTTGGTCAGTTGCTGCGTGGCTTTTTGCATACGCAGGCCAAAGTGGGCTTTTTGCAGCTCTTTGACTTCGGCTTTCAGACCGTCAACGTCTTTTTGGCGCAGTTCAGTAGTGTTCATTTCTTCATTCTCCTGATTACTGGCCGATCATGCGGCTGACGAACGTCGTGCGCAGCGGCAGCTTGGCGGATGCCAGGCGGAACGCTTCGCGGGCCAGTTCTTCAGTCACGCCGACAATTTCGAAAACGATCTTGCCGGGCTGGATTTCAGCCACGTAGTACTCTGGATTGCCTTTACCGTTACCCATGCGCACTTCAGCAGGCTTTTGGGAAATCGGCTTGTCCGGGAAGACACGGATCCAGATACGGCCGCCACGTTTGACGTGACGGGAAATCGCACGGCGTGCGGCTTCGAGTTGACGAGCAGTCAGGCGACCACGGTCGGTGCATTTGAGACCGAAGTCCCCAAACGCAACCGAGTTACCACGGGTGGCGACACCTGTGTTACGGCCTTTTTGCTCTTTGCGGTATTTTCTGCGAGCGGGTTGCAGCATGTTTATTCTCCGTTATTAGACCGATTACTCGGTCTTGGCACCGTCAGCTGCTGCAGCTGGCGCGGCTTTGCGGACGCGCTTAACGGTGTTGTTGTCGGCGCCAGCGGCTTCAGCTGGCTTGTCGCTGCCGTCAGCCGGAGCATAGTTGCCGCGCGGGGCGCGCGGGGCGCCGCGAGGCGCGCCACGGTCCGGACGGTCACCTGGACGTGCGTCACGGCGCGGGCCGCGCGGCTTGCGCTCTTCGTCGGCCACTTCGATCATCTTGGCGCCCGTGCCGTCATTGCGGCCCAGCGTGTCACCCTTATAGACCCAGACCTTGACACCGATGATGCCGTAGGTGGTTTGGGCTTCCGAGGTGCCGTAGTCGATGTCGGCGCGCAGCGTGTGAAGGGGCACGCGACCTTCGCGATACCACTCGCAACGAGCGATTTCAATGCCGTTCAAGCGGCCAGACGACATGATCTTGATGCCCAGGGCACCCAGACGCATGGCGTTTTGCATGGCGCGCTTCATGGCACGGCGGAACATGATGCGTTTTTCAAGCTGCTGGGTGATGCTGTCGGCGATCAGCTTGGCATCAATTTCAGGCTTGCGAACTTCTTCGATGTTCACGGCAACCGGCACGCCCAACTGGCGGCTCAGTTCCTTCTTGAGGGCTTCGATGTCCTCGCCTTTTTTGCCGATCACGACGCCCGGACGAGCCGAGAAAATCGTGATGCGGGCATTCTTGGCGGGACGCTCGATCAGAACGCGCGAAACCGCGGCATTCTTGAGCTTCTTCTTCAGGTACTCGCGCACCTTGATGTCTTCGGCCAGCATGCCGGCGAAGTCACGGTTGTTGGCGTACCAGCGGCTGGACCAGTTGCGGCTGATTGACAGCCGGAAACCGGTTGGGTTGATTTTTTGTCCCATATCCTGCTGCCCTTAGTTGCCAACGACCACGTACACATGGCACGTAGGCTTGCTGATGCTGTTGCCGCGGCCTTTGGCGCGCGCGGAGAAACGCTTGAGCGTGGCGCCTTGCTCGACATAGATGGTTTTCACCCTCAACTCGTCGATATCGGCACCGTCGTTGTGTTCAGCGTTGGCGATGGCGGACTCCACAACCTTCTTGATGATTCCAGCAGCTTTTTTCTGCGTGAAATTCAGGATGTTGAGCGCTTGATCCACTTTCTTGCCGCGGATCAGGTCAGCGACCAGACGGCCCTTGTCGACCGACAGACGAACGCCCCGGAGGGTTGCACGTGTTTCCATGGTCTTTCCTTACTTTCTCACAACTTTTTTGTCAGCCGGATGACCTTTGAAAGTCCGGGTGAGTGCGAACTCGCCCAGCTTGTGGCCAACCATTTGATCGGTGATGTAGACAGGGACGTGCTGCTTACCGTTATGCACGGCGATGGTCAGGCCGATGAACTCGGGCAGGATCATGGAGCGGCGCGACCAGGTCTTGATCGGCTTTTTGTCTTTATTGGTAACGGCTTTATCAGCCTTGGCTACCAAATGATGGTCGACAAATGGACCTTTTTTGAGTGAACGTGTCATGGCTTAGCCCTTACTTCTTGCGACGCGAAACAATCATCACTTGCGTGCGCTTGTTGTTGCGGGTGCGGTAGCCCTTGGTCAGGTTACCCCATGGATCGACAGGATGGCGACCTTCGCCGGTCTTGCCTTCGCCGCCACCGTGTGGGTGATCGACCGGGTTCATGACCACACCGCGAACGGTCGGGCGAATACCCATCCAGCGCTTCACACCGGCTTTGCCGAGGCGGCGCAGGCTGTGCTCTTCGTTGGCGACTTCACCGATGGTGGCGCGGCATTCGATGTGGATCTTGCGAACTTCACCCGAGCGCATGCGCACCTGGGCGTAGGTGCCTTCACGGGCCAGCAGCGTCGCCGATGTACCGGCGGAACGCGCAATTTGCGCGCCCTTGCCGATTTGCATCTCGATGCAGTGGATGGTGGAGCCCACAGGGATGTTGCGGATCGGCAGCGTGTTACCGACGCGAATCGGTGCTTCCGAACCGCTGAGGATCGTGGCACCAACTTCAAGGCCGCGAGGGGCAATGATGTAAGCACGCTCGCCGTCGGCGTAGCAAATCAGGGCAATGTGCGCCGTGCGGTTGGGGTCGTACTCGATACGCTCGACCTTAGCCGGAATGGCATCCTTGTTGCGCTTGAAGTCAACCACGCGGTAGTGGTGCTTGTGACCGCCGCCTTTGTGGCGCACGGTGATGTGCCCGTTGTTGTTACGGCCGGAGTGCTGGAACTGGGGTTCGAGCAGCGGCGCGTAAGGTTCACCCTTGTGCAGGTGATCCCGGGAAATCTTCACCATGCCGCGCATACCCGGCGAGGTGGGTTTCATCTTAATGACGGCCATTATGCGGACTCCCCACCGAGGTTCAGCTCTTGACCGGCCTGCAGCGTCACGTAGGCTTTGCGCAGGTTGTCCCGGCGGCCTACAGACTTGCCAAAGCGCTTGGTCTTGCCTTTGATGTTCAGTACGGCCACAGCCTTGACGTTTACCTTGAACATCAATTCCACAGCGGCCTTGATTTCATACTTGGTAGCGTCCTGCAGGACCTTGAAGGTGACCGAATTGGATTTTTCCGCAATCATCGTGGCCTTTTCAGACACGATGGGAGCGACCAAAACCTGCATCAGGCGGCCTTCGTCATATTTGGTTTGGGCGTTCACGGCGCTCATGCGAACATCTCCTTGAGTTGGTCCATGGCAGCCTTGGTCACGAGCACCTTTTTGTAGTGCACCAGTGACAGCGGGTCGGCATAGCGGGGCTCAACAACCAGGATGTTGACCAGATTGCGCGATGCCAGGTACAGGTTTTCATCAACCTGATCAGCAATCACCAGCACCGAGTTGAGGTTCATGGCCTTGAATTTGTCAGCCAGAACTTTCGTCTTGGGTGAATCCACGGTCAGGGAATCAACCACAGCCAGGCGGCCTTCGCGCGCCAGCTGCGAAAAGATCGAAGCCATGCCGGCACGATACATTTTCTTGTTGATCTTGTGCGTGAAGTTTTCATCAGGCATGTTCGGGAAAATACGACCGCCTCCGCGCCACAGCGGGGAAGACGTCATACCTGCACGTGCGCGGCCAGTGCCCTTTTGTTTAAAAGGCTTCTTGGTCGAGTGACGAACCTGCTCACGGTCCTTCTGGGCACGGGTGCCCTGGCGGGCGTTGGCCTGGAAGGCCACGATCACCTGATGAATCAGGCTTTCGTTGTATTCGCGACCAAAAACGGTGTCGGACACGTCCACTTTGGACGATGACAGACCCTGGTCATTCAGGAGTTCGACCTGCATCAGTTCGCTCCTTTGGCAGCGGTTGGTTTGGCCTTGATGGCGGCGCGAACCGTCACAAAACCGCCTTTGGAACCAGGCACGGCGCCACGGATCATCAGCAGTTGACGGGCTTCGTCAATGCGCACGATGTCGAGGTTTTGCGTGGTCTTGGTGACATCACCCAGATGGCCCGTCATGCGTTTACCAGGAAACACGCGACCAGGATCCTGCGCCATGCCGATGGAGCCGGGAACGTTGTGCGAACGGCTGTTACCGTGCGACGCGCGCTGCGAGCTCATCTTGTGACGCTTGATGGTGCCGGCAAAGCCTTTACCAATGGAAGTACCCTGCACATCCACCAACTGGCCGACAGCAAAGATATCAGCAGCGGGCACAACGGTACCAGCGGCATATTTACCTGCAACGTCAGCCGTCACGCGGAATTCTTTCAGGATTTCACCAGCTTCAACGCCTGCTTTCGCAAGGTGGCCGGCTTCAGGCTTGGTCACGCGCGATGCTTTGCGCGAGCCAAATGCCACTTGGAGGGCATCGTAGCCGTCATTTGCTTCGGTTTTAACCTGGGTCACGCGGTTGTTTGACACATCCACCACTGTGACAGGAACTGTGTCCCCATCATCAGTGAACAGACGCATCATGCCCACCTTGCGGCCCAGCAACCCGAGGGAGTTGCTCAGACTCATGATTTTCTTTCGTAACTTCCACCGTTGCCACTTCAATTGGTGGCAAGCGTTTTGATGTGAAAGACTGTTAATAAAACTGCCCCTAAATTCATAACGATTTCTCATGGCGAATTTAGGCCAGCCCAAAAGTATAGCGCAGACTGCCAAAAATGGCAAATCCGCGCTAGACCAGAAGAAATTGAAGAAGCCATGATGTTGGATTTTCACCCAACACGTTCACGCCTACTTCAGTTTTCGTTTACTGCAGCTTGATTTCGACGTCCACGCCAGCAGGCAGATCGAGCTTCATCAACGCGTCAACGGTCTTGTCCGTGGGGTCAACGATGTCCATCAGGCGCTGGTGCGTGCGGATTTCCAGCTGGTCGCGGCTCGTCTTGTTGACGTGGGGCGAACGCAGGATGTCAAAGCGCTTCATGCGGGTTGGCAGGGGCACGGGTCCCTTGACAATCGCGCCGGTGCGCTTGGCGGTGTCAACGATCTCGGCGGCTGACTGGTCAATCAGTTTGTAGTCAAACGCTTTGAGACGGATACGGATTTTTTGCTTGGTGGCCATGGTAATTCCTTGGGTTGTTCTGGGGAATTACGCGAGGATCTTGGCCACAACGCCAGCGCCCACGGTACGGCCGCCTTCGCGGATGGCGAAGCGCAGGCCTTCTTCCATGGCAATCGGGTTGATCAGCTTGACGGTGATCGACACGTTGTCGCCGGGCATGACCATTTCCTTGCCTTCTGGCAACTCGATCGCGCCGGTCACGTCCGTCGTGCGGAAGTAGAACTGGGGACGGTAGTTGTTGAAGAAAGGCGTGTGACGGCCGCCTTCGTCTTTCGACAGGACATAGATCTCGCCGGTGAAGTGCGTGTGCGGCTTGATCGAGCCGGGCTTGCACAGCACCTGGCCGCGCTGCACGTCTTCGCGCTTGGTGCCGCGCAGCAGGATACCGACGTTGTCGCCAGCCTGGCCCTGGTCGAGCAGCTTGCGGAACATTTCCACGCCGGTGCAGATGGTCTTTTGCGTGTCAGCGATACCGACGATCTCGATTTCTTCGCCGACCTTGATGATGCCGCGCTCGATACGGCCGGTCACGACGGTGCCGCGGCCGGAGATGGAGAACACGTCTTCCACGGGCATCAGGAAGGCGCCGTCAACAGCGCGCTCTGGCAGGGGAATGTAGTTGTCCAGTGCGTCGGCCAGCTTCATGATGGCTTCTTCGCCCAGCGGACCCTTGTCGCCTTCGAGCGCGAGCTTGGCCGAGCCGTGGATGATGGGGGTGTCGTCGCCAGGGAAATCGTACTTGTCGAGCAGCTCGCGCACTTCCATCTCGACGAGTTCGAGCAGTTCGGCGTCATCGACCATGTCGCACTTGTTCAGGAACACGATGATGTAAGGCACGCCCACCTGGCGGGCCAGCAGGATGTGCTCGCGGGTCTGGGGCATCGGGCCGTCAGCGGCCGAGCAGACCAAAATGGCGCCGTCCATCTGCGCAGCGCCCGTGATCATGTTCTTCACATAGTCGGCGTGGCCCGGGCAGTCAACGTGGGCGTAGTGGCGGGCAGCCGTTTCGTATTCGACGTGGGCGGTGTTGATGGTGATGCCGCGCGCTTTTTCTTCGGGCGCCGCGTCGATCTGGTCGTACGCCTTGGCTTCGCCGCCGAACTTGGCGGCCAGCACGGTCGCAATCGCTGCCGTCAGCGTGGTCTTGCCATGGTCAACGTGGCCAATCGTGCCGACGTTTACGTGCGGCTTGGTCCGCGAAAATTTCTCTTTTGCCATTTTTATCTCCAGATAAAGAACTCGCCCGTGTACGGTTTAATGTCTGCACTGTGTTGCTGGTTCCATCACCACGGGCAGTGGGGGGCACACAATCGCAGACAGGAAAAATTTGATGCCGGCGCTTTTGGCACCGGCATCGGCCTGGGTTTACTTCGCGCGGGCAGCCATGATGGCTTCGGACACATTGCGCGGCGCTTCGGTGTAGTGCTTGAACTCCATCGAGTAGGTCGCACGACCCTGAGTTGCAGAACGCAGCGTGGTCGAGTAGCCGAACATTTCGGACAAGGGCACTTCAGCCTTGATGGCCTTGCCACCACCGACCATGTCTTCCATGCCCTGCACCATGCCGCGGCGTGAGGCCAGATCGCCCATCACGTTGCCGGCATAGTCCTCAGGCGTTTCGACTTCGACGGCCATCATCGGCTCAAGAATGACCGGGCCAGCCTTGCGGCAGCCTTCCTTGAAGCCAAAAATCGCGGCCATCTTGAACGCGAGTTCGTTCGAGTCCACGTCGTGGTAAGAGCCGAAGTGCAGCGTGACCTTGACGTCAACCACCGGGTAACCGGCGAGCACGCCCGACGTCACGGCTTCGTTGATACCCTTTTCCACCGCAGGAATGTATTCGCGAGGAACCACACCGCCCTTGATCGCGTCGATGAACTCGATACCCTTGCCAGGCTCGTTCGGCTCGATCTTGAGCACCACATGGCCGTACTGGCCCTTGCCGCCGGACTGACGCACGAACTTGCCTTCGGCATCTTCAATCGTCTTGCGGATGGTTTCGCGGTAGGCCACTTGCGGCTTTCCGACGTTGGCTTCAACGCCGAATTCGCGCTTCATGCGGTCAACGATGATTTCCAGATGCAGCTCGCCCATGCCGGCGATGATGGTCTGGCCCGATTCTTCGTCGGTCTTGACGCGGAACGATGGATCTTCCGCGGCCAGGCGCTGCAGGGCGATACCCATTTTTTCCTGGTCAGCCTTGGTTTTCGGCTCGACGGCCTGGGCAATCACGGGCTCAGGGAACACCATGCGCTCCAGCATGATGATGGCATCGGGATCACACAGCGTCTCGCCGGTGGTCACGTCTTTCAAGCCCACGCAGGCTGCGATGTCACCCGCGACGATTTCACTGACTTCCTGACGTTCGTTGGCGTGCATCTGCACGATACGGCCGATACGCTCTTTCTTGCCCTTGATGGGGTTGTAAACAGTGTCGCCCTTTTTCAGCACGCCGGAATAGACGCGCACAAAGGTCAACTGGCCCACGAACGGGTCGGTCATCAGCTTGAACGCCAGAGCGGCAAACTTTTCAGAGTCATCGGCCATGCGGGTGACAGGCTCTTCATCATCATCCGTGCCCTTGACAGGTGGAATGTCGATCGGCGAAGGCATGAATTCAATCACGGCGTCCAGCATGCGCTGCACGCCCTTATTCTTGAAGGCCGAGCCGCAGTACATCGGCTGGATTTCGCTGGCAATCGTGCGGGCACGAATGCCGAACTTAATTTCTGCTTCGGACAAATCGCCTTCTTCGAGGTATTTGTTCATCAGCTCTTCGTTGGCTTCGGCTGCAGCCTCGACCATCTTTTCGCGCCATTCATTGGCCGTGTCCACCAGATCGGCCGGAATGTCACGGTACTCAAACTTCATGCCCTGCGAGGCTTCATCCCAGATGATGGCCTTCATCATCAGCAGATCGACCACGCCGGTGAAGTTTTCTTCAGCGCCGATAGGGATCACCATGGGCACAGGGTTGGCCTTCAGGCGCAGCTTCATGCCCTCGACGACCTTGAAGAAGTTCGCGCCGGTGCGGTCCATCTTGTTGACAAAGGCCAGACGCGGCACTTTGTACTTGTTGGCCTGACGCCAGACAGTTTCGGACTGGGGCTGCACGCCACCCACGGCGCAGTAAACCATGCAGGCACCGTCAAGCACGCGCATCGAGCGCTCGACTTCAATCGTGAAGTCAACGTGGCCCGGGGTGTCGATGATGTTGATGCGGTGTTCGCCCAAGGTCGAGTCCATGCCCTTCCAGAAGCAGGTGGTGGCGGCAGAGGTAATCGTGATGCCACGCTCCTGCTCCTGCTCCATCCAGTCCATCGTGGCGGCGCCATCGTGAACTTCACCGATCTTGTGGCTCACGCCGGTGTAGAAAAGAATCCGCTCGGTGGTGGTGGTCTTGCCGGCATCAATGTGCGCGGAAATACCAATATTGCGGTAGTTTTTAATGGGGGTAGCGCGGGACATAAATAACTTTCAGTTCGATGTTGCGAACAAAGACTCGTTGCCAAGATATTTCTCTTGTTTTTCTACGCGTCTGCCGGCTGGGCGCTTTTGGCACCGAGCCGGCAGGAGTTGGGGTTGAACCGCCAGGAGTCAAGGTCTTTTGGTAACCTTGAATGACCGGCGGCAACCCGTCAAATACGCGCAGTCAACACTGCAATCGATTTGACTTAGAAGCGGAAGTGGCTGAACGCCTTGTTGGCTTCGGCCATGCGGTGAACTTCGTCACGCTTTTTCATGGCGCCGCCACGGCCTTCGGTGGCTTCCATCAATTCATTGGCCAGACGCAATGACATCGATTTTTCGCCACGCTTCTTGGCAGCTTCCTTCAACCAGCGCATGGCCAGCGCCATGCGGCGGACAGGACGCACTTCAACCGGCACCTGGTAGTTTGCACCACCGACGCGGCGGGACTTCACTTCAACCATGGGCTTGATGTTGCCGATGGCCATGTGAAAAGCCTCCAGCGGGTCTTTGCCGGGGTTCTTTTTCTCGATTTGCTCCAGAGCGCCGTAAATGATGCGCTCTGCGACGGCTTTCTTGCCGCCTTGCATGATCACGTTCATGAATTTGGCAAGATCGACATCGCCAAATTTTGGATCAGGAAGAATTTCACGTTTAGGGACTTCGCGACGACGTGGCATTTTTTCACCTCTTTGCTTCAGTTGGCGCTGCTTTGGGCAACACCGCGAGAGTTAGCAAACCCTCACTTACTCGACCGGCGCAAACAACTTGCACTTGGGTCACTTCGCTCAAAACATCGGCCAGGATGAGTCAAGCACCTGTTTTTTGAAAATAGTCATGACAACTCACGACATTTTCTGGCGCGAACCGCAAGGTTCGAACCGATTGGCTTATTTGGCCTTTGGACGCTTCGCGCCGTACTTGGAACGCGACTGCTTGCGGTCTTTCACGCCTTGCAAATCGAGCGAGCCACGAACGATGTGGTAACGCACACCCGGCAAATCCTTGACCCGGCCGCCGCGAACCAGCACCACGCTGTGTTCCTGCAGATTGTGGCCTTCGCCGCCGATGTAGGAAATGATCTCGAACCCGTTGGTCAGGCGCACCTTGGCGACTTTACGCAGAGCGGAGTTTGGCTTTTTAGGCGTCGTGGTGTAAACACGGGTGCAAACACCGCGGCGCTGTGGAGAATTTTCCATCGCAGGGCTTTTTGACTTGATCTTTTCGACCTCGCGCCCCTGACGAACTAATTGATTGATGGTTGGCATTGAAAACGTCCCTAAACGTCTGGAAAACGATATAAAAATACGGAAAACTTTCCCGCACCAAAAGCGGAAAAGCCTTCTAGTATAAGCTGGATGGCAAAAAGGCTCAAGTTGGGCCTGATAACAGGCGCACCAGCAGCCTCTTTATTACTTGATCCACAGCCGGATCGAATCCCAGGCGCGGCCCATGATGCCGGCTTCTTCGACGGTTTCCAGCGCCACCAGCGGCACTTCGGCCATGGGCGCGGGGTTGTCGCCCAGCATGATCTTCAGGCTGCCCACCGGCTGGCCCTTCTTGAAGGGCGCGACCAGCGGCTCGGGCCGGGCCACCTGGGTTTTGAGCCTGGAGGCGCTGCCGGCCGTCACAGCCACCACGATCGCTTCGGGACGACCCAGCTTGACGACCGCGTCCTTGCCTTTCCAGACCGCAGGCGTCACCACCGCCTGGCCGGCATCGAACAGCTTGACCGCTTCGAAGGCGGTGTAACCCCAGTTCAGCAGTTTTTGCGACTCGGTCGCGCGGGCGCTGTCGCTGGTGGTTCCCAGCACGATGGCCAGCAGGCGCCTGCCGCCGGGCTTGCCGGCTGCGCCCAGATTGGGAAATTCGCGCTTGGCCGTGGCAATCATGCAATAGCCGGCAGCGTTGGTGTGGCCGGTTTTCAGGCCATCGACCGTCGGGTCGCGAAACAGCAGCGTGTTGCGGTTGGTGTCGTTGGTGGCTGGCGTGCCGGGGTAGCGGTACTTCTTGATGGCCGAGTAGCCGATGTAATCAGGGAAGTCGCTCATCAGGCGGGTGGACAAAATGCTCAGGTCGCGCGCCGTGGTGATGTGGCCGGCTTCGGTCAGGCCTTCGGGGTTTTTGTAGCTGGTCGATTTCATGCCCAGCGCCTTGGCCTGCTGGTTCATCAGCTCCACGAAATGCTCGGCCGTTCCGCCCACGCCCTCGGCCAGCGCCATGGTGGCGTCGTTGCCCGACTGCACGATCATGCCCTTGATCAAGTCTTCGACCGGAACCTGCATTTTCGGGTCGATGAACATGCGCGAACCCGGCATTTTCCAGGCGCGCTGGCTGACGCCGAAGGTCTGCTGGAGCGTGATCTTCTTGGACTTGAGCGCATCGAACACCAGGTATTCGGTCATCAGCTTGGTCAGCGACGCCGGCTCGACCGGAGAATCGATGTCCTTGGCGGCCAGGATCTGGTTGGCCGTGACGTCGAGCAGCAGATAGGAGCGTGCGGCGATTTCAGGCACCTGCGGTGCCTGGGCATGCGCGGCGGGAAGCGCCACCGAGACAAGCAGGACGAAAGTGGCGGCGAGGCCGCGCAGGCCGGCGGGGGCCTTGAGGAAGCATTGCATGGAAAAAAACCGGTTGATGAAATTCAGGAAAAGGATGGCAGAAGTAACGACAGACCGCGCAGGATCAAAAAGATTCAAACCGCAGGCGAAGCCAGGTGGCGAATCACCAGATTTTTCAGCAGCGGCAATTGTCCATGAAAGAAATGACCAACCCCCGGCACCACCGTGACAGGCAGTGCCTGCGGACGCGCCCAGTCCATCACGGCTGACAGCAGCACGGTGTCGTCCTGCTCGCCATGCACCACCAGGGTTTTGTTGTGCGCGGCGGCATCCACCGGCGCAGCGGGGGCGCGGCTAACGCTGGTGCCGACCAGCACCAGCTTTTCTATCGGGCGGCCGGCATGCAGGCGTTCAAAGGCATGGGTGGTGACAAAAGCACCGAACGAGAACCCGGCCAGCGCCAGCGCGGCCTGGCCTTCGCCGGCGGGCGCCACATGCTGCACCACCGCCAGAAAATCCTCCAGTTCGCCGCGTCCTTCGTCATGGCTGCCGGCGCTGCCGCCGACGCCGCGAAAGTTAAAGCGCACCGCCGTCCAGCCGGTCTGCACGAAAGCCCGCGCCAGCGTCTGCACCACCTTGTTGTCCAGCGTGCCGCCGAACAGCGGATGCGGATGGGCAATCACGGCGATGCCGCGTGATTCGCCAGCCGGCAGGTCCAGCGCAATGTCCAGCGCGCCGGCCGGGCCTGCGATGCTGGACTTTTGGGTTTTAGAGTTCATGAGAAATGCTTTCGAGCCGATGATTTGCTATATAAATAATAGCTTACTGCGCCCGCTGCTATTGCGCAAAAGGCATAAATGATGCTTGTTTTTGATGCGGGCCACGCGGCGGGCACGTTTCAGCGCCCCAGATGCGGCGGCGTCAGCAGGCGCTCGACCACCTGGCCGTTCAACAGGTGCGACTCGACAATCTCGTCGATGTCGCTGGCGTCCACATAGCTGTACCAGACCGCCTCCGGATAGACCACCGCCACCGGGCCGCCGGCGCAGCGGTCCAGGCAGCCGGCCTTGTTGACCCGCACCTTGCCCGGCCCGGCCAGCCCGGCGGCCTTGACCAGCGACTTGCAGCGGTCGAACGCCTGCTGCGCGCCCTGGTCGGCGCAGCACGGCTCGCCAGTGCGCTGGTTCAGGCAAAAGAAGATGTGGCGTTCGTAATAGGAGTCCGGCTTGGCGGCATCGGACGAAGTGGTTTGGGTGGCAGCAAGAGTCATCGGGCGATTTTACTTTTCAGCGGCTGCTTGCGGTTCGTGGCTGGAAAGCCTTGCCACCAGGCAGGTCAATGCCGCATACGGCCAGAGCCAGCCCAGCCACTGCACCAGGCCATAGAAATGGATGAACCGGCCCTGCTCCCAGATTTGCAGTGTCTGGGCAAAGTAAGGGTCGGCGGGCGCCTGGTTGAGCAGGCTCAGGTGAATGGCCAGCGCCAGCAGCGCCAGCGCGGCGGCAACGCGGCGCGGCAAGGCCAGCAGCAGCACGGCCAGTACCACGGCCAGTCCGATGCCGACCCGCACCGGCGCATCGAGCCAGGCCCAGGCGTGTTCCGGCCCGTAGCTGAGCGCCGCCGACAGGGCCGACGCGCCCAGGCCGAGCGCAATCGTCGCGGCGGCAAACACCGCGCGCTGCCACAGCGTGCGGACCACGCAATAGCCGAGCAGGCAGGGAATCAGCACGCCCAGCGCCACGCAGACCAGCTCGGCGATGGGCACCAGGGGCTGGAGTTCGACCTCGCGCATCGGCATCCACTCCAGGAAAGGCGTGTCGGCCAGCGCATCGGCCAGCGCCGTCTCCAGCCGCTCGAACACCTGGCCCAGGCCCATCGGCACCGCAGCCGGAAACAGCAAGGCCAGCGGCCACAGCAGCAGCAGCACCAGCACGCTGCGCGCATCGGGCGAAAACCAGCGCGCCCTCACGCGGCCCCAGCGGCCCACCAGCCCGGATCGCTCCAGCGCCAGGGCGCAGCAGGCGCCCAGCCAGGCGCCCAGCGTGTTCAGCGCCAGATCGACATTCGAAGGAATGCGCGACGGCAAATAACTCTGCAGCGATTCCATCGCCAGCGACAGCAGTGCAGCGCCAAGAACCGACACGCTGACCGCCCAGGCGACGCGCCGGCTGCGCAGCGCCGACAGGGCCAGCAAAAAGCCCAGCGGCGCATAACCCAGCAAATTGGTGCCGACATCAAAACCGGTCCAGTATTTGGGCAAGGGCGAGGTCAGGAAACGCAGCGGCGAAATGCCCTGGTTGCGCCACTCCGAAAACGGATAAAGGCTGGCATAAATGATCAGGCACACCAGCACCAGGGCCAGCGGCCAGGCGGTGGTCTTTTGCCCATCCCCGACGGAGGAATATGGCACACCCCCGACGTCCTCACTGCGCTTCGCTGCGTGTAGTTCCGCCCCCCCTTGCAGGGGGCGACTCATGGCATCCGGCAAAGCCGGCCTGCCTGCGTCTGCTGGTGGGGGAGTGTTTGCCACGTCGTGTAGATGGGCTGCGAGCCGTCAGAACGGCTTGACCACCACCAGAATGACAGCGGCCACCAGCAGCAGCACCGGCACTTCGTTGAACCAGCGCAGCCAGACATGGCTGTGGGTGTTGCGCTTGGCGACGAACTTGGCCAGCATCCGGCCGCAGGCATGGTGATAGCCGATCACCAGCGCCACCACGGCCAGCTTGGCATGCATCCAGCCGTTGCCCGGCCCGCGCCCGATGCCGTAGCCCAGGTACAGCCACAGACCCAGAGCCACGGCCGGAATGGCCAGGAGGGTGGTGAAACGCATCAGCTTGCCGGCCATCAGGATCAGCCGCTCGCGCTCGGCGATGCTGTGCGGCGGCACCATGGCCAGGTTGACGAAAATGCGCGGCAGGTAGAAAAGCCCGGCAAACCAGCTGGCAATGAAGACGATGTGAAAGGATTTGACCCAGAGCATCCGCCTAGTTTAGCCCCGGCCATTTCCTGACCTGGCCTTGATCACCGCAAGCGGGCCGTTGTGAAGAGTGCAAACCCGGATATTTATGCGGCCAAAAAAAATCCCGGCGACCTGCTGGCCAGCCGGGATAAATGCCTTTTTGCTGTCACACGCAAAGGCCCCGCTCAGGGAGGAAAAGCGGGATGCAGCCGTCCATACACTGGAGACCACACAATTTAATTTTAAACCCCCCACATCAAACTTCCAGCACCCCTGTCAGAAATAGCAGGTAATTTCATGTAAAGAATAGCGAAATATGCCAGTCACATGGGCGCTTTCCAAATAATCCAGGCCAGACGCAAAGCTTTGGCACAATTTGCCCCATGACCCTGCATGCCTCCAACTTTGCTCCCTTCCCGATGGGCCGCCCCCGTCGCCTGCGCCGTGACAGCTTCACGCGCAACCTGGTGCGTGAAAACGCCCTGACGGCGCACGACCTGATCTACCCGGTGTTCGTGCTGGCCGGCCAGCACCGGCGTGAACCGGTCGCCTCGATGCCGGGCGTCGAGCGCCTGAGCCTGGACCTGCTGCTGCCGGTGGCCGAGGAATGCGTGAAGCTGGGCATTCCGGTGATGGCGCTGTTCCCGGTGATCGACGCCTCGCTGAAAACCGAGGACGGCCGGGAAGCGCTGAACCCGGAAGGCCTGGTGCCGCATGTGGTGCGCGAACTCAAAAGGCGTTTCCCCGAACTCGGCGTGATGACCGACGTGGCGCTGGACCCGTTCACCAGCCACGGACAGGACGGACTGCCCGACGCCAACGGCTACATCCTGAACGACGAGACACTGGAACTGCTAGTCGGGCAGGCGCTGACGCAGGCCGAAGCCGGCGTCGATATCGTCGCGCCCAGCGACATGATGGACGGGCGCATCGGCGCGATTCGCGCTGCGCTGGAAAGCCAGGACCTGATCCACACGCGCATCATGGCCTACAGCGCCAAGTACGCGAGCGCGTTTTACGGCCCGTTCCGCGATGCGGTCGGCTCCAGCGGCAACCTGGGCAAGGCGGACAAAAAGGTCTATCAGATGGACCCCGGCAACAGCGACGAAGCGCTGCGCGAAGTCGCCATGGACATTGCCGAAGGCGCGGACATGGTGATGGTCAAGCCCGGCATGCCCTACCTGGACGTGGTGCGCCGCGTCAAGGACGAATTCCAGGTGCCGACGTTTGCCTACCAGGTCAGCGGCGAATACGCCATGCTCAAGGCCGCCGCGCAAAACGGCTGGCTCGACCACGACGCGGTGATGCTGGAAAGCCTGCTGGCCTTCAAGCGCGCCGGCGCCGATGGCGTGCTGACCTACTTTGCCATCGACGCCGCCAGGAAATTGCGCCAGGGTTGAAACAGGCACCTGTTCGCTCAGATAGATCGCTATTAAAAACATAGCTATTTATGCAGGCGGGGCATGCGCAACAAGCCGATTTGACACTTGAAACCAGAGATTTAAGCTTTCATGCGCGTCTTCACCATCAACTCCGGCAGCCAGGGCGTCATCGAAACCGATGCCCTGCCGGCCGAATTGCCGCCGCACGGCTTCATCTGGATTGCCTGCGCCCGGCGCGAGTTCGAGGTGATGCTGGCGCCCATCCAGGCGGCGCTGCAGCGCCTGTGCGGCACCCAGCTGGTGGACCTGCATGTCTCCGACCTGCTGAACAACCAGCTGCCCTCGCATTACGACTACACCTCGCAGTACGACATGCTGGTGTTTCGCCGGCTGGCGGCGGGCCAGACCGAAACCGACCTGTCCCAGCCCGGCGAGCCGCTGCACCAGCCCGCCAGGCGCAGCGGGCCGCCGGTGCTCAAGCGCATCGACACCAGCCCGGTCGGCTTTGCGGTGTTTGACCGGGTGCTGCTGACGGTGCATCCGGCCGGCTGCAGCGTGCGCGAAGCCTACGCGCTCAAGCTGCTCAACGCCACCTCGCCCGAAGCGCGCGCCAACGGCGTCAAGCTGCCGGCCAGCCCGGCCGACCTGATGCTGCGCATCGTCAACCAGATGGTCGATGGCTACCTGGCGCTGCGCCGCGAACTCACGCGCCAGATGGACCACTGGCAGTACGAGCTGCTCAATCCCAATGCGCGCTTCAACAACTGGAGTGCGGTGCTCGACGCCCGGCTGGCGCTGCACCTGCTCGACGAGATCTGCGAAGACCAGCGCGCCGCGCTGCAGGACTGGCTCGACTCGATAGAAACCTGGCCCGACGCTGGCACGCCGGGCGCGCAGCGCGAGCGCGAACTGCTCAAGGTGCGCTCGCGCGATGTGCTGGAGCATATCGAGCGCGTCGTCCACCATGTGCGGCGCATGGAGCAAAGCGCCGAGACCGCCGTGCAGATGCATTTTTCGGCGCAGAGCCACCGCACCAACGACATCATGCGCACCCTGACGGCGCTGACGGCGGTGTTTTTGCCGCTGAACCTGGTCACCGGATTTTTCGGCATGAACTTCGAGTTTTTGCCGGCCATCCACAGCTCGGCCGGGTTCTGGTGGACCTTCAGTTTGATGCTGCTGCTGGTGATCGTCGTGGTGTCGGTGTTCTGGCGCAAACAGTACCTGGCCAGGACCAGCCGCTAAAGACCGGATGATTGCGGGCCATGCAAGCCAGCCTCTTTCCCGATCAAACCCTTTCTCCGGGTTCCCGCATCAAGGTGGGCTGCGCGGGCTGGAGCCTGCCGCGCGCGCTGTGGCCCGGGTTTCCTGCCGCCGGCACGCATCTGCAGCGTTATGCCGCGCGCCTGAACGCGGTTGAAATCAACTCGTCGTTTTACCGACCGCACCAAGAGGCGACCTATGCGCGCTGGGCGGCCAGCGTGCCGGACGACTTCCGCTTTTCGGTCAAGCTGCCCAAGACCATCACGCACCAGCGGCGCCTCGCCGATTGCACCGGGCTGCTCGACACCTTTTTGGGCCAGGTCGGCGGCCTTGGCGGGCGCCTGGGCTGCCTGCTGGTGCAGCTGCCGCCCAGCCTGGCCTTTGACGCCGCCACGGTGACCAGCTTCTTGCGCGCCCTGCGCGAGCGCCACGGCGGCCCGGTGGCGCTGGAGCCGCGCCATGCCAGCTGGTTCAGCGCGCCGGCCGACGCCCTGCTCGATGCCTGGCAGGTCGGCCGGGTGCTGGCCGACCCGGTGGTGCATGAGGCTGGCCGCATTCCGGGCTGTTTTGCGGGCCTGGTCTATGTGCGCCTGCATGGCTCGCCGCGCATGTATTACTCGGCGTATGACCGCGCCGTGCTCGATGCGCTGATCATTCGGCTTGAACTGGCGGCCAGGTCTGGCGCCAATGTCTGGTGCCTGTTCGACAATACCGCCGAAGGTGCGGCAGTTGCCGATGCCCTGTACACCCTGCAAGGCCTGGCGGTCCGCTGAACTGGCCAGACCGAATCCTCCCCCAAAAAAAGGAATCCTGATGTCTATTTTGTCCCGCATCCATGCCGGCCCTGGCGCGACCCAGGCCAGCGCCGATGACCTGACACGGGACAACGTGGAGTCGATGCGCCGGGTCGAGGAACAGGCCATGGCCAAACGCAGCCGCGCCGACCGCATCGCCGCTTTCGTGGCCAGCTTTTGCGGCTCCATGCCCTTTGTCTGGCTGCATGTGCTGCTGTTTTTCGTCTGGCTGGCGCTGAACTCGTGGCCGGGCATCCATCATTTCGACCCCTACCCGTTCACTTTTCTGACACTGGTTGTTTCGCTGGAGGCGATTTTCCTGTCGGCCTTCATTTTGATCAGCCAGAACTATGAACTGCGCATCAGCGACCGGCGCAACCAGCTGGACCTGCAGATCAACCTGCTGACCGAGCAGGAAAACACCAAGATGCTCCAGTTGCTGGAGCAAATTGCCGCGAAAGTGGGGGTTGACGTGAGCGGTGATGCCGAGCTGCGCTTTCTCAAGCAGGTCACCCACCCCGAAAAGCTGATTGCCCAGATCGAACACGCCCAGCAGGAACGCCCGCTGAAGACGTCTTCGGTTTAAGGGCCGCTCAGCCCAGCTTGTCGGCCAGAAAGGCCAGCGAACGCTCGCGCGCCAGCTTGGCGGCAGCCTCGTTGTAGGAGGCGCGCTGGTCGCAGTTGAAGCCGTGGCTGGCCGGATAGACATGCACCTCGACTTCTGGATGCGCCTTTTGGAACGCTTCGATGCCGTCCATCGGAATCCAGTGGTCCTGGTCGCCGAAGTGCGCCATCACCGGGCACTGCGGCTGGCGGGCGATTTCGCCCTCGCCGGTGATGCCGCCGCCGTAGTAAGGCACGGCGGCGGACAGGCCCTTGAGCAGGCAGGCCGCTTTCCAGGTCAGCAGGCCGCCCC
Source organism: Polaromonas naphthalenivorans CJ2 (assembly GCF_000015505.1). Taxonomy (GTDB): domain Bacteria; phylum Pseudomonadota; class Gammaproteobacteria; order Burkholderiales; family Burkholderiaceae_C; genus Polaromonas; species Polaromonas naphthalenivorans. Next base: position 200,974 of record NC_008781.1, on the reverse strand, counting down.
AGCAAAAGCCGACGATGCCGACCTTGCCGCCGCTGGCCCGGCCCGCATGGTCGATGGCGGCCTGGATGTCCTGCAGCACGCCGGCGCCCGGCAAGGCATCCACGGCGGTCTTGAGTTCAAAGCCGGCATTCATGTCGGCCTCGGTATAGCCCAGTTCCACGCCGGGCTTGACGCGGTCAAACGTGGCCGGCGCCACCGCCAGGTAGCCTTCGGCGGCAAAGCGGTCGGCGACCGAGCGGATGTGCGAATTGACGCCGAAGATTTCCTGCAGCACGACGATGGCGGCGCGCGGCTTGCCTACGGGCGTTGCCACATAGGCCGACAGCGTGAAGCCGTCGGCGGCGGTGAGAGTGGTGAATTGACCCATGGTGTGAAAAAGCTCCTGGTTGAATCGTTGTTTTCATTTTCAATAGCGTCAGGCCGGCTTGAGCCTGCGCTCGACAAAATCAAGCCGGTCCTGGCCCCAGAACAGCTCGCCCTCGATCAGGTAGCTGGGCGCGCCGAAGATGCCGGCTTGAATGGCTTGCGCGGTATTGTCCTCGTAGCGCTCCTGCACCGCCTGGCTGTAGGACTGCTCCAGCCGCGCCGCGTCCAGTCCGCACTCATTGAGCAGTTCGGCCAGCACCTTTTCGCTCGCAATGTGCCGTTCCTGCGCCCACAGCGCGGTAAAGATCGCGCCGCTGATCTTCATGGCGGCCTCAACGCCATCGTGCAGATCGACCGCGATGATGAGGCGCGAGGCGTCATCGCCCGAGACCGGGAAAAACTTCGGTTTGACATGCAGCGGCAGCCCCAGGAAGTCCGCATGGCGGCGCAGTTCGAGCAGCCGGTAGGCCTGGCGCTGCGGGGCGCGCTGGCCCAGCGGCAGCCCGCCCGAAATCGGAAAGACCTTGCCGCCCAGGTCTATCGGCAGCACGCGAACCGCAGCGCCCGCCGCGCGCGCTATCTGCGCAAAACGCGCGTGGCCCAGGTAGGTCCAGGGGCTTTGCGGGGTGAAGTAATAGTCCACGGTGGTGCTCAAGGTTTTTTCTCCGGTGGTTGCCAGGAAGTCAGTACAGTCACTGCTTTCAGCCCGATCCCTTTTTAACCGGGATTGCTTTTTTTTGCAGGAGACTGGTTTGTCCCAACTTGTTTTGATCCCCGGCGCGCTGCTGGACGTGACGGGAGGCCGCTGATGGACTTCAAGCCCCTGGTGACGCTGCTGGCCATCGTCAACCCGCTGGCCATCGTGCCGTTTTTCATTCATTACACGCAGGGGTTTTCAACGCCGCAGCGCCAGCGCACGGTGGTGGTGGCCTCGTTCAGCGCCTTTGTGGTGATTGCCGTCAGCGCCCTGCTGGGCTTGCAGATCCTGGAGTTCTTCGGTATCTCGCTGGCCAGCTTCCAGGTCGGCGGCGGCCTGCTGCTGTTGATCAGCGCCATGAACATGCTCAACGCCCAGCCGGCCGAAGCCAAGCCGCTGACCAACGAATACGAAGATGGCGCCGAAAAGGCGGCCCGGGGCGCGAGCATCGCGGTGGTGCCGCTGACCATCCCGCTGCTGACCGGCCCGGCCACCATGTCCACCGTGGTGATCTATGCGGAAAAAGCCAAGACTTTTTTACAGCTCGGCACGTTGGTCGGCTACGGCATGGTGATCGGCCTGGCGACGGCGCTGTGCTTTTCGCTGGCCGAACCGATTTCCCGGGTGCTGGGCAAGACCGGCATCAACGTCATGACACGCCTGATGGGGCTGATCCTGGCCGCGCTGGCGGTGGAAGTGATGGCCGATGGCCTGGGCAAGCTGTTTCCGATCCTGCGGCATTGAGGTTTGTTTACTGGCCAGGCTCAGAATTTATAGTACTTCAGGTCTTTTGCGCTTGTCCAGCAAGCACCAGCAGCTATTTTTTCAATAGCAAACCAGTCGATCAGCGCGCGGGCATCTGCCGCAGCCACTGGTCCAGCTCGTCGATGGCGGCGTCGGTGGCCGCAGTCAGGGCGCGCACGCCGCCGGCGGCATCGGCGCGGGTGGCGGGGCGCTGCACCGACAAATTGCGCTGCGCAACCAGCCTTTCTCCAGCCGGCGTGATCTCGACCAGCGTGGCATGCAGGCGAATCAGGCCCACGCTGGCGTCGGGCGCGCTGAACAACTGGCTGAATTCCTCCAGCTCCAGGCGCAGCATCAGCAAATTGGCGTTCTGGCTGCGGTTCAGCGCCACGCCTTCGCGGGCATTGAACACCGCGCGCTGCTGGCCCAGGCGTTCGCGCAAACGCTGGCGCAGCAACTGGGCCGGCGGCATGCTCCAGCGCGCCTGCGAATAAGGGCGCAGCTGCTGGGCGTCCAGGTAGCCGAGCCGGTAAAGCACCGCCTGGTTGTCCAGCGCGCCGCCCGAAGTGGCAATGTCGGCGATGGCCAACGGCGGCAAGGCAGGCGCGGGCGTCGCGGCTGCCTGGGTGGGCAGCTCGCCCGGACCGAAGTCGTACAGGGCGGCGCGGGTCGGCTTGTCCACCACCGAGCAGCCGGCCACGAGCCCGAGCGCAAAAATCAAGCCAAAAACAGGCTTTGCGCACGACTGACATGCGCTGGCAGCTATTGTTTTAATAGTAACGTGGATGGATTTCAAGAGCATCATTTTTTTACTCCGTCGGCGGAAAAGCCGGCCTCGCCGGGGCCGGGGACGGCCGGGCCGTTGCCAAAGATCAGCGCCTGCGGGTTGTCATCGACCGCGTTGACGGTGCGCCGCAGCTGGCGCATGGTGCGCGCCGTCTCATCGGCCACCTCGCCCAGCTTGGGCAGCGTGGCCGCGCTGAAGGTTTCCACGCCTGCGGCCAGCGCCGTGCCGCCGTCCCTCAGCTTGTCGAGCGGCCCGCCTTTTTCATTCAGGCGCCGCGCGGTGAGGCCGACTTCATCACTGGCGCTTTTCAGCGCTTTCATGGTCGCGCTGGAATCGCGCGACAGCGCCGGCAGCGTGGCCACCGTCGGCTCCAGGCCCTTGGCCAGGCGGTTGATGCTGCTGGCGGCTTCGGCCAGCTGCGTGACGGCGGTGTTGATGGCTTCTTCGTTCTGCCTGGACAGCAGCTGGTTGATCCGCGTCGCGGCCTGTTCGGCCTGGGTGAAGATGGCATCGCTCTGCTTGAGCAGCTTGTCCAGCGTTCCGGGCTTGAGCGGGATGCGCGGCGGGTCGTCGTCGTTGGGCACCAGGCGCTGGGTCGATTCGCCGTTGTCGTCGAGCTGGATGAAGCCCAGGCCGGTCACGCCCTGCGACGCCACGGTGGCAAAGGTGGACTGCATCATCGGCGCGGCGCGGTCAATGGACACGCGGATCAGCACATTGCCCTTGACCTTGTCGTCAAACCCGATGCGCTCGACCTTGCCGACCGGCACGCCGCGAAACCGCACCACGGCCTGCGGCTGCAGGCCGGAGATGGTTTCGGCGGTGCTCATTTCATACAGGTCGCGCTGGGTGTCGTCGCGCGTGAGCCAGACGCCCAGCAGCGCCAGCAGGGCGGCAACCACCACCACGAACGCGCCGGCTATCAGCGCATGGGCCTTGTTTTCCATGATGAAAACCTTTCTAGATCGGGCTGGATGCGGGGGTCAGCAGCGCCATGGCGCGCTGGCCGCGTTCGCCCAGGAAAAATTCACGAATGAAGGGGTGCTCGAAAGCCACCACCTTTTGCGGCGTGTCGTTGATGATGACTTTTTGCTGGGCCAGCACGGCAACCCGGGTGCTGAGTTCGAAGATTGTGTCCAGGTCGTGCGTGACCATCACCACCGTCAGGCACATGCCCTGGTGCAGCGAGCGCAGCAGCTCGCAAAAGCTGTCGGCGCTTTCCGGGTCCAGCCCGGCCGTCGGCTCGTCGAGCAGCAGCAGCGGCGGATCCATGATCAGGGCGCGCGCCAGCGCCACGCGCTTGATCATGCCGCCCGACAGGTCGCTCGGCATCTTGTCGGCCGCGTCAGGCGGCAGGCCGACCATCTGCAGCTTGACCATGGCGGCCTCGCGGATCAGCTCGCCCGGCAGGCATTTGAGTTCGCGCAGGGGAAAGGCGATGTTCTCCAGCACCGTGAACGCTGAAAACAGCGCGCCCTGCTGGAACAGCATGCCGACCCGCATGGCCGCGCCGCGCTTGCCCAGTTCGGCGGCCGGCTTGCCCAGCACGGTGATCTCGCCGCGCGCCGGCGTTTCCAGCCCGAGCATCTGGCGCAGCAGCACCGTCTTGCCGGTGCCCGAGCCGCCGACCAGCGACATGATGGCGCCGCGCTCGACCGTCAGGTCGAGGTCTTTGTGAATCACGGCTTCCTTGTCGTCATTCTGGAAAATGGTCCACAGCTTGCGGATTTCAACCACGGGTTCGGTCTTGACCGTCATATGCCGACACTCTTGAACAGCACCGCGAACAGCGCATCGACCAGGATGACGACGGTGATCGACGTGACCACCGAAGCCGTCGTGCCCTGCCCCAGGCTTTCGGTATTGGGCTTGACGCGCAGGCCGTAATGGCAGCCTATCAGCGCAATCAGCAGGCCGAAAACCACCGACTTGGCGGTCGCCAGCACCAGATTCGACACCTTCACGGCCGCCGGCAGCGCGTTGAAGAAAAACGAGGGCGTCACGCCCATCGAAATATCGGCCGCCAGCATGCCGCCCAGCAAGGCGGCAATCGTGGTCCAGACGCTGATCAGCGGCATCACCAGCGCCAGCGCCATGGCGCGCGGCATCACCAGGCGAAAGCCGCGCGCGATGCCCATGACGCGCATCGCGTCCAGCTCTTCGGTCACGCGCATCACGCCAATCTGCGCGGTGATGGCCGAGCCGCTGCGCCCGGCGATCAAAATGGCCGCCAGCACCGGGCCGAGTTCGCGGATCAGCGAAATGCCCAGGATGTTGACGATGAAGGCGTCGGCGCCGAACTGGCGCAGCTGCTGAGAAATCAGGTAGGCCAGCACCACGCCGATCAAAAAGCCCACCAGCGCCGTGATCGGCAGCGCGGTCGCGCCGAAGTTGTAGAGATGGCCCGAGAGATCGCGCCACGGCCCCTGCTGCGGGTGCCGCACGAGCCGGCCCATGTCGAGCAGCAGCTGGCCCAGCAGGCGCAGCATGCCCTTGGCATGGGACAGCAGGCTGAGCAGCCTCTCGCCCAGCATCAGCACCGGCTCAAGCCACGAAGGCCTGGGCGGCGGCAGCGGCCTGACGGTGAATTTTTCAACCGTTTCGAGCATGGCGCGCTGCTCGGGCTCGATCTGCAAGCCGGCGGGCCAGTGGTGATTCCACGCGCTCCACAGCACCTGGGCGCCCAGGTAATCGAGCTTTTCAAGCGGCGACAGGCTCCAGCGCAGCGCGGCGGGGGATGCGGAAGATGCGGTTTGGGCGCGCAAGGCCTTGAGTTGCGCCGCCAGCGCGTCCCAGAGCGGTTTTTGCGTCAGGTTCGCCGCCGTCCACGCCCCCTGCAGCAGCACCCGGCCTTCAGGGCCGTGCTGGACTTCAATTCGCGGCGGGGAGTCTTCCATGGGCATAGGCAGTCAGTCGGGCACCAGGTCAAAGCGTGATGGTAACCGCTGAGAATGCTGCGCGTCAGCGCATCCACGGATGAGCCGGCCCTGCCGTGGCACGGCAGGCCGGCTCATCGCCAGGCCTGCGCCAGCGCGCCCCAGGCGCTGGCCACCACGGGTTCGGCCACCCGCGCCTTCAGGCAGATGAAGCTCAGCACGCAGTCCAGGCTGACCCGGTCCGCCACCACCAGGCCATGCGCCTGGCTTTCGCGGATCGCGATGGAGTCGCGCGCCAGGCTCAGGCCGACGCCGGATTTGACCAGGTCGAGCATCGACGCTTCCTGGTCCACCAGCGCCACGCGGCGCGGCTCCAGGCCGGTCAGCGAGGCCGCGCCAAACACCCGCGACAGCAGCCGATGGTGAACGCTGGCCGGCGGCGTGGCCAGCCAGGGCAGCGCGGCCAGCGCCTTCCAGTCGCGGCCCTGCACCTGCTGGCCCCAGCCGGCGGGCGCGATGACGCGGTACGTAAAACGCGTCAGCTCCATGACTTCAAAATCAATAGCAGCCTGCGCCCGTCCATCCTGCACAAACCCCTGATTTGCTTCACTTTTTTCTGGCCGGTCGAGGTAAAAGCCCACATCCAGGTCGCCCCGGACGATCTGCGCCAGCACGTTGCCGCTCATGCCCTGGCGCAGCTCGGTGTCGATCTGCGGCGCGGCCTCCACCAGCTCCTTCAGGAACGCCCCGAGCCGGGTGAACTCGGGGTCCAGAATGGTGCCGATGCGCAGCGTGCCGCGCACGCTGCTGTGCAGCCCCAGCGCCGCCTGCGCAAAATCGGCCAGCGCCGCCAGGGCTTTTTCGGCCTGCGGCAGCAGCGCCGCGCCGTCGCGCGTGAGCGTCAGCCCCTGCGGCGTGCGGGTGAACAGCGTCAATCCGGTGTTGGCGGCCAGCCCCTTGAGCTGCAGGCTGACCGCAGGCTGGCTCAGGTGCAGGCGCTCAGCCGCCCGCGAGACATTGCCATGCCGCGCCACGGCCACGAAAGCGCGCAAGGTTTGGGGATCAAAGTTCAGGCTCATATTGGAAAAACTTATAACGCTATTTGGCTCAAATCATTGGATATGAAGCCGCATTCTGAAGATACTTGGCGCATCAAAGGGGACATTTGGTTTATGAGCACAGCAAATAATTATCCAGGCCCTGGCGGCCGCGAGGCCGCGCCATGAGCGAGCACCGCTTCGACTACATCATCATCGGCGCCGGCACGGCCGGCTGCCTGCTGGCCAACCGGCTGAGCGCCGACGCCTCCAAGCGCGTGCTGCTGATCGAGGCCGGCCGCAAGGACGATTACCACTGGGTGCATATTCCGGTCGGCTACCTGTACTGCATCGGCAACCCGCGCACCGACTGGCTGTTTACCACCGAGCCCGACGCGGGCCTGAACGGCCGGTCGCTGCGCTATCCGCGCGGCAGGGTGCTGGGCGGCTGCTCCAGCATCAACGGCATGATCTACATGCGCGGCCAGGCACGCGACTACGACCAGTGGGCGCAGCTGACCGGCGACAGCGCCTGGACCTGGGACAACGCCCTGCCCCATTTCAAGCTGCACGAAGACCATTACAAAGGCGCTGACGCGCTGCACGGCGCGCGCGGCGTGGCACCCGAGTTGATGCAGGACAAGACCAATCCGTACCAGAAAATCCTGCGCCACCGCAACGCGGGCGGCGAATGGCGGGTGGAAAAGCAGCGCCTGCGCTGGGACATCCTCGATGCGTTCGCCGAGGCGGCCAGCCAAGCGGGGATTCCGGCCACGCCCGACTTCAACCGGGGCAGCAACGAAGGCGTGGGCTATTTCGAGGTCAACCAGAAAAACGGCTGGCGCTGGAACACCGCCAAGGCCTTCCTGCGGCCGACCTGCCTGGGCCGGCCGAACTTTGAACTCTGGACGAACGCGCAAGTCAGCAAGCTGGTGATCGAGCCGCAGCCAGACGGCAGCCAGCGCTGCACCGGCGCCGAGGTCTGGACCGGCCAGGAGCGGGTCACGGCGCTGGCCACGCGCGACTCGGGGCACATGGGCGAGGTGCTGCTGTGCGCCGGCAGCATCGGCTCGCCGCACCTGCTGCAGCTCTCGGGCATCGGCCCGGCCGGCTTGCTGCGGCAGCACGGCATTGCCGTGGTGCAGGACCTGCCGGGCGTGGGCGCCAATTTGCAGGACCACCTGCAGATCCGCTCGGTGTACAAGATTCAGGGTGAACAAGGCCGCCGGCGCTGGGGCCTGTCGCTCAACACCATGGCCGATTCGCTCTGGGGCAAGGCGCGCATCGGGCTCGAATACGCGCTGCGCCGCACCGGCCCGATGAGCATGGCGCCGTCGCAGCTCGGCGCCTTCACGCGCAGTTCGCCCGACCAACCGTATCCCAATATCGAGTACCACGTCCAGCCGCTGTCGCTTGACGCCTTTGGCGAGCCGCTGCACCGCTTCAATGCCTTCACCGCCAGCGTCTGCAACCTGAACCCGACCAGCCGGGGCAGCGTTCGCCTGAAGACCGGCCGCTTTGAAGACGCGCCGGCGATTGCACCCAACTACCTGAGCACGCCAGAGGACCGGCAGGTGGCCGCCGATTCGCTGCGCATCACGCGCAAGATCGTCAGCCAGGGCGCGCTGGCCAAATACCAGCCCGAGGAATTCAAGCCGGGCGTGCAGTTCCAGACCGACGAAGACCTGGCACGGCTGGCCGGCGACATCGCCACGACCATCTTCCATCCGGTCGGCACCACGAAAATGGGCCGCGCCGACGACCCGATGGCGGTGGTCGATTCGCACCTGCGGGTGCGCGGCGTTCGCGGGCTGCGCGTGGTCGATGCGGGCGTCATGCCCTTGATCACCAGCGGCAACACCAACTCGCCGACCCTGATGATTGCCGAGAAGGCGGCGCAGTGGATACAAGGCGGCGTTTGACCAGTCCGCCGCGCCGGGCGGACCCGCTTCAGCGCAGCCCCTTGACATAGCGCGGCGAATTCGGCCGCGGCATTCCATCCAGGCCCGCCGGGATGTCGCCAAATGCACTGTCCGCGCCGGGAGCGGGAGGCGCAGCCGCCTTGGCGCTCCAGGCCTTGGCGCTGTGCGCTTTTGCGGCATCCGACACCCGCTGGGCCAGCGGCTTGTACACCGGCGCATCGGGGAAAGCCATCGCCGCTTCAAGCCGGTCGGCCAAGAGCCCCAAGTCGTCATGACCGCCCTCGGCCGCCTTTTCGTGGGCCAGGCGAATGACTTCAGCGGCATAGACCGGGTTACTGGCCATCCATTCGGTGTCGGTCACGCGGCCGGTCTTGCGGCGCAACAGCACATGCAGGTGAGCGGCAATCGCCAGTTTTTCATTGGAAGACATGCTCATGCTCAAGCTCCTTCAGGGTAAGCCAATCGGTCAGGTTCCCATGCGTTCGGCATGCTGGTCAATGTCCAGGCCGTCGATTTCCGCCGTCTCACTCACGCGCAGGCCGACGCACAAGGAAGTGATCCACAACAGAAGGCCGGTCATGACCAGGCTGTAGAGCATGACGCTTGCGGCGCCGACGAACTGGATCCAGACACTGCCTTCGACCCCGGAAATGGTCTTGCTGGCAAAGACGCCCGTGAGCAGCGAGCCCACGATGCCGCCTATGCCATGCACGCCGAATACATCGAGCGAATCGTCGGCATTGAGCAGGCGCTTCAGGCCGGTGGCGCCCCAGTAGCAGGCGACGCCGGCAACCAGGCCAAAGATCACGGCCGACCCCGGCGACACGTAACCGGCCCCCGGCGTGATGGCGACCAGCCCGGCCACCAGGCCCGAGCACACGCCCAGCAGCGAAGGGCGGCCGCGCGACAGCCACTCGGCCGCCATCCAGGACAGGGCGCCGGCGGACGCGGCAATGTGGGTCACCGTCATCGCCAGGCCGGCCCGCCCGTCGGCCGCCACGGCAGACCCGGCGTTGAAGCCGAACCAGCCGACCCACAGCATGCCCGCGCCGGCCATGGTCAGGCCCAGGTTGAAGGGCGAGAACGGCTCGGTGCCATAGCCCTTGCGCGGGCCGAGAGCGTAGGCGCAGACCAGCCCGGCAATGCCGGCGTTGATGTGCACCACCGACCCGCCGGCAAAATCCAGCGCACCGAGGCGCGCCAGCCAGCCGTTGGGCTCCCAGACCCAGTGGGCAATCGGCGCATAGACCACGACCGTCCACAGCGCCATGAAGATCAAGGTGGCCGAAAAGCGCATGCGCTCGACGAAGGCGCCGACCACCAGCGACGCCGTGATGATGGCAAAACTGAGCTGGAACATTGAATAGACCGATTCGGGAATGTTCGGCGCGATGTGGCTGACCGCGACCTTTTGCGCGTCCTTGATGTAGTCGAAGCCGGCAAACCAGAGCCGGTCCGTGCCGCCCAGAAGGTGGCCCAGCGCACCACTGCCGGGCGTGAAGGCAATCGAATAACCGACCGCAAACCACAGCAGGCTGACAATGGCGCAGGTGCCCACGACGCAGGCCATGACATTGAGCACGCTTTTGCGCCGCACCATGCCGCCGTAAAACAGGGCAATGCCGGGCAGCGTCATCAGCAGCACCAACGCGGTCGAGGTCATCATCCAGGCGGTGTCCGCACCATTGAGGGTCTCGGCGCCCACCAGGCCCGGCTGCGTCAGCGCAGCCGGGGCCACGGGCATGACGGCATTGGCCACGCTCGCATCATTCGGCGGTGCCGAAACCGCAAGCGCAGGGGCCGCCAGTGCGGCCGTCGGGGCGCCAGCGGGCGCCTGGGCGCGGGCCTGCTGGGTCACCAGGCCCAGGCACAGCCAGAAGAACAAACTCACTGCGATCCATCTCATTGCATGCATGCGGGGCCTGCCTTTTTAAAATACTTTCAGTTGGTAACAAAAAGCATGATCTGTGCCGGATTGTCGAATACGCTACAAATCCTGAAAAGTCAGGCGACACGGCCTCCCGTCACACAGCCACAGGCGGGCAAATCCTGCAGCCATGCGGTTTTTTAACCAGATCAATTCTTGGGGATTTCCCCACCCACGGGAAATCCCTGATGCACTGTCCCAGTGCGCAAGTTATATTCAGTGACTTGCTATCGAGCCTTGCTGCTCGCATTGCGGGGAGACGAGGAGACACTTTAGAAGTAAAAAAACATCGGGCATGGCACAAGAGGCCTGCTCGGAAAAAGCGCCGGCAACCCCGGCGCTTTTTTTTGCCTGCCGCTCTTTATTGAGGGATAAAAAATGGCTTCTGCGCATATTCAGCGGCCGCTTATAGCTATAAATAAGATAGCAAAAATAGAATAAACGAATGCGACAATCGCGGCCATGGAATTGTTGCTTGTTTCTATCGCCTCGCTGCTGGCCGGTTTTGTGGACTCCATCGTGGGCGGCGGCGGCCTGATTTTGGTGCCCGCCCTGTTTGCCGTCTTTCCCACCACCCATCCGGCCACCCTGTTTGGCATCAACAAGGGCGCTTCGGTCTGGGGCACGGCAGTGGCGACCACGCAGTACGCCCGCCGGGTCCAGTTGCGCTGGTCAGCGCTGCTGCCTGCCGCTGCCGCCGGGTTTTTCGGTTCGCTGGCGGGCGCCTGGCTGGTCACGGTCATCGACCCCGGCTTCCTGCGCAAGGCCCTGCCCTTTGTACTGGTGGCGGTGCTGGCCTATACGCTGGTCAAAAAAGACATGGGCCGCCACCACACGCCGCGCTTTACCGGGCGCACCGAAACTGGGATAGCCTGCTGCATCGGCCTGGTGATTGGTTTTTACGACGGTTTTTTCGGCCCCGGCACCGGCAGTTTCCTGGTGTTTTTGTTTGTCCGCTGGCTGGGCTACGATTTCTTGAACGCCTCGGCTTCGGCCAAGCTGCTCAACACCGCGACCAACGTGGCGGCCCTGGGCCTGTTTGCCTACAAGGGACATGTCTGGTGGCATTTCGCGCTCACCATGGCCGTGGCCAACGTGGCGGGCAGCCTGCTGGGCACGCGCCTGGCGCTCAAGCATGGCGCGGGCTTTGTGCGGCTGGTGTTCATAGTCGTGGTCAGCGCGCTGATCCTGAAAACCGGCTTTGACGCGTTCCTGAAATAAGCGGGCTATTTGGGCTGGGTCGCTGGTGCAATGGCCGGCGGGGTTTTCCGGGGCGGGGTATTTACGGCGGCCTTGGCCGGTTTTGCCGGCTGAAGGGCCTTGTCCTTGCCGCCACGGCTGGGGGCTCGGCTTTTTGAGGCGCGGCAGATGGCGAACCGCCGGGCGTATCGTCCACCAGCAGCGCATTCATCTCGGCGGCCAGGCGCGGCTTGCCAATCGGCGCGGCAGCCCGTCCGGCCTGCACCGCGAGCATGTCTTCTTCGCTCGGGTACTGGCCCATCAGGACATAGTCGAACACCCTGCGGGCAATCGGTGCGGCCACGCCAGCGCCCCAGCCGGCGTTTTCAACAATCACCGCCAGCGCGATTTTGGGGTTGTCGGCCGGCGCAAACGCCATGTAAACCGCATGGTCGCGCTGGTGCTCTTCCATCCGGGACTTGTTGTACTTGTCCTTCTGGCCTATCGTCACCGCCTGGGCCGTGCCGGTCTTGCCGCCGGACAGGTACTGCGCGCCGGCAAACACCTTGGTCGAGGTGCCGCCCTGCGTCACCCCGACCAGCGCCTTGCGGACGATGGCCACGTTCTCGGGCTTGTAGCCCAGATCGACCGGCGGGTCGGCGGGCAGCGGGTGCAGGGCGCGCGTCACCGTGTCCTGCGTGCCCATCACCAGGCGCGGCTTGTGCCTGAGCCCGTTGTTGGCCAGCGTGGCCGTTGCCTGCGCCAGCTGCAGCATGGTGAAGCTGTTGTAGCCCTGGCCGATGCCCAGCGAGATGGTTTCGCCGGCAAACCACTTCTGCTGCTCGACGCGCTTGAAATAGCCGCGTTTCCAGGCCTGGCTGGGCAGCACGCCGCGCACTTCGCCGTTGATGTCGATGCCGGTGAGCTGGCCAAAACCCAGCGGCGCCATGAAGTCGTGAATCGCATCGACGCCGAGTTCATTGGCCAGCGAATAAAAATACACGTTGCTCGACTCGACAATCGCGCGGTTCATGTCCATGGCGCCGCCGCGCTCGTTCTCGGGGCTACCGAAGCGGTGGCCGCCAAACATGTAAAAGCCCGGGTCGTGGATGATGGCGCCCGGCGAACGCGTGCCGGTCTGCAGCGCGGCCAGGGCCATGAAGGGCTTGTAGGTCGAGCCCGGCGGGTAGGTTCCGCGCAGCGCCCGGTTCAGCAACGGCTTGTCGATGGACTCGTTGAGCGCCTGCCAGCTTTCCTGGTCGATGCCATCGACGAACAGGTTCGGGTCGAAGGTCGGCTTGCTGACGAAGGCCAGCACCTCGCCGTTTCTCGGGTCCAGCGCCACCAGCGCGCCGCGCCGCGTGCCGAACATGTCCTCGACCAGTTTTTGCAGGCCGATGTCCAGCGACAGCATGACGGTGTTGCCGGGCGTGGCCGGGCTGGTGGCGAGCTTGCGCAGCGCGCGCCCGCCGGCCGAGGTTTCCATCTGCTCGACGCCGGTCTGGCCGTGCAGCTGCTGCTCGAAGCTCTGCTCGACGCCGAGCTTGCCGATGTAGTCGGTGCCCCGGTAATTGCCTTCTTCCTCGCGCTCCTCGATGGCGTCTTTCTCTAGCTGGTTGATGCGGCCGATGTAGCCCACCACATGGCTGCCCAGCTCGCCGTAGGGATAGCTGCGAAACAGCCGGGCCTTGATGTCCACGCCCGGAAAGGCAAAGCGCCGGGCCGCGAAGCGCGCCACTTCCTCGTCGGAGAGGCGCGTGCGCAACGGGATCGACTCGAAGCTTTTCGACTCCTCGCGCAGGCGCTTGAAGCGCCGCTTGTCGCGGGGCTGGATATCGACCAGCTTTTCCAGCGCGGCGATGGTTTCGTCCAGGTTCTCGACCTTGGACGGGGTGATTTCCAGCGTGTAGGCCGAGTAGTTGGACGCCAGCACGATGCCGTTGCGGTCCAGGATCAGGCCGCGATTGGGAACGATGGGGACAATCGCCGTGCGGTTGCTCTCGGCCTGCGCGCGCAGGTCTTCGTGGCGATAGACCTGCAAATACACCAGCCGCGACGCCACCAGCGAAAAGCAGAGAAACACCACCAGGCCGGCCACCAGCACACGGGTGCGAAAGCGTGACAGGTCGGCTTCAACATTTCTGAGTTCAGTCATGGCGATGGGACTCGGCGCAGGGCAAAAAGTGCCGGGGAGGAATGCATTTGATCAGTTAAGGGCAGCGCAGTACGCGAAGCGACAAGTGTGGGAGCGACACTCCCCACCAGCAGGGGCCGCGGAACCGGCTTCGCCGGGCCGCAGGCGCAGCGGCCCCCTCGGGGGGCAGGGAGCCACACGCAGTGGGCGACTGTGGGGGCCATGTTCAGAGCGGGCGATTCTCATCCCGGTCGGGCGTGCGCAGCTGCGGCACCAGCAGCAGCACGCTGGCCACCGGCCACAGCAGCGCCTCAGCCAGGGGCGCCAGCAGCACGATCCAGCCCGGAAAGACGCCGCCGCCCAGCAGCCGAAGGATTATTTCAGCGCCATGCGCCGCCGCGAACAGGGGCAGCACCTGCAGCGCCTGCAGCGGCACCGTGAACCACAGCAGCCGGCGCTGGATCATGGCCGCCAAAAAACTCAGCATCGTGTAGGAAAAGGCATGCTGCCCGAGCAGCGAGGTCTGGTGCACATCTATCGCCAAGCCAAACATGAAGGCAATGCCGATGCCGACTTTGAGCGGCTGGTGCACGCTCCAGAACACCAGCACCAGCGCCAGAAATTCGGGCATCCAGGGGATGCGTCCCAGCGGCAGCATGTCGAGCAGCAAGGCCGCAATCAGGGTGCACCAGATGAACACCGGACTGGCGGGCAGCAGCAGTTGCTGGCCGGAACGCATGATCATTTGGCGCTTCCCCTTTTGGCAGGCACGACCGGCGCGGCGACTGGCGGGCGCAGCGCCACGTCGGAGGTGACCGGCTTGACCACGATGACATGGCGCGCGCCGGCGGTCAGCGCCTCGGGCACGCAGTAGATCTTGGAAAAGGCCGATTCGGCGCGGTGCTCGATCCGGCTGACCCGGGCCACCGGCAGGCCGGGCGGATAGACGCCATCGACGCCGCTGGTGGTCAGCAGGTCGCCCTGCTGCACGTCGGCATTGCTGCCCATGAAGCGCAGTTCCATCCCGCTGCCGCCCACGGTCGGGTCGCCATAGGCCACGCTGCGCGCGCCGGTGCGCACATTGAGCACCGGAATGGCCAGCTCCCGGTCCACCACCAGCGTGACTTCGCTGACCAGCGGATGCACGCGCGTGACCTGCCCGAGCACGCCGGACTCATCGAGCACCGGCGAACCCAGATCGACCTTGTGCGCCTGCCCCTTGTCGATGATGACCTTGCGGGTGTAGGAATCGGCCGCATCGTAGAGCACCTCGGCCGCCATGACGGGCGTGGTGATTTGCTCTTTCAGCTCCAGCAGCTTGCGCAGGCGGTTGTTTTCCTGCATCAGTTCCTCGACCTGGCCGGCGCGCAGCGACTGCAGCGCGAGCTTTTTGCGGGCCTCCGCGCTCTCGGACTGGGCCTGGCTCAGGCTGGTGAAATACTCGCTGGCACCCTGCACCGCATGCACCGGCTGCACGGCCAGCCACTGCACCGGGTACAGGGCGGTCGCAATCACGGCGCGGATCGGCTGGGTGACGTTGAAGCGCGCATCGGCCACCATCAGGAACAGCGACAGCGCGCCGAAGAAAACCAGCTTGGAATAGACCGACGGCCCCTGGTTGAAAAAGGGCGGCAGGGATCTGTCGAGAGTTCCTAGAGCCATGGTGCGTTGTCAAGCCGGTCTGGTCATGCTGCAGGTGTACAGCATCAAACTGACTTGAGGAATGGCGTGGTGGAAAAACTTATTCCGTGGTGAAGATCGAGCCCATGCGGTCCATGCGCTCCAGCGCAATGCCACAGCCGCGCACCACGCAGGTCAGCGGGTCTTCGGCGACCAGCACCGGCAGGCCGGTTTCCTCGGCCAGCAGGCGGTCCAGGTCGCGCAGCAGCGCGCCGCCGCCGGTCAGCATCATGCCGCGGTCGGAAATGTCGGCGCCGAGTTCGGGCGGCGTCTGCTCCAGCGCGTTCTTGACGGCCGAGACGATCTGGTTCAGCGGGTCGGTCAGGGCTTCGAGGATTTCATTGCTTGAAATCGTGAAGCTGCGCGGCACGCCTTCGGACAGGTTGCGGCCCTTGACTTCCATTTCCTTGACTTCGGAGCCCGGAAAGGCCGAACCGATGGTCTTTTTGATGACTTCGGCCGTCGGCTCGCCGATCAGCATGCCGTAGTTGCGGCGGATGTAGTTGATGATGGCCTCGTCGAAGCGGTCGCCGCCGACGCGCACGCTGCCTTTATAGACCATGCCGCCCAGCGAGATCACGCCGACTTCGGTCGTGCCGCCGCCGATATCGACGACCATCGAGCCGCTGGCCTCCGACACCGGCAGGCCGGCACCCAGCGCGGCGGCCATCGGTTCTTCAATCAGGTAGACGGCGGCGGCGCCGGCAGCCTCGGCCGCGTCCTTGATGGCGCGGCGCTCGACCTGGGTGGAGCCGCAGGGCACGCAGATGATGATGCGCGGGCTCGGCGTGAGCAGGCGGCGCGGATGCACCATCTTGATGAACTGCTTGATCATCTGCTCGGTGATGACGAAGTCGGCGATCACGCCGTCCTTCATCGGGCGAATCGCCTCGATGTTGCCGGGCACCTTGCCCAGCATCGCCTTGGCTTCGCGGCCGACGGCCTGAATCACCTTTTTTCCGTGGGGGCCGCCTTCGTGGCGAATCGCAACCACCGAGGGCTCGTCCAGCACAATGCCCTTGTCGCGCGCAAAAATCAGGGTGTTGGCGGTGCCCAGATCAATCGCCAGGTCGGTGGAAAAGTACCGACGGAATGCTTCAAACATGTTCAGGAATCCAGTTGGGGCATGCGCAAAACTTCGTTGCAGCATCGCCTTTTATTATTAATCAGCAGCAAAGAGAGGAAGGATGGGATCAGGCTGAGCAAACGGCTTGGAAAGCGTCTAAAAAGCGCCTAAAGGGAGTATCAGGCCTTGATTTCACGCCAAAGGCGGGATAATACCGCATCCCTGTGAAATCAGCGGCCTACAATGCCCGTTTTTTAGGCGTTACAACTGGTTTCAGCCCGTGTTTTCACGCCGTTTTCCCGGCCCATTTTCCTTCTTCCGCATCACCTCACAACTCCTATGGCATTGACATTTAAAGACATTGAGCGCGTGGCCAACCTGGCGCGGCTCGAACTCAGGCCTGACGAAACCGAGCACACGCTGAGCCAGTTGAACGGTTTTTTTGCGCTGGTCGAGCAGATGCAGGCGGTCAACACCGACGGCGTCGAGCCGCTGGCGCACCCGGCGGCGCTGCTGGGCGAAGTCGCCCTGCGCCTGCGCGAGGACATTGCCAGCGAACCCAACCAGCGCGAGGCCAGCCAGGCCAGCGCACCGGCCGTCGAGCGCGGCCTGTTTCTTGTGCCGAAAGTGATCGAATGAGCAGCATTCCCCTGACCCCGTCAAATCTCGACCTGCACGACCTCGGCGTCGCGCAACTGGCCGCCAAACTGGCCGCCGGTGACATCTCCAGCGTCGAAGTCACCCAGCATTTCCTGAACCGCATCGGGCAGCACGCCGGTCTGGGCGCCTTCCTGGCCCTTGACGCCGACGTGTCGCTGGCGCAGGCCCGGGCCGCCGACGCGCGGCTGGCCGCCGGCGAGCGCACGCCCTTGCTGGGCGTGCCGCTGGCGCACAAGGACGTGTTCGTCACGCGCGACTTCCCGACCACCGCCGGCTCGAAGATGCTCGCCAACTACCGCAGCCCGTTCGACGCGACCGTGGTCAGCCGGCTGGGCGTTGGCCCAGGTGGCGCCGGCATGGTCACGCTGGGCAAGCTCAACTGCGACGAGTTCGCCATGGGTTCGGGCAATGAAAACAGCGCCTATCAAAAGGTGCAAAACCCGTGGGACACCAGCCGCGTTCCGGGCGGCTCCTCGGGCGGCTCGGCGGCGGCGGTGGCCGCGCGGCTCGTTCCTGCAGCGACTGGCACCGATACCGGCGGCTCGATTCGCCAGCCCGCATCGCTGACCGGCATCACCGGCATCAAGCCGACCTACGGCCGCTGCTCGCGCTATGGCATGGTGGCGTTTGCCTCCAGCCTGGACCAGGCCGGCCCGATGGCGCGCAGCGCGCTGGACTGCGCGCTGCTGCTGTCCGCCATGGCCGGGCCTGACCCCGACCGCGATTCGACCTCGCTGGACATGCCGGCCGTCGATTACGCTACTGATTTAATAGCTGCTCGCACAGATGGGACAAGCGCAAAGCCCCTGAAAGGCTTGAGAATCGGCCTGCCGACGCAGTTTTTCGGCGCGGGCTGCGCGCCCGACGTGCTGGCCGCCGTGCGCGGCGCGCTCAGCGAGTTTGAAAAGCTCGGCGCCACGCTGGTCGATGTCAGCCTGCCGCTGACCGAGCTGTCGATTCCGGTCTATTACGTGATTGCCCCGGCCGAGGCCAGCAGCAACCTGAGCCGCTTCGACGGCGTGCGCTACGGCCACCGCGCCGCGCACTACACCGACCTGACCGACATGTACAAAAAGTCGCGTTCGGAAGGCTTTGGCGACGAAGCCACGCGCCGCATCATGATCGGCACCTACGTGCTGTCGCACGGCTACTACGACGCCTACTACTTGAAGGCGCAAAAAATCCGCCGCCTGATCGCGCAGGACTTCCAGACCGCTTTTGCGCAATGCGACGTGATTGCCGGGCCGGTGTCGCCCACGGTGGCCTGGAAAATCGGCGAAAAATCCGACGACCCGGTCGCCAGCTACCTGGCCGACATCTACACGTTGTCGTCGAGCCTGGCCGGCCTGCCCGGCATGAGTGTTCCGGCCGGCTTCGGCGCGGGCGGCATGCCGGTCGGCCTGCAGCTGATCGGCAACTACTTCAAGGAAGCGCAGCTGCTGGGCGCGGCGCACCAGTTCCAGCTGGCGACCGACTGGCACCAGAAAGCACCGGGAATTTCCGCATGAGCAAAACCACCAAATCCCTGCTGGTGCAAGGCTACGAAGTCGTCATCGGCTTTGAAACCCACACCCAACTCACCACGCAATCGAAGCTGTTCAGCCGCGCGCCCATTGCCTTTGGCGCCGAGCCGAACACCCAAGCGTCCGCCGTCGATTTCGCGCTGCCCGGCGCGCTGCCGGTGATGAACAAGGGCGCGGTGCAGCGCGCCATCGAGTTCGGCCTGGCGGTGAACGCGCACATCGCCGAAAAAAGCATCTTCGCGCGCAAGAACTATTTCTACCCCGACCTGCCCAAGGGCTACCAGATCAGCCAGTTCGAGATTCCTGTCGTGCAGGGCGGCGTGGTCGAATTCTTCCTGGACGGCGAGAAAAAATCCGTGCGCCTGGTGCGTGCCCACCTCGAAGAAGACGCGGGCAAGTCGCTGCATGAAGACTTCATCGGCATGAGCGGCATCGACCTGAACCGCGCCGGAACGCCGCTGCTGGAGATCGTCACCGAACCCGACATGCGCTCGACCGCCGAGGCGGTGGCCTATGCCAAGGAGCTGCACAAGATCGTCACCTGGATCGGCATCTGCGACGGCAACATGCAGGAAGGCAGCTTTCGCTGCGACGCCAACGTCTCGGTGCGCAAGCCCGGCGAGCCGCTGGGCACGCGCCGCGAGATCAAGAACCTGAACAGCTTCAAGTTCATGCAGCAGGCCATGGACTACGAAGTGCGCTGGCAGATCGAGCAGATCGAGGACGGCCACGAAATCCAGCAGGCGACCGTGCTGTTCGACCCGGACACGGGCGAGACGCGCAGCATGCGCAGCAAGGAAGACGCCGCCGATTACCGCTATTTCCCCGACCCGGATTTGCCGCCGCTGGTGATTGGCCGGGACTGGGTGGAAAAGACCCGCTCGGAAATGTCGGAACTGCCGCGCGTGATGGCGGCGCGCTTCGTGGCCGACTACGGTTTGCCCGAATACGATGCCGGCCAGCTCACGCAGAGCAAGGCGACGGCGGCTTACTTCGAGGCCGTGGCGACCGCCAGCAAAAGCCCCAAGCTGGCCAGCAACTGGGTCATGGGCGAGCTGTCGCGCCGCCTCAATGCTGAAGAAAAATCGATCGAGGCTTCTGCGGTCAGCGCGCTGCAACTGGCTGCGCTGATTGGCCGAATTGCCGACGGCACGATTGCCAACAACGCCGCCCGGCAGGTGTTTGACGCCTTGTGGACCGGCGAAGGCCTGGACGTTGACGCGCTGATCGAAGCCAAGGGCCTCAAGTCGATGAGCGACACCGGCGAACTCGAAACCATCATCGACGGCGTGCTGGCGGCCAACGCCAAAAACGTCGAGGAAGTCAAAGCCGGCAATGCCAAAGCCTTCAACGCGCTGGTCGGCCAGGCCATGAAGGCCACCAAGGGCAAGGCCAATCCGGCGCAGGTCAATGAACTGCTGAAGAAAAAACTGGGCTGAAGCCTGCGCGGAAAAGCGCTTGAATGCTATTAAAAATATAGCTTCAAGCGCCCGCCCCTATTGCGCAAAAGGCTGATTTTATTCAAAAAATCAGTTCTTGCCTACTTTTGAGGCGCTGGCGCCGGGCCGGATCGGCGGACTCACCATCGGCCAGAGCTGCTTGAGCTTGGCCAGTTCTTCGTCAAAGCGCAGGTTGACGCGCTTTTTTTCCTGTTCCTGGTCGGCGATGAACTTTTGCTGCACCGCGACGCTGCCCTCGTTTTCTTCCAGCCTGCGCTTGAGCGATGCGGGCGCCCTGGACAGGTCCTTGGCATAAAACTCCAGTTCGCTGGCAATCGCCTTGCGCTGATCGGCCAGTTCGCCCCTGCGCTTGATGGAGGCCTTGATGACTTCGTCGATCTGCAGCAGTGCGGCAGTGCGCTCTTGGTCATGCACGGCGCGTGTCGGGTAACGCAGCAGCAAGGCCCGGTCGCGGCGCTTGTCTTCGGCTTCGCGGGCGCGAATCTCGGCGGCCTGCCTGTCCTTTTCATCCTGCGCGGCCTGCTCGTGCGCCGTGAGCGAAGGGCCGATCTGGCGCTTGAGCAGGCCGTTGCGTGACAGCTCGCGCTGCGTGCGGTCGCTGCATTCGGGAATCGGGCGATCTGCAGTGATGGTCCGGCCTCGTGCATCCACACAGGAATAGATGTCCTGGGCGACGGCGGCGCCGCCGCACAGCAAGGCCAGGCCGGCAAGGCCCAAGGTGATGGGGGAAGGCAAGCGCAATTTGGTTTTTCAGTTGACGCCGTAGCGTTCGCGGTAGGCCAGAACGGACTGGTAATGGTCTTTCAAGCGCTGTCCATCAAGGGTTTCGCCGCCCGATGGACTGTCGCTCTTCTCGGACAGATACTGCAGCAAGTCGCTCAGCCGCGCAATGGCGCAGACCTGCAGGCCGAGCTGCCGGGTGACATATTGCACGGCGCTGTGTTCCACGTCCAGCCCGTTCTCCGTCGCTTTTTCCTGCCGGTCCAGCGCAATGGCCACGGCGTGCGGCGTGGCGCCGGCGGCCTGGATCAGCGCAATCGACTCGCGCACGGCGGTGCCGGCGGACATCACGTCATCGACGATCAGCACCCGCCCCTGGAGCTTCGCGCCGACCAGCGTGCCGCCCTCGCCGTGGTCCTTGGCTTCCTTGCGGTTGTAGGCAAACGGCAGGTTGCGCCCCAGCCGCGCCAGCTCGATGGCCACGGCGGCGGCCAGCGGAATGCCCTTGTAGGCCGGGCCGAAAATCATGTCGAACGCCAGGCCGCTGCGCTGCTCCTCGGCCAGCAACTGGCGCGCATAAAATTGCGCCAGCCGGCCCAGCTTGGCGCCGTCGTCGAACAGGCCGGCATTGAAAAAGTAGGGGCTCATGCGGCCGGCCTTGGTCTTGAACTGGCCAAAGCGCAGCACCCCCGATTCAACCGCGAACTGCACGAATTCCTGGGCCAGGCTGCCCTCCGCTGGCATGGCCTCGCCTTGATTGCCTGTCTGCCCTGTCGTCGTATTCATTGAAAGTCCCATGTTCAAATTAACCAGTCTTAACCTCAACGGCATCCGTTCCGCCGCCAGCAAGGGCCTGCAGGAATGGGTTGCCCAGTCCATGCCGGATTGTATTTGCGTGCAGGAGCTGAAGGCGCAGGCCGCCGACCTGAGCGGGCGCTTCGAAGCCATCGCCGGGCACAAGGGCTACTTTCAGTTTGCCGAGAAAAAGGGCTATTCGGGCGTCGGCATCTACACCCGCCACGAGCCCAGCGACGTGATCGTCGGCTATGGCTCGACCGAGTTCGATGCCGAAGGCCGCTATGTCGAGCTGCGCTTTGACCGCCCCGGCCGCAGGCACAGCCCGAAGCTGTCCATCATCAGCTGCTATTTCCCGAGCGGCTCGTCGGGCGAGGAGCGCCAGGCGGCCAAGTTCCGTTTCCTGGCCGAACTCTATCCGCACCTGGCGGCCCTGAAACGCTGCGGCGGCGACAACCGTGAATTCGTGCTGTGTGGCGACATCAACATCGCGCACCAGGAAATCGACCTGAAAAACTTCAAGGGCAACAAGAAGAACAGCGGCTTTTTGCCCGAGGAACGCGCCTGGATGACCGAGTTGTTGGCCCCCACGCTCCCCACTGCGTGTGGTTCGCTGCCCCCCGAGGGGGCCGCTGCGCCTGCGGCCCGGCAAAGCCGTCTCCGTGGCCCTGGCTTGCAGGAAGCTTCTGCGGCCGTAGATGCTGCGCCTGCCCTGGACAGTTCGGCACAAGGCGGCGGCATGGTCGATGTCTATCGCCGGCTGCATCCCGCCACCACCGATGAGGCCTACACCTGGTGGAGCAACCGGGGCCAGGCGTATGCCAAGAACGTCGGCTGGCGGCTGGACTACCACCTGGCGACGCCCGGCTTTGGCGCCACCGCCCATTCGGCGTCGATTCACAAGGCGCAGCGCTTCAGCGACCACGCGCCCCTGACGATTGAATACGACTGGGCGCTGTGAACGGCAGGCGCGGCCGTTCATGCTGGCGCCAGATGCGGCAGATCGGGAGCGGGAGGGGCCAGGGTGACGAAGACCGATGTGCCCTCGCCCACGGTCGATTCGAGCCAGATGCGCCCATGGTGCCGGGCAACGATTCGCTCGCAGGTCGTCAGTCCGATGCCGGTTCCGCTGAATTCGCTCAGCGTGTGAAAGCGCTGAAAGGGCTTGAACAGCAGTTCGCTGCTGCTGGCGTCAAAGCCCACGCCATTGTCCCTGACGCAGAAAGTCGCTTCAGGCGCCGCGCCCGCCAGCAGTAGCTGAACGCAGGCATCGTCACGCTTGCCCGTGAACTTCCAGGCGTTGCCCAGCAGATTGGTCAGCAGCGGCCGCACCAGGCCCGGGTCTGCGCGCACCTGCAGCGATGCAGGCGACTCGAAGCGGACCTGGCGATGGGGCTCCTGCTCGCGCAGCTCTTCGATGATTTCATGCGCCAGGGGAACAAGGTCGATGTCCTCGATGACCAGCACGGTCTTGGAGACGCGCGACAGGGCCAGCAGGTCATTGACCAGGCTGGCCATTTGCCGGGCCGAACGCCCGATCCGGGCAATCAGCCGGACACCGTCTTCCTTGAGCGTATCGGCATGGCGGTTTTGAAGAAGCTGGGAGAAACCGATCACCGACACCAGCGGCGCCTTCAAATCGTGGGCGATGGTCCTGGCAAACGCGTCGAGTTCGGCATTGACACGCACCAGTTCAGCGGTTCGCTCGGTGACCAGCCTTTCGAGTTCAACATGCGTTCTGGCACGCAGGGCCTCGTGTTCCTTGGCAGCCGTGATGTCTTCGAGAATGCCGCCCATCATCGTCACCAGCCCCTCGGCATCGACGATGAGCCGCTTGCGGTCCGAAACCCATTTGATCTCGCCCGACGTGGCACGAATCCGGTACTCGCAACTCGCTTCGCCCTCGGTCATCAGTTCAACACTGGACGCTTTTGCAATGTGCGCATCATCGGGATGGACGACCTGGAGCCAAAGGTCCGGATTGGCCTGCATCGCCTCGGGCGCAAAACCATAGACGCGCTCCAGCGCCGGACTGACATAGAGCATGGTCCGGCCGTCGGCCGAGGCGATCCACAGGATGCTGGCCAGACTTTGGTGGAGTTGCCGAAACTGCGCTTCCTGGCGTTCAAGGGCATGCTTGGACAGGATATCGGCCGTGACGTCGATGGCCATCACCATTTCCGCCTTGCGCTGCATGAACTCGACCGCATGCGCCGTCAGGTGGACAAAAACCACTTCACCGGAGCGCTTGCAGTGCCGCACCACGCCGATGTCGCGGTGCCGGTCCTGCGGGCTGTGCATGAGCGCATGCAGGCGTGAGATGTCCTCTTCCGGGCAGATATCGGCCAGGTTCATCGCCAGCATCGCCTCACGCGAATACCCGTAGTAGCGGGTGGCCGCGTCATTCACGGCGATGAATTCAAGGGTGTCGCGGTCATAGACCCACATGGGCTTGGGATGCTGCAGGAACAGATCCCCGATCTGCAGTTCCGTGGCCTCGGCACGGCTGAGCGCATTCCAGAGCCGCCGGTAGCCCGCGTTGACCAGGAAAATCAGCCCCACGGAGGTCACCCCAACATAGAAAAATCCCTTGTAGCGCTGTGCCGTTACCAGCCATGCGGGGTCGGTGGAAATGGACGAAATAGCCGCATCCGAGGCAATGATCCACAACAATCCAAGCACCGCGTAAAGCACGCCGGTTCCCAGTGCGAATCGTGAGCCATCCGTTTTCAGGATTGCTTTCAAATTTTGAGGCATTGCAATCCAGTAGAGTTGTTGAAACAACATTCCATCTACAGGATGGCAGCCGATGCCAAGGCTTGCGCGCGTCTTCTTGATGAGCCATCCAGGATGTAACGGGAACTGGCCTCCCCGATGCGTTTGGAGCAGCGCGGCGACCGGTTCGATTATTCCAGATCACACAAAATGGCGTGACTTGTTTCAAGATGTTCTGGCTTTCTGGCAAGGCCCAGGCTTCAGGCAAGCTGTTTTTTTGCCGGTTGCCAGTTCACTCCACGCATTTGGTGCGGAAAATAATTTCGCCACCGGGTATCTGCACCACCCGGACTTCCTTGCGCTCCGGAGCGGTGATGCTTTTTGCCGCAACGGCCACCGCCAGCGAACTGTCGTCGTACAGATGATTGAAGTTGATGGACATCAACAAGCCGCTTCGAAGCGTGCCGCTGCTTTCAATGCGGTATTTAGCACTACTCTGCCAAGTGAAAGGGTAGAATTTCTGGATATGGCTGTCGGAGGGATATCCATGGATACCGTGATTCCTGTCAGAACCAATTGGCCTGAAGATTTTCAGGAATGGCTCCAGCCGTTCCTGGCCGTTTTCACACGTTCCGAGCAGCGCTGCTGGGCACCTCTCTACCTGCAAGGACTCCTGGGGCCGGGCGCGCGCAAAAGTGTCGCACCCATGGCTGAACGTGTGTGTCCCGGTCAGACGCAGCAACTCCACCATTTTGTGTCGTCATCGACTTGGTCCACCGCTCCGCTGGAACAGGTGCTGCGCAAGAAGGCTGACGCTTTGGTAGGCGGCAAGGACGCTGTGCTGATCGTGGACGACACGGCGCTACCCAAGCAGGGCAAGCACTCGGTAGGGGTCAAGCGCCAACACTGCGGCGTACTCGGTAAGCAGGCTAACTGCCAGGTATTGGTATCGCTCACCTTAGCGCGCAAGGAAGTGCCAGTGCCGATCGCCCTGCGGCTGTACTTGCCCGAAGATTGGGCACAGGACGAAGCGCGTCGTGCAGCAGCCAAGGTACCCGAGTCGATTACGTTCGAGACCAAGGGTGACATCGCGCTGGCGCAGATCGATGCCGCGCTGGCTGACGGCGTGCGCTTTGGCATGGTGCTGGCCGATGCCGGCTATGGCAGTTCGGCAGGCTTTCGCGCTGGGCTTACGCAGCGAGGGCTACGATGGGCAGTGGGCGTGCAGCCCACGCAGAAGGTCTATCCAGCTGATGTGCGGCTCGATGTGCCGGCCGATCCCCCGGTGGGGCGCCCCGCCAAGCACCCAAGACCTTCGACGCCGAGCGTGTCCGTCGTGCAGATGATTGAAACGTTGGGTTCCAAGGCCCTGCGGCGCTGTTCCTGGCGCAGCGGCACCAAGGGCATGCTCAGCGCACGCTTTGCTGCTGTGTGGGTGTGCGTTGCTGACGGCGCGCTGGTATCGCATTGGCAGCATCTTCCGGGGCAAGCCGCATGGCTGGTGTGCGAAGTGCGCTCCAGTGGCGAGCGCAAGTATTACTTTACTAACCATCCGGCTGACACGCCGCGCAGGACGCTGGTACGCGCGATCAAGGCCCGCTGGGCGTGCGAGCAGGCGCATCAGCAACTCAAGGATGAACTTGGCCTGGACCATTACGAAGGCAGATCCTGGCTGGGACTGCACCATCACGCGCTGCTGACCATGATGGCTTTTGGTTATCTGCAGCACCGACGTCTGGACAGTGTTTTGCAAGCGGGAAAAAAAACTGGCATCCAATGCACCGGGACCGCCACCGCAACCATCATTGCCAGCGGTACGCCGGGCCATTCTCGCCGCGCTTTGTCGGGTAATTTGCGTTCAGTGTCCTCATTGCGGCGCCACGATAAACCTGCGTCAGCGTGAGTGACATGGCAGAGTAGTGTTAGGGGGTTGCATGGTCAAATCCTCGTCGAAATAATTTTTCATGGCGTCAACCTGCCAGAAGCTGTGCGGCGGGCACCGGGCCAGCCTTCGCCACTGCCGAAGGCAAAACCGCCCTCTTCATTCATGAAAGCCGCGATGATAGGGAACTCAATGGCAAGGGTCTGGCCACGCCTCCCCTGAACGGGGGATAGGGTGAACCAGCATTCTTGAACTGCCAACGTGCCAACAGGCCGCCAATCCTGAACCAGGGCCGGACCAATAACCGGGGTGGCGCCTTTTTGCGTTCTCCACAATTTTCTTGATGAAACCGGCCTGATCGGGCCTCAGCGAGAACCTTCCGGGCAGTTGCCGGCAACAATCTTGCGCCGCAGGAGAACCCAGATTTGATTAAATACAAATAGAAACCGTAAACATTTGAAACTTACAAAGTTATCAGGATCAATCGCCTTATTCACGCCGTTCGGCTGAGACAACAGCCCATGTCCGTCAGCGCCAAGCGCTGCCGGCTGAGTTCCTTTCAGCGGGCGTTTATGGATACTGCGAAGTCCTGGAACTCATGAAGAAAACCCATGCGCATTCTCTGGACCTACCTGCGGCCGCACCGCGCGCTCGCCGCCCTCGCCCTGCTGCTGGCGGCCATCAGCCAGGTGCTGGCGCTGGTCGATCCGATCATTTTCGGCAGGATCATCGACGACTACGCCATCGGCCGCGCCGGAAAGTCCGAAGCCGAGCTGGTGTCGGGCGTGCTGTCGCTGCTCGGGCTGGCGGTCGGGGTTGCCGTGCTGTCGCGGCTGGCCAAGACGCTGCAGGACTACGCCACGCGGCTGGTAGTGCAGAAGTTCGGCACGCAGATCTTCAACGACGGGCTGCGCCAGGTGCTGCGCCTGAAGTTCCAGGAATTCGAGGATCTGCGCAGCGGCGAAACGCTGTCGCTGCTGCAAAAGGTGCGCGCCGACAGCGAGCGCTTCATCAACGCCTTCATCAACACCCTGTTCGCGGCCATCGTGGGCATCGCTTTCCTGAGTTGGTATTCGGTCACCCGGCACTGGCTGCTGGTGCCGGTGTTCCTGGTCGGCGTGCTGCTGATGGGCGGGCTGACCGGGCTGCTGAGCCGCGAGATCAAGACCCAGCAGCGCTCCATCGTGCGCGAGACCAACCGCAATTCGGGCTTCATCACCGAGTCGCTGCGCAATATTGAACTCATCAAGAGCCTGGGCCTGACCTTTCCCGAGATTCGGCGCCTGCAGGCGCAGACGATGAAAATATTCGCGCTGGAGATGAAGAAGGTCAGGCGCATCCGGCTGCTGTCCTTCCTGCAGGGAAGCACGCTGAGCCTGCTCAAGCTGGCGATCTTGTTTGCCCTGCTGTGGCTGATTTTTCGCGATGTGCTGAGCACCGGCGAGCTGATCGCGATGCAGTTCATTTCGGTGGCGATTTTTGCGCCGCTGCAGGAACTGGGCAATGTGATCGTCGCCTACCGGGAAGTGGAAACGTCGCTGCTCAACTTTGATGCGCTGATGAACAAGCCGGTCGAGCGGCGGCCCGAGTCGCCGGTCAAGATCGGCCCGGTCACGGAGGTGCGTTTTACCGATGTCAGCTTTCGCCACAAGGGGGCCAGCGACAACGCGCTGGAATCGCTGTCGTTTTCCGCCGGTCTGGGCGACACCATCGCTTTTGTCGGTCCGTCGGGCTCGGGCAAGTCAACCCTGGTCAAGCTGCTGGTCGGCCTGTACACGCCGGCCAGCGGCCAGGTGTTCTACAACGGCATTGCAACCCGGGACCTGCGCTACAACGAGGTGCGGCGGCAAATCGGCTTCGTGACGCAGGAAACCCACCTGTTCGCCGGCACGCTGCGCGAGAACCTGCTGTTCGTCAAGCCCGACGCCAGCGATAGGGAAATCATCGCCGCGATGGAGCAGGCCGCGTGCGCCTACCTGCTGGAGCAGTCGCCCGACGGGCTGGACACCGCCATCGGCGAGATGGGCATGAAGCTCTCGGGCGGCGAAAAGCAGCGCCTGTCGATTGCCCGGGCGCTGATCCGCCAGCCGCGCCTCCTGATTTTTGACGAAGCCACGTCGGCGCTCGATTCCATCACCGAAGAGCAGATCACCCGCACGGTGCGCCACCTGTCCATCAGCAGCACCCGGATCACGCTCCTGATTGCCCACCGGCTTTCAACCATCATGCATGCCAGCACCATCTTCGTGCTGGAAAAGGGCTGCATCGTGGAAAGTGGCACCCATGCGGCGCTGCTCGAAGCCAAGGGGCTGTACTACGCGATGTGGCGCCAGCAGATCGGCGAACGGCCGGCCAAGCGCGTGGCGCTGGAGTAAGCCTGCGCCCGCTACGACTGCGCCATGCGCATGCGGCGCGCGGCCTCCTCGGCGCTGGCGTCGTCAATCTCGCGCAGCACGCCGCCGACATCGACCGGGCCGGTCTTGCGCCTGAAATGGCCGGTCAGCACCGTCTCGGGGTACAGCACGCCGCGCTGGTACAAGTCCCACATCTCGTTGCCGTAGTCGATGGTCAAGAGGTCGGGCGCGAAACGACCGAAGAAGTTGCGCAGGTTGGCCACGTCGCGCAGCAGCATGCGGCTGGCGTGGTTGTTGCCGGCAGCATCCACCGCCTGCGGCAGGTCGATGATGACCGGGCCGTCTTCGGCCAGCAGGATGTTGAACTCCGACAGGTCGCCGTGCACGATGCCGGCGCACAGCATGCGGATTACCTCGGTGATCAGCGTCGCATGGTGCCGGCGCGCCTGCTCGGGCGTGAAATCGACGTCGTTCAGGCGCGGGGCCGCGTCGCCGTGCGCGTCGGTCACCAGTTCCATCAGCAGCACGCCGTCGCAGAAATTGTGTGGCTGGGGCACGCGCACCCCGGCGTCGGCCAGCCGGTAGAGCGCATCGACCTCGGCGCTCTGCCAGGCGGCTTCGCTGGCCTGCCGGCCGAATTTGGTGCCCTTGGCCATGGCCCGGGCCTGCCGGGTGTTCTTGACCTTGCGGTTTTCGGTGTAATCGACCGCCTGGCGAAAGCTGCGCTGGTCGGCTTCCTTGTAGATCTTGGCGCAGCGGGTTTCGTCGCCACAGCGCACGACGTACACCATCGCTTCCTTGCCGCTCATCAGCTGGCGAACCACGGTGTCGATCAGGCCCTCTTCAACGAGGGATTGCAGTCTTGGAGGTGCTTTCATGCCCGCCATTGTGCCCCGCAACCGCCCCAGCCCGGCAGCCGCGCAAGCCCCTACTAGACGACTGGTCTAATTTCAGCACTAGAATCGCGTCCCATGAGCAATGAACACACCGATGTCAAACAGCACATCCTCGACACCGGACGCAGCATCATCCTGGGCAAGGGCTTTTCGGCCGTGGGCCTGAACGAAATCCTGTCCACCGCCCAGGTGCCCAAGGGCTCGTTCTACCACTACTTCAAGTCCAAGGAAGCGTTTGGCGAGGCGCTGGTGGACGGCTATGTGGCCGACTACCTGGCGCAGGTGGACCGGCTGCTCCAGGACGACGGCGCCCCGGCCGCAGAGCGTTTGATGCGCTACTGGCGCAGCTGGATGACGCCCGCCGACAGCCAGAGCGCCGAATGCAACTGCCTGGTCGTGAAGCTCAGCGGCGAGGTCTCGGACATGTCCGAGGCGATGCGCGCGGCCTTGCTGCGCGGCACCAATTTGATCATCGAGCGGCTGGGCAACTGCATTGCGCAGGGCCTGGCCGACGGCTCGCTGACCGGCACCCTGGAGGCGCAGCACACCGCGCTGACGCTGTACGAGTTGTGGCTGGGCGCGGCCCTGCTGACCAAGGTCAGGCGCGAGCGCAGCGCGCTGGATGCGGCCATGGCGGCGACCTGCAGCCTGCTGAAGCTGCCGCAGCCGGTGAGCGCCTGACACCGTTTCTGCGTTTCACCCTTTCCCTTCCTCCCCCGCCCTTGCCGGCGGATTTTTTTAACCCAGCCATTAGCCGACTGGTCTATTCACAAGACCGTCACTTTCAACCCTGTTTTACCCCAAGGAACCCCATGCTGAACCAACTGCTTTCCCCCCTGAAGATCGGCCAGACCACCTTGGCCAACCGCGTCGTCATGGCGCCGCTGACCCGCTCGCGGGCCGGCCAGCCGGGCGATGTGCCGAATGCCCTCAATACCGAGTACTACACCCAGCGCGCCAGCGCCGGCCTGATCGTCACCGAAGCCACGCAGATTTCCCGCCAGGGCCAGGGCTACGCGCTGACGCCCGGCATCTACACCGACGCGCAGGAAGCCGGCTGGAAACAGGTGGTGCAGGCGGTGCACGCCCAGGACGGCCATATCGCGCTGCAGCTCTGGCATGTCGGCCGCATCTCGCATTCACTGCTGCAGGAAAACGGCGCGGCGCCGGTGGCCCCTTCGGCGCTGGTTGCCAAAGGCGCCCAGTGCTTCGTGATCCAGCCCGACGGCACGCCCGCCAACGTGCCCACCGAAACCCCGCGCGCGCTGGCGACTGAAGAGCTGCCCGGCATCGTGGAGCAATACCGCCAGGCGGCCGTGCGCGGCAAGCAGGCCGGCTTTGACTTCCTGGAGCTGCATGCGGCCAACGGCTATTTGCTGCACCAGTTCCTGTCCACCAACAGCAACCAGCGCCTTGACGGCTACGGCGGCAGCCTGGAAAACCGCGCCCGCCTGACGCTCGAAGCGCTGGACGCGCTGATCGGCGAGGTCGGTGCCGCGCAGGTCGGCGTGCGCCTGTCGCCGCATTTCGCCGGGCACGACATGGCCGATGCCGAAGCCGAAGCCAGCGCCCTGTACCTGGCCCGGGCCTTCAGCGAGCGCGGCATTGCCTACCTGCACATCGCCGAACCCGACTGGGCCGGCGGCCCGGAACTGAGCGATGCCTTCCGCGCGCAGCTGCGCATGGCGTTCAACGGTGCCCTGATCTTTTGCGGCAACTACACGGCGGCCGATGCGCAGGCGCTGATTGCGCAGGGCATCGCCGACGCCGTGGCGTTTGGCCGGCCGTTCATCGCCAATGCCGACCTGGTGGAGCGTTTCCGCCAGGGCGCCGAACTCAATACCCCGGACCGGACGACGTTTTACGGTGGCGGTGCGCACGGCTACACCGATTACCCGACACTGGCATTGCAGCCGGCGTAAGGTCAGGGCGCTTTCAGCACGCTATTAAAAAAGTAGCTGCCTGCGCCCGTGGTGCTTGCGCAAAAGCACTTTTTGATTGATAAACAGGGGCTGGACAGCAGTTTTTCCGATTGCCGCCTGTCCGGCCCATCAACCCACCCGCACAACGAGGAAGCCATGGCCTACCAAAGCACCAACCCCTACGACGGAAAAGTCCTGCAGACCTTCGAGCAGATCAGCGATGCGCAGCTCGAAGAAAAGCTAACGCAGGCCGCCAGCTGCTTTGAAAGCGACTGGCGCCACAAGAGCTTCGCCGAGCGCGCTGCGGTGCTGGCGCGCGCGGCTACCCTGCTGCGCGAACGGGCGCAGTCATTTGCCGAACTCGTCACGCTGGAGATGGGCAAGCTGATCGCCCAGAGCCTGGGCGAAGTCGCGCTGAGCGCCGCCATCCTGGACTACTACGCCGAGAACGCCGAGCGCTTTCTGGCCCCCGAAAAGCTGTCCACCCCGCGCGGCGAGGCGCTGGTCGAAAGCAGCCCCATCGGCGTGCTGTTCGGCGTCGAGCCGTGGAACTACCCCTACTACCAGATCGCCCGCTTTGCCGCGCCCAACCTGATGGCCGGCAACGTGGTGATGGTCAAGCACGCCTCCAGCGTGCCGCAGTGCGCGCAGGCCTTCGAGCGGCTGATGATTGACGCCGGCGCGCCGGCGGGCGCCTACACCAACCTGTTCATCTCCAAGGAGCAGGTCGCACGCGTCATCGACGACACGCGCATCCGCGCCGTGGCGCTGACCGGCAGCGAAGCCGCTGGCGCCGTGGTCGCGGCGCGCGCCGGGCAGAACCTGAAAAAGACGACCATGGAACTCGGCGGCAGCGACGCCTTCATCGTGCTCGACGATGCCGACCTCGACAAGGCGGTCAAAAGCGCCGTCAGCGGGCGCATGGGCAATTCGGGCCAGGCCTGCACCGCGTCCAAGCGCATCATCGTGGTCGATAGCCTGGCCGACCGTTTCCTGGAAAAATTCCAGGCGGCGCTGGAAAACTTCCAGCCCGGCGACCCGATGGACAAGCAGACCACGCTGGCGCCGCTGTCGTCCGTTGACGCGCTCAAGAACCTGCTGGGCCAGGTCGAAGGCGCGGTGGCCGGCGGCGCGCGCGTGCTGACCGGCGG
The DNA here is from genome assembly GCF_000015505.1 of Polaromonas naphthalenivorans CJ2. Lineage (GTDB taxonomy): Bacteria > Pseudomonadota > Gammaproteobacteria > Burkholderiales > Burkholderiaceae_C > Polaromonas > Polaromonas naphthalenivorans. The sequence continues at coordinate 168,481 of NC_008781.1, read as the reverse complement.
CGGGCGCATCGAAGGCCAAGCCGGGGCGTTCATGCAGCCGACCATCCTGACCGACATCGACAAGAGCAACCCGGCCTACATGCAGGAGTTCTTCGGCCCGGTCGCGCTGTTCTTCCGGGTGGCCGACGAGGATGCCGCCGTGGCGCTGGCCAACGACTCGCCGTTTGGCCTGGGCGGCTCGGTGTTCACGCAGGACATCGAGCGCGGCAAGCGGCTGGCGCGGCGCATCGACACCGGCATGGTGTTCATCAATTCGGGCGCGTCGTCGTCGCCCGAGCTGCCGTTCGGCGGCGTGAAGAATTCGGGCTACGGCCGCGAACTGTCGGGCGCGGGCATCCAGGAATTCGTCAACAAGAAGCTGATCCGGGTGAGCTGAGCGCTGGCGCTATCAAAAATAGAGCTGTCCGCGCATGCCAGCCGTGCGCGGAAGGCCTATTTCACTCACCATCCGGAAAAATCACCGGCCAGCAAGCCGGATCGCCGGCCAGCAGGTCCAGGTTGCCGCGCGACGGCGCCCCGCACGGCCGCGCATCGAGCACATGCGCCACGGTGGCGGCGGCGGGCGAAAAATAGGCGGTCACTTCGCAGTGCAGCCGGCCTGCGGATTGATGGCGCGTGAACACCGCCATCTCCAGCGGCCGCCCGGCCAGCACAAACAAAGGCTCGAAGGCATCGCGGGCCTGGTTGCTCAGGCTGTAGGCCCAGACCCCATCGCCCAGCGGCTTTGAAAACCAGGGTGCGCTCATGAACGCGCGCCCTGCGGGTGGCGGGAAAAAGCAAAACCTGCGCAATGCAGTTGCAAACCGGACAGGAGCTTGTATTTCATAGATCCCTTTCGACAGGGCCATATCATGCGCCACCCGTGCGGCCAGGGTTCATGGCCAGCGCGCGGCGGGCTTGTGCTTGCGTATCAGCGGCCCGGCCCGGCTCATTGGGTCTTTTTTTACCTGCGATCTGTAATTTGCATCACCGCCAGCTCGCCTTGCGTGAAACGAACGCCCGTCATGGAGGCGTGTAGTTACAGTTGCATCGCAAATTCCAGCACTTAACACAATTTGTTATTGGTGATACATATGGATCCAAAAATGTTAGGGCTTCATGCGTTGTGACGGCATCGAATCCACGCCTGAAAAAGCAACAAAAAAACATTGGTGAAGATGATTTATATCAAGTCGAACCTCATCCGCCTTGAAGAAATCATGGAAAAAAGCCACCCAAATTAATATTTGGCCATGACGCGGGCGCATATCCAGCCATCACCGGCAATAAGCAATAGCTGCAACCCGGATATTCAATAATTTTTTCGTTCATCGGCTTCTACCGGATTTAGGGGGTTGTTGAATCAGCGCAATAAATTATTATTGACCTCAACAGCCCAGCACAAACAGCAGCATCAGCAACTGTTATGTGAACTAAAAAATTTGACCCATGAAGTGAAAAGAAAAATACAGCGCACAGTAAAAATTCCTGTTTATTCATAAACAGGAAGATGTTAATTAATTTTTGCACGACAGGAAAACGGATTGCGTCACAGTCAAAAACAGGAGTTTTTCCAGCCGACTGGAACAATCAATTAAAGTAAATTGCATCGCTTTTTTGTCGATGGCAAAAATATTGGGCGATTTGTTCGATAACCGTGCTCGGCGGATCCGAGTTTCATTAGTATGTTAGGCGAAATATCATGAAGAAGAGTATTCTTGCATTGGCCGTTCTGCTGGCTGCGGGTGTTGCAACAGCTACCAGTTCAAATGCAGCCGTCTCGACGGCCACTGGTGGATCGACAGCGACTATATCCGCTGCAGCCAGCTCCGGTAACGGCGCCGCATTGAGCAGCCAAACCGCTGTGTCCAATGCCACTGCAACCGGCGCCGCAGCAGGCGGCGCTACGACAATCGGCCCGGTTTCAGTGGGCGCAGCTGGCGTTATTGGCACGGCAGTGACCAGCGGCACGGTTTCGAGTTTGTCTGCAACAGCGGGTAATGCAGTGGCAGCCGGCGGCGCCACTGCCAATGCCAGTGCCAACTCAACGGCCAGTGCCAACTATGCCAGCGGACCCATCGGCGGTGGTGCTGCAGGTATCGCAGCTTCGCAGACCAATAACTCGGTAGCGACTGCAGCTGGCCCAGGCGGCGGGGTTGCCGTGATCACCCGCACGGCGGGCACTGCTTCCGGCTACCTCGCCGGTGCGGCATCGCTCAGCACCCCTGCAGGCACATTGGTGGGATCCACCGCCAACAGCGGTTCACTCAGCAATACGACTACCCCGGTTAACGCTTCAATCGGCAACGCTGGCACCTTCAGCAACTCCCCGGCTACTTCTGGCGGGGCAGCGGCCTGGTCTAACGCGCATTAATTAATTAATACTTTTTAAAAATGGGAAAGGACGCTCCTTTCCTGTTTTTAAGGAGATCATTATGAATAAAATTAATTCTATATTGGCATTATCGGCGTCCATGTGCATGTTGATGAACGCCAATGGCCAGGCCTTGACATCCGGCGCCACTTCAGCCCCGGTTGCATCTTCAAGTGCAGGCAATCAGGATTTCTATCAAGGCATCACCTTCAACAGCCCGGGGGAGACGCACCAGTATATTGAATCAGGTGGCACGCAAACCATCAAGAATGTTCCCTCCGTGGCGGGGCCGAATTTGACAACATCGAACGATACCTGCATGGGCTCATCGTCCGGCTCCATGAATGGGCCTGGATTTGGAGTATCCATAGGCAGCACCTGGTCTGATGCGAATTGCAAGCTGCTGAAAAACAGCCGTGAACTATGGAACATGGGCATGAAGGCGGCTGCGATGGCCCTTATGTGCACCGATGCCGCGAATCGGGATGCGCTTGAAATGACGGGCTTTGAATGCCCTCAGACATCGAGAAATAAAAAGATCGCCCAACAGGCCTCTGCTGTAAATCCACCTTCATCAGGTGACCAGGAACATATTACCGACCCCTATATTCGTGCACGAATGGGACTCGCCGCGCTGCAAGCCAAAAATTAAGTTATCTATTTAATAGAGGCTCGCATGAAAAAACCGACCCTGTTGCTGATTTTGATTTTCTGTTCTGGAGGGGTGCTTGCCCAGGTGAATATTGATCGAATTCCATTAGGCAGTGGAACGCCGGGAAATGATGGTGTGGAAAATGCCGTTGAGTGGGATTTGAATCTTTACCACGCACCACAATACATGCCGGGGCACCCGACCGCGTCCACCATCTTTCCCAGAGCGATCTCCGTTTTGTGCATGGAAAAGGAGACTGGCCTGCATTGCAAAGGTTACAACTGGCTTCCGGAAATGGGCCGGACAGAGTATTTGATGATTCGCCCCATGATCGTCAAAGAGTTCCCTGCGCAGAACTGACCAGCGCCCGCCCAAGCCTGGCGGCGCTGTCAGCATCGCTTTGCGCAGTGCCGCCCTAGCGGCGCGCCCGTTCGTACAAGCCCTGCACCCGGGGCACGTTGGCCTGGAGTTCCTGGATGCGCTGCGGACCTGACGGATGCGTGGACAGAAAATTCGGCCCGCCAGCGCCGCCGCCGGCCTGCGCCATTTTTTGCCACAGGCTGACGGCGGCCTGCGGGTTGTAGCCGCCGCGCGCGGCCAGTTCCAGCCCGACCAGGTCGGCGTCGCTTTCGTCCTCGCGGCTAAAGCGCAGCGTCAGCAGTTCGGTGCCGACATTGGCCGCCAGATCGCCCAGCTGGCCCAGCCCCAGCAGTTGCGCGCCCAGCGACAGCAGCGTGCCGGTGCCCTGGCTCTTGGCGATGCGGGCGCGCGCATGCTCGCGCAGCGCGTGGGCCATTTCGTGGCCCATGATCATGGCGACTTCGTCGTCGGTGAGCTTGAGTTGCTCCAGGATGCCGGTGTAAAAAGCGATTTTTCCGCCCGGCATGCAAAACGCATTGATCTGCTTGCTGCCGATCAGGTTGACTTCCCAGCGCCATTGTTTGGCCCGGTCGTTCCATTGCGCGGCCTGCGGGATCAGGCGCTTGGAGATGGCGTGCAGGCGCTGCAGCTGCGGATGGCCGGGCGGTGCCAGCGCGCCCTGGGCCTTGGCCTCGGCCAGCAGCTTGGCGTATTCCTGGGTGGAGGCGCTTTCGAGTTCCTCGGCCGGCACCAGGTTGCGCAGGCCGGACGACTTGCCCACGTCCACCTGCGCCAGCAACGGGGTGCTGACGGCCAGCGCCGTGGCGCCTGCGGCGGCCTGTAAAAATCCCCGGCGGCTGTGCCAGGCTGAGTGTTTGACGTCGCATAAGAAGCACATGCGTGAATAATAGCCAGAAATTGAAATGCCCCATGTCAGATAAAACCACTTCCACGCTTGCTTCCCTGCCCCTGGTTTCAGAGCGCGCCGTTGCGCATCAGGCCCCCAGCCCCGCGCCTGCGGCACCGGCAAAACCCGGCTGGCGCGAGGTCTGGCGCGTGTATTCCGAAGCCGCCACGCTGCGCATGCTGCTGCTGGGCTTTTCGGCCGGGCTGCCGCTGCTGTTGGTGTTTGGCACGCTGAGCTTCTGGCTGCGCGAAGCCGGCATCGACCGCACCACCATCGGCTACCTGAGCTGGGTCGGGCTGGCCTACGGCTTCAAGTGGGCCTGGGCGCCGCTGGTGGACCGGCTGCCGATTCCGCTGCTCACGCGCTGGTTGGGCCGCAGGCGCAGCTGGCTGCTGCTGTCGCAGGCGGTCATCATGGTGGCGCTGGTCTGCATGGCGCTGACCGACCCCCGGCTGGCGCTGCTGCCGATGGTCTGGTGCGCGCTGGCCGTGGCCTTTGGCTCGGCGACGCAGGACATCGCGCTCGACGCCTACCGCATCGAGTCGGCCGCTATCGAGCGCCAGGCCGCGCTGGCGGCCGCCTACCAGACCGGCTACCGCATGGCGATGATCTGGTCCGGCGCCGGCGCGCTGTGGATCGCCGCGCGCGCGGAAATCGTCGGCGTGACGGCCTACCAGCCGGGCGCCTGGCAAACCGCTTACCTGGTCATGGCCGCGTCGATGCTGCTGGGCGTGGTGACGGTGCTCTTTTCACCCGAGCCCCAGCGCCGCGAACTGCCGCCCAGCAAAAACGCCGCCGACTGGCTCAAGGGCGCGCTGATCGAGCCGTTCGCCGACTTTTTGCGTCGCTACGGCAAGCAGGCGCTGCTGATCCTGGCGCTGATCGCCATGTACCGCATCAGCGACGTGGTGATGGGCATCATGGCGAATCCGTTTTATGTCGATATGGGCTACACCAAGGACGAGGTGGCCACGGTCACCAAGATCTACGGCGTCATCATGACGCTGGTCGGCGCATTTCTGGGCGGCGGGCTGGCGATGCGCTTCGGCGTGATGAAGGTGCTGATGCTGGGCGCGGTGCTGAGCGCCGGCAGCAATCTGCTGTTTGCCTGGCTGGGAACGCGCGGGCATGACGTCACGTCGCTGATCTTCGTCATTTCAGCCGACAACCTGTCCAGCGGCATTGCCTCGGCCGCCTTCATCGCCTATTTGTCGAGCCTGACCAACATCAACTACTCGGCCACCCAGTACGCGCTGTTCAGCTCGATGATGCTGCTGCTGCCCAAGACGCTGGCCGGTTATTCGGGCGCCTATGTCGATACGTTTGGCTACGGCAACTTCTTCACCGCGTCCGCCCTGCTCGGCGTGCCGGTGCTGCTGCTGATTGGCCTGGCTTCACGCTCAAAAACGGCTCCTGCGCAATAAGGACGGGCATAGGCAGCTATTGATTCGGTAGCTGAATGCACCATTTTTTACCTGATCTTTACGAGGGCTTCAAGCGCGATTGTTGCGCCCGGCGCACCATGAAAGCCTATGGCGGCAAGCCCTTCAAAAGGATCCGCCTTTCCAACAAGAGGACCGGCCCATGACACAACAGCTTTTGATGATCGAAGACGACACCCGCCTGGCCAGCATGGTGGGCGAATACCTGCGCCAGTCCGGCTATGGCTTTGCCCACGCCGCCACCGGCACGGCCGGCCTGGAAGCGCTGCAGGCTACCCCGCCCGACCTGGTGATCCTGGACCTGATGCTGCCCGACATGGACGGCCTGGAAGTGTGCCGCCGCATCAAGGGGCGCGGCGGCGACGCGGCCCGCACCGCCGTCTTGATGCTGACGGCCAAGGGCGACCCGATGGACCGCATCGTCGGCCTGGAAATCGGCGCCGACGACTACCTGCCCAAGCCCTTCGAGCCGCGCGAGCTGCTGGCGCGCATCCGCGCCGTGCTGCGCCGGGGCGGCAACAGCAACGGTAACGGCGGCGGCGCGCCAGCGGACGGCCACAAGGTGATGCGTTTCGGCTCGCTGGAAATCGACCGCGATGCGCGCGCCGTGACCGTCTCGGGCAACCCGTGCGAGCTGACCTCCTACCAGTTCGACCTGCTGGTGGCGCTGGCCGAGCGCGCCGGCCGCGTACTGAGCCGCGACCAGATCATGGAAGCCGTGCGCGGGCGCGAACTCGAAGCCTTCGACCGTTCGATTGACGTTCACATGGGCCGCATCCGCAGCGCCATCGAGGCCGACGCCAAGGACCCCAAGCGCATCCTGACAGTGCGCGGCGTGGGCTATGTATTTGCCAAGCAGCAAGACTGAGCGCCAAGTGAGCAAGCAGATCTGGGCCCGGTTTACCTCGCACCTGTATGTGCGGATCTGGCTGGCTGTGGTGGCGACCGTCATGGTGCTGACCTTCCTGGTGGGCGCCGCCTGGCGGCTGAGCGCCGACCCGCCACAGCTGCCCATCCGCGAAGTGCTGGTGCACAACGCCGCCGGCGAAGTCATCGGCAAGGGGCAGACCAAGCCTGATCGCCAGCGCGGCGACGACATCGAATTTGACGTGGTCACCACCGACGGCCAGACCCTGAACCTGCTGCTGCCCCGGCCGCAGCGCCCGCCGGGCAGCCCCTGGAACCGGCCGCCGTTCGGCTTTGGCTGGATGCTGGGCCTGGTCGGCCTGGCCGTGGCGCTGGGCGCCTACCCGGTCATGCGGCGCCTGACGCTTCGGCTTGAAGCCCTGCAGCGCGGCGTGGAGCGCTGGGGCGCGGGCGACCTGTCGGCACGCATCAATACCGAGGGGCGCGACGAGGTGGCTTTCCTGGCGCGGCGCTTCAACCACGCCGCCGAGCGCATCGAGACGCTGATGGAGTCGCACAAGTCGCTGCTGGCCAATGCCTCGCACGAGCTGCGCTCGCCGCTGGCGCGCATCCGCATGGGGCTCGAACTGATGGGCGTGGACAAGTCGTCACCGCAGCGCATGGAAATTTCCCGCAGCATCGGCGAGCTAGACCAGCTGATCGACGAGATCTTGCTGGCCAGCCGGCTCGACACCAAGCAGGCCGATGCCGAGCCTTTCGAAACGCTGGACCTGACCGGACTGGCCGCCGAGGAATGCGCGCGCGTCAATGCCGAGCTGCAGGCCGAACTGCAAACCGGGCCGGACGCGGACCACAGCCTGACGCTGCAGGGCTCGCCCCGGCTGCTGCGCCGGCTGATCCGCAACCTGCTTGAAAACGCCCGGCGCTACAGCCACGGCGACATCAGCCTTGAACTCGCCCAGAGCGGCACGGGCAGCGGGCAGCGGGCCATCGTCAAGGTGCATGACCGGGGGCCGGGCGTGCCGGCCGGGCAGCGAGAGCGTATTTTCGAGCCCTTTTACCGGCTTCCCGGCGCCAGCGAGCGCGAAGGCGGCGTGGGCCTGGGGCTGGCGCTGGTCAAGTCGATCAGCGAACGCCATGGCGGCAGCGTGCGTTGCGAGGAACGGCCTGGCGGCGGCGCGTCATTCATTGTCGAACTGCCGATGGACCGGCCCGGCCCGGCGGCGGCCCGTGATACCGGAAGTTTCAACTAAAGATAGTGAAATCCCCTTTTTGAGGGATGTTCAGGAAGCTCAGCCTGAAGCACAGTAGGGGCGTTGCTGTCACAACATTGGAAAACAGAAAAAATTAGATAACAAAAATTCGGCAAAACCTTTAGTATTCATAAAGATTCAAGACTTCACCGAAACGATTTTTCTGAGAGGACTTTTACAAGGCCACCGCAAGGTGGCCTTTTTTTTGGCAAATCGGCCAGCGGCTAATGGGAAGAAAGCGCCTGCAGCACCTGCTGCGCACCGATGTCATTCAGGCAGCGGGTATGGCCCAGCGGGCATTCGCGCTCGAAACACGGCGCGCAGTCCAGCGGCGGCTGGTAGGCCGGGTCGGCCTTGAGCCAGAGCACGCGCGCCTTGTCGCTCAGCGGCGGCGTGTGCAGCGGGCTCGACGAGCCGAAGATCGCCACCTGCGGCACGCCCAGCGCGGCAGCGACATGCATCAGGCCGGAGTCGTTGCTGACGATGCTGCGGCTGGCGGCGATCAGCGCCAGCGCCTGCGGCAGCGAGGTTTTGCCGGCCAGGTTCAGGCACTTGCCGGCTTGCGCGGCATTCACGGGGGCGGCAATCTCGTCGCACAGCGCGGCTTCCTTGCCGGAGCCAAGCAGCACCACCGGCAGGTCCAGCCGGGCGGCGAGTTCGGCGAAATGGCGCGCCGGCCAGCGCTTGGCCGGGCCGAATTCGGCGCCCGGCGCAAACACCACATAGCCGCCTTGCCGCAAGCCCAGTTCGTGCAGCGTGAGCGCAATGTCCGCCGCGCTGATGTGCAACTCTGGCCGGTCGCTGGCCAGGTCGCCTTCGCCGCTCAGGGCCGAATAAAACGCCACCATGGGCGGCTTGTTCTTGGGGTTCTTGAGCCGATGCGTCAGCAGGCCGACGCGCGCCTCGCCCAGGTAGCCGATGCGCTCGGGAATGCTGGCCAGGAACGGCAGCAAGGCGCTTTTCAGCGAATTGGGCAGCACATAGGCTTTGCCGAACTGGCCTTCGATGCGCTTGGCAATTGCGCGGCGCGCCTTGAACTGCAGGCCGCCATGGGCAAACGGGAACTCGATGACCTCGGCCACCTGCGGCATGGCGCGGTACACCGGCGCCACCCACGGCAAGGCGCCCACCGTCAGGCGCTCGCCGCGCGCATGCAGCCGGCGCAGCAGCGGCTCGGTCATGACCGCATCGCCGATCCACTGCGGGGCGATGACGAGGGCGTTGGACATTTCGGGTTTAGTGCTGCTCATCGACCGCCGCGCAGGCCTTCCATACCAGCCAGGGCCACGGAGACGGCTTTGCCGGGCCGCAGGCGCAGCGGCCCCCTCGGGGGGCAGCGAACCACACGAAGTGGGGAGCGTGGGGGCCTAATGTCCACTGCCAAAGTGCTCGCCGGCCTTGAGCTTGTATATCTCGCCGCAGTAGGGGCACTTGGCTTCGCCGGTGCGCGCCACGTCCAGATAGACCTTGGGGTGGCTGTTCCAGACCTTCATGTCGGCCTTGGGGCTGGGGCAGGTCACGCAGCCCTGGTGGTTCAGGTCGCTGGCCAGCAGTTCGATGGTGGATGATTTGCTCATTTTTAGGCTTCTTTTATTGTTTTGATCTGAGAGCTTAGACGCGGGTCAGCCAGGAGGCGTACTCGGGGTTGCGGCCGTTGACGATGTCAAAGAAGGCCGCCTGGATTTTCTCGGTGATCGGGCCGCGCGAACCGCTGCCGATTTCAATGCGGTCAAGCTCGCGGATCGGCGTGACTTCAGCGGCCGTTCCAGAGAAGAAAGCCTCGTCGGAAATATAGATTTCGTCACGGGTAATCGGCTTTTCCCTGATCTCGATGCCAAGGTCTTTGCAGATGCTGAAGACGGTGTTGCGCGTGATGCCGTTGAGCGCGCCGGCGCTCGAATCGGGCGTATAGACCACGCCCTTGCGCACGATGAACAGGTTCTCACCCGCGCCCTCGGAGGCAAAGCCCTGCGGGTCGAGCAGCAGCGCCTCGTCGTAGCCTTCGTCGGTGGCTTCCATGTTGGCCAGGATGGAGTTGGTGTAGTTGCTCACCGCCTTGGCGTGGATCATGGTGATGTTGACGTGGTGGCGCGTGAAGCTGCTGGTCTTGACGCGGATGCCGCGCTTCATGCCTTCCTCGCCCAGGTAGGCGCCCCAGGTCCAGGCGGCGACCATCAAATGGATGGTGTTGCCCTTGGGGCTGACGCCCAGTTTTTCGGAGCCGATCCAGGTCAGCGGGCGGATGTAGCCGCTTTCCAGCTTGTTCTCGCGCACCACGGCGAGCTGCGCGTCCATCACCTCTTGCGGCGTGAACGGGATCTTCATGCGCAGGATCTTGGCGCTGTTGAACAGCCGTTCGGTGTGCTCTTCCAGCCGGAAAATCGCCGTGCCGCCGTCGGGCATCTTGTAGGCGCGAACGCCCTCGAAAGCGCCGCAGCCGTAGTGCAGGGTGTGGGTCAGCACATGGATCTTGGCATCGCGCCACTCGACCATCTGGCCGTCCATCCAGATTTTGCCGTCGCGATTTTCCATGGAAGGGGCTGCTGGAGTCATGAGTGATCCTGTGGGTGAGTGTCGTGAAGTGAAGGGGGTTGCGGATCGGGCCGACAGGCGGACAGGCCCCGCAAAAACCCGAAATGCTGATTTTACGGTCGGACCATGGACGCTGACGCTGGCGCGCGCGAATTCCTCTGGCTTGCCTGCCGCGCGCAAGGCCCATTCGCACGGCGGCCGGACGGCCTGTAATCGCGCCTTAACACCAATTTGCTATTTTTTCTTCTTTTTCTAATGAAATCGACAAAAAAACTGATTTTTCATCGAATTCTTTGCATCAAATCAAAAAATCACAAATAACAAACTTGTTATAGATGAAACGATAAGAGACAAATCGAAATAAGTTGATACATTTATTGAAAGTGATTTTCAAGTTAGCAATTTTCAATTTTTGTTTTCCTCCCGCCAATGCCCAGACGCTCAGACGTTGGCGGGAAACCAGGCAAGTTCGCAGTGCCCATTTCGGGTGCTGTGGTTGATGGCAGTGTTGGGTGGGGCGATTTTGCCCCGTGTATTTTTTGACAAGAGGTTCGGTATGAACACGACAATGAACAAGCTGGCACTGGCAATTGGTGCGTTGGTGATGGCGGGTGGGGCGATGGCGGCTGATGACAATGCCAACTTGGCGGTGAGCGCGACGGTTCTGACCAATTGCGCGATCGGTCCGGGTACTTTGGCCTTCCCCGCAAACCTGCAGCTTGGCGTAACCAAGGGCCTTGGCACAAAGGCTGCGAATCCAGCAAATGCTGATTCTGATTCTGGTACATCTATCAGTGTTACTTGCACCAATGGGTCCAGTGCCGCCATTACAGCTGGCGCGGGCGCGAATACCGCTGGTGTAGTCGCTACGACGCGGGCCTTGAAATCGGGTTCTAACTATATTGATTACGAGTTGTATACGGACACAAACCGCACAACTGTTTTGGATGGCACAAACTCGATTTCATACACTGGTACGGGTCTGACTGAAATAGACAAGACCACCATTTTTGGTCGTATTCTCGGTGCCGATATTGCAACGGCGAAAGCTGGTGCCTATGCCGATACCGTTGCAATGACGATTACCTATACACCATGATGCTGAATGCGCTAGTGCATCGTTCACTTTGCGCTGGCGTCTTGCTGGCCGGTATGCTTGGTTTGCCTGCGTCTTCATATGCAGCCGGGTTGAGCATCTCGCCCGTCGTGGTCGAAATCGACTCGCCACGCCGGGCGGTGGCCGTGACGGTCACCAATCAAGGTGATCAAGCGGTTACCTTCCAGACCGAGGCGATGGTGTGGCAGCAAGTCAACGGGGTTGATCAGTTTGAGCCGACCGATGAGTTGCTGGTTGTGCCGCCGATCGTTGAAGTGCCACCGAACGCCAGTCAGATTTTTCGTGTCACGTTGCATGTGCCACGACCTTCGCCGGTGGAACGGACCTACCGTCTTATTCTGGAAGATGTCAGCGAGGATCAGGCCCCGACCGGACAGGCTTCGGTGGCGTTCAAATTTGCGCATAACCTGCCCGTCATGGTGGCCCCGTCCGGCAATGTGAGTAATGCCGTTCGCTGGAAACCCTGTCCGCCTGAAGCCTCTGCGACAGCCGCTTCTGCCCTGGCAAAGCCGACCACTGCCCGCAGCCCCGAAGCCTGCGTGCGCCTGCTCAACGCCGGCAACCGCCGCGTGAAAGTGCAGACGCTTACTTTGACGGGCGACAACTGGCAACAGGCGCTACCCCTGAAAAACGGCGTGAACGTGCTGGCCGGCGCCGAGCGTGAATGGCGCGTGCCGCTGCAAGCCGGCCAGACCGGCGCGCTGCGCGGCATGCAGGTCAACACCGCGCGCGGCGAAACGCTGCAGGCTGAAGCCGGCGGGTTTTGAGGAGCGTTTGAACCGCATATATAGATCGTGGGTTGCCTTCCCATGCCAGCGTGGCTGGCCTTTTTCAAAGTGATGTCGTGCTTATCGGCTCCGTGGGTTTGACCTTGCTTCCATTCGCCTGTCTTGTCTCTTTTTCCGCGCGCCTGCATGGCGCGCGCCCGCGTTCGCTGCAGCGTTCGTTGGCCGTGGTGCTTTGGCTGGGAGCGCTGCCGCTGGCTTGGGGCGAAACCACAGCTGCCGCTCCAGCCGCAATGGACACGCCGCTGTCCGCCGAATCAGCGCCCGCCCCTCGGCTCCCTCCTGTCACGCGCCGCGTGGCGCCGGGCCAAGGCAAAAAGAATGCCCAGAAACCGCAAGCGCCGCAGCCCGAAGTGCTGCTGCTCGACGTGCGCATCAACAGCCAGCCCCTGGCCGATGTGGTTCGCGTCGAGCAGTGGCCCGATGGCGCCTTGCTGCTGCCGGCCGAAGCCTGGGCCGAGGCGCGCCTGAGCCCGCTGGCGCAAGCCCGCGCGCTGAGCGACGGCACGCCGGCCTACGCGCTTAACACCGTACCCGGCACGACCTACCGCATCAACCGCCAGAGCCTGAGCCTGGAGATCAATGCGCCGGCCAGCGCCTTTGTCGGCTCCACGCTGGCGCTGCAAGGCGCACAAACCGAGCCGCCGCCGCGCCCGCAGCCCGGCGTGCTGCTCAACTACGACCTGTCGGTGGCGCACGGCGGCAGCGGCGGGCCGCTCACCAGCGGCGCCCTGCTCGAAGCGGTGGTCTTCAGCCGCTTTGGCAATCTGGTGAGTTCGGCGCTGGTGCTTGATGACGGCCTCCGCCGCCACGCAACCCGGCTCGACACCTTCTGGCGCTACGACCTGCCGCAGCGCATGGAAACGCTGGTGGTGGGCGATGCCGTGGGCGTGGGCGGCGGCTGGAGCCGGCCGGCGCGCTACGGCGGCATTCGCTGGGGCCGCGACTTTGGCATGCGGCCGGGCTTTGTCACGCTGCCGCAACTCACGCTGAACGGCGAGGCGGCTTTGCCTTCGACCGTGGAGGTGCTGGTCAACAATGCGCGCCGCCTGAGCCAGCCGATGCCCTCCGGCCCGTTTGAACTGAGCAACGTGCCCATCGTCACCGGGGCGGGCGAAATCAACCTGGTGGTGCGCGACCTGCTGGGGCGGGAAACGGTGATCCGGCAGAGCTACTACGCCTCGCCGCGCCTGCTGGCGCCGGGACTGAGCGATTTTTCGTTTGAAGCAGGCTGGCTGCGCACCGGCTACGGGGAAAGCAGCGCCTATGGCGACAGCTTTGGCGCCGCCACCTGGCGCCAGGGACTGAGCCGCAGCTTGACGGGCGAGGGCCGTGTGGAACTACAGGCCAAGCGCCGCGCCGCCGGTGTGGAGCTGGCCGGCTTGCTGGGCGACTGGGCCGCCGGTCGCGTGGCGCTGGCCGCGTCCAACAGCAGCACGCAAGGCATGGCCGAGCACGGCCACTTGCTGCAACTCGGCGTGGAGCGCAGCACGCCACGGGGAGGCGGCGCGCTGCAGTACGAACACGCCAGCCGGGGTTTCGCGCCCTTTGGCGAAGCCATCGGCCCGATGGCGGTGGCGCAACGCGCCCGCGCCCGCTGGCTGGCCAGCTTGGGGGGCGCCGTGTGGGGGCCGGTCAGCGGTGGTTTGAGCTATGTCAGCCAGACGCGCTGGGACGGTGACCGGGTCAAGACCGCAGGCCTGTCGTTCAACCTGCCGCTGTGGCAGCGTGCCAGCCTGAGCCTGTCGCTGAACAAGCGGCTCGATGGCGATGGCGCCTGGCGTGCGGGCCTGAGCCTCAGCCTGCCGCTGGACAATGGCATCAGCACCAGCGCGCGCGTGGAAACGGCCAGCAGCAGCCGGGCGACGGGCGCGGTTTCGGCGTCACGCAATCCGCCGGCCGGGCCGGGGCTGGGCTGGCGGGTGGAAGGCTCGACCCAGGAAAGCCAGCGCGCCCGTGGCGGGGTGCAGTACAACACCAGCCAGGCCGAGTTTGCCGCCGATGTGGTCAGTGATGCCACGGGCCAGCTGGCCGTGCGCGCCGGCGCCCGTGGCACGCTGGGCCTGCTGGCGAGTATGCCGTTTGCGTCGCGCGCCGTCGGGCAGGGCAGTTTTGCCGTGGTGGACGCTGGCGGCCTGGCGGGCGTGCCGGTCATGCGCAGCCACCAGGTCGTGGCCGTGACGGATTCGCGCGGCCTGGCCTTTGTGCCGGGCTTGCTGCCGTGGCAGCAAAACCAGATCGAGATCGACCCGGTGGACCTGCCGCTCGACGTGGAGGTGGGCAACATGGTGCAGCAGGTCACGCCCTACCCCGGCAGTGGCTCGGTGGTGATGTTCGCGGTGCGCCGCACGCGCCAGGCGCTGGTCGTGCTGCACCAGCCGGATGGTGCGCCAGTGCCGGTGGGCAGCAAAGTGCGCCTGCTGCCTGACGGCCCTGAATTCATGGCCGGCCGGCGCGGCGAGGTCTGGCTGACCGACCTGGCCGCTGAACGCCAGCGCCTGCAGGTACGCTGGCCCGGCGACGGCTGCGAACTCGAACTCATGGTGCCGGCCGCCGCGGACGGCGCAACGCCTGGAAAAATCGGGCCGCTGGCCTGCACAAAGGAATAGACATGCGACATCCCTCGTCAAGGCCTCCAGCCCGCAAGATACCGGTCCTGCCGTCAGCGCTGTTTTTGCTGCTTGCGACCGCCGGGCCAGCCCAGGCGGGCAGTTGCACCGTGGGTTCGAGCGGGCTGGCTTTTGGCGCCTACCAGCCCCTGACGTTTGCGGGCAAGCTCACTTCATCGGCCGTGACCAGCAACGCCAGCATTTCGGTGGTCTGCACCGGCATTGCCAGCGGCGGCGCCTACAGCATTGCCCTGGGGCCGAGCACCACCGGCAGCGGCGACCGCATCAGCACGCGCTACCTGGGCAACAGCAATGGCGGCGACGACATGAGCTTCAACATCTACACCAGCGCGAGTTATTCGACCGTCTGGGGTAACGGCACGACGGGCGGCCTTGTGGGCGGGAGCATTCCTGTTGGCGACAGCAACCAGTCGCAACCCGTGTACGGCAGGATTGCGGCGAGCCAGAACACGCTCAGGGCCGGCAGCTATTCAGGCTCGCTGACCATGACGCTGACCTACAACCCCTAGAGCGGTTTCGTTGTAACCAGCAAAGGAACTGAGAACGGCCAGGTCGATCAAAGGCTGATTTGGAGGTCATCGATCATGTCGTGGCGAAATGGACAAGCCTATGCACAGGATTTGCGCGACCGGGTGCTGGCCGCGCCAGGCGTGCTGCGCGAGGTCGCCGAGCGCTTTGGCGTGAGCCAGGCCTATGTCTGCCGGGCGCGGGCACGCCGCGAGCGGCTCGGCCAGACGGGCCCGGGCGCGCAGCATAACCACATGCCGCTGCGCCTGGCCGCGCTGGAGGGCGCGCTGCGCGAGCAGGTCGCCAGAGCGCCGGCGCAGACGCTGCGCGAGCTGCGTCAGTGGGTGCGTGCCGAGCACGGCATCGAGGTAGGCACCACCACGATGTTCAAGACCCTGAGGCGGTTCGGGCTGACGCTAAAAAAAAATCACCCTGCACGCGGCCGAGCAAACGCGGCCCGACGTCGCCCAGGCCCGCCAGGACTGGAGCGCCAGACAACCAAGCCTGCCGGCCGCTCGGCTGATCTTCCTCGATGAGACCTGGGCAACCACGGGCATGGCCCCGACGCGGGGCCGCTCGCCGCGGGGCCAGCGCTGCCGGGGCTTTGCGCCCGCCGGCCACTGGCGCACCACCACGTTTGTCTGCGCGCTGAGCACCCAGGGGCTTCGGGCGCCCCTGGTACTTGACGGCCCCCTCAACGGGCCTGCCTTTCGCGCCTGGGTCGAGCAGTTTCTCGTGCCCGAACTGCGGCCCAGCGACATCGTGGTAATGGACAACCTCAGCGCCCATAAAGTCGCCGGCATCCAGGCGGCCATCGAGCAAGCCGGGGCGACGGTGAAGTACCTGCCGCCCTACAGCCCGGACTTCAACCCCATCGAGCAGGTCTTTGCCAAGCTCAAGGCGATGCTGCGAAAGACCCAGGCCAGAACCGTCGATGCCTTGTGGAGCGCCATTGGCCAATTGCTCGACCGGTTTGGCAGCGCCGAGTGCGAGCGCTACGTTCGCCACTGTGGCTATTGCGGGTCAGGGTGAAGCCGCTCTAGCCAGACAAAAACGGCAGCGCGCACGGCCTCATCACTGCGGCGCAGGCTCTTCAGGCCGGAACAGCTCGTGATGCGCCAGCTTGCCGCCGACAAAGGTGCAGGTGACGTGCGAATCGGTGCCGTCGGTCCAGCGGAACACCTCGGGCTGGGCGTCTTTTTCGGACTGGAGCTGGCCCAGCGCGCGGGTCATGGCGATCACATGCATCAGCGTCATGCCGGGCTTGAGCTTGGCGTTGAGCATGACGGCGCTGCCGACATAACCGATGGGCCGGTTGGCGGCGCGCTTGAGGACCGTCATCATGCGGGTGAAATGCAGCAGCATCCACATCACCAGGCCGGTGGCCACGGCCGCCACGCCAGCCCAGCCGTACTGCCGGTAAGCCAGTGCCACCGCCGCCACGCCGGCGACAGGAATAAGGATTTTCTGAAAGTTCATGGCGCTATTTTCGCAGCCCGCGCGGGTAGCGAGGCTGCGGGGAATGCGTAGCGGCTTGGCATGACCGGCCGGAGCCGTTTTTATGCATGTTTCAGGTGCTTTGCGCACGCCAGCAAAGCACTGATAGCTATTATTTTAGTAGCAAAATCATGCTGCCAGGCGCGGCATGAAGCCGGTCGCCAGTGCATGCGCCCAGTCAGGAAACCGGCGACTGGCCGCCACCTGCGCCTGCGCCAGGTGGTCGTAAGGCACGGCGCAAAAAGTCACCTGCCAGCCGTGACGGGTCTTTTCCAGCAAAGCATAGCGCGCGTGCGGCGCGCCGTTTTCAACCACGTGCGGGTAAGGATGGTCGTCGTCAAACGCGGGCAGGCCCACGCTGCCGGGGTTCACGACCAGCACGCCGCCGCACTGAACCAGGCGCGGCACATGCGTGTGGCCGCACAGCATCACGGGATGCGTGGCGCTGCCCATGCGCTCGGCCACCTCGGCGGGCGTCGCGGCACGCACGCCGGGGCCGTTGCCCTGCGCAAAGCCCGGCACCGCCGTTTCCAGCCAGTATTCCAGGTCGCTGCGCGGCGTACCGTGGTACAGCCAGATATCGCTGTCGAGTTCCAGGGAAACGGGCAGCGCCTTTAGCCACGCCGCCTGCGCCGCTGAAATCTGGCTGGCCGCGTAACCGTCGCTGGTGGCCGGGTCGATGACCCCGGCGGGCGGGTCCAGCAAGGCCAGCAGCTGGCGCTCGTGGTTGCCGCGTATCGTCGGGAAATCGTGCGCCATCAGCAAATCGGCGGTCTCAAGCGGCTGCAGCGGGCCGCTCAAAATATCGCCCAGGTTCAGCGTCTGGTCAACTCCCTGGCGCGCAATGTCGGCCAGCACCGCCTGCAGCGCCGGCAAGTTGCCGTGGATGTCCGAAATAATCGCGAATTTCATGATGCCCCCTTGACTGCAAATCCGGCTTCTGAATCTACTGCAGGCTGCGCACCAGGTCCAGCGCCTGCTCGATGCGCTCGACGGCGTGGATGGTCAGGCCTTCAATCGGCTTTTTCGGCGCGTTGGCCTTGGGCACCACCGCCACGCTGAAACCCAGCTTGGCCGCTTCCTTCAGCCGCTCCTGGCCGCGCGGCGCGGGCCGCACTTCTCCGGCCAGGCCGACCTCGCCAAAGGCCAGAAAGCCCTTGGGCAAGGCCTTGCCGCGCAGGCTCGACGCAATCGCCAGCATCACCGCCAGGTCGGCCGCCGGTTCGCTGATGCGCACGCCGCCGACGGCGTTGACGAACACGTCCTGGTCCATGCAGGCCACGCCCGCATGGCGGTGCAGCACGGCCAGCAGCATCGCCAGCCGGTCGCGGTCCAGGCCGACGCTCAGGCGGCGCGGGTTCGGGCCGCCGTCATCGACCAGCGCCTGGATCTCGACCAGCAGCGGCCGCGTGCCTTCGAGCGTGACCATCACGCAGCTGCCCGGCACCGGCTCGCTGTGCTGGCTCAGGAACATCGCGCTCGGGTTGCTCACGCCCTTCAGGCCTTTTTCGGTCATGGCGAAGACGCCGATTTCGTTGACCGCGCCAAAGCGGTTCTTGATGGCGCGCACGAGGCGAAAGCTCGAATGCGTGTCGCCCTCGAAATACAGCACGGTATCGACCATGTGTTCCAGCACGCGCGGGCCGGCCAGCGCGCCGTCCTTGGTGACGTGGCCGACCAGCACGATGCACACGCCGCTGGACTTGGCCGCGCGCGTCAAATGCGCCGCGCATTCGCGCACCTGCGCCACCGAGCCGGGCGCCGAGGTCAGCTGGTCCGAATACACCGTCTGGATCGAGTCGATGACGGCGACCGCCGGCTGCGTGACCTCCAGCGTGGCGAGAATCTTGTCGAGCTGGATTTCGGCCATCACCTTGACCTGCGAACCGTCCAGCCCCAGCCGGCGCGAGCGCAGCGCGACCTGCGCGCCGCTTTCCTCGCCGGTCACATACAGCGTGTTCAGCCCGGCGCGCTGCAGCGAGTCGAGCGCCTGCAAGAGCAGCGTCGATTTGCCGATGCCCGGGTCGCCGCCGATCAGCACCACGCCGCCTTCGACAA
Organism: Polaromonas naphthalenivorans CJ2; assembly: GCF_000015505.1. Classification (GTDB taxonomy): domain Bacteria; phylum Pseudomonadota; class Gammaproteobacteria; order Burkholderiales; family Burkholderiaceae_C; genus Polaromonas; species Polaromonas naphthalenivorans. Next base: position 149,521 of record NC_008781.1, on the reverse strand, counting down.
TGCCGCCGCCCAGCACCCGGTCGAGTTCCTCGTGGCCGGTCGGGGTGCGCGTCATGTCGGTGGCCTCGATGTCGGCCAGCGCGGTGACTTCGCAGGCCTTGGCCAGAGACTGGAACTGCGGGCTGTAGCGGTTTTTTCCAGCGGCGGGGTTTTCGGCGCTGGATTCGATCAGTGTGTTCCAGGCAGTGCAATGCGGGCATTTGCCCAGCCACCGGGGGCTGGTGCCGCCGCATTCGGTGCAGGTGTAAATCGTTTTTTCTTTGGCCATGCGGCTAGTGTATTGACCGCTTCGCATCATTGGGCAGCCCGGCTGCATGTCCGCACGCGGCGCGGGAGCGTTGTAGCATGCACCTTCCGACGCCTGGCTTTTTAACTGGAATTTTCATGCCGCACCTGAACATCGAATACACCGCCAACCTGGAAGCCTCGGCCGACATGGGCGCGCTGTGCACCACGCTGGCTGCCACGCTGGTGGCGCTGCGCCACGACGACGGCAGCGCGCTGTTTCCGGTGGCCGGCACGCGCGTCATGGCCTGGCCAGCGCCGCATTTTGCCGTGGCCGACGGTCAGCCGGGCCGGGCCTTCATCTACCTGAACCTGCGCATCACGCCCGGACGCAACGCCGCGATGATCCAGCGCGCCGGCGACGCGGTGCTGGCCAGCGCCAAGGCGCACCTGGCGCAGGTTTTTTCTGAACATGCCGTCGGGCTGACGCTGCAGATCGACGAAGGCGCGCCGGTGTATGAAGGCAAGCACAACAACCTGGCCAGCCACCTGGCCTGAGCGGCGCGGCCAGCCATCCAGCCCGGCCTGCGCCCAAGGGGCCGCTGGGTGAGAATGATTAACGCCGCCCTGGCCAGCCCGCCGGCAGTTTGGCACTTTCCTGTTTGTCCGCCCACCCTTCCCGAGGAAATCACCATGAGTCTTTCACGTCGCCACCTCATCCAGTCCACGGGCGCTGCGGCGCTGCTGGCCGGCATCGGCCGGCAGGCTTGGGCGCAGGCCATCGACAGCGCCCGGGTCGTCGCCGGTTTTGCCCCGGGCGGCACGGCCGACATCGTCTCGCGCCGCGTGGCCGACAAGCTGCACCCGACTTATGCCAGGAGCGCGGTGGTTGAAAACAAGACCGGCGCCGGCGGCCAGATCGCCGTGCAGTTTGTCAAGACCGCCGCGCCCGACGGTAGCGTGATGCTGCTCACGCCCATGTCGATGCTGGGCATTTACCCCCACACCTACAAGAAGCTGCCGTATGACCCGGTGGCCGACCTGACGCCGGTCTCGGCGGCGGCGATTTTTGACTACGGCTTTGCGGTCGGCCCCATGGTGCCGGCCAGCGTCAAAAACGTGCCGGACTTTCTGGCCTGGTGCAAGGCCACCCCGATGCAGGCCAATTTCGGCTCGCCCGCCGCCGGCTCGTCGCCGCACTTCATCGGCGCGCTGCTGGGCCGTGCCGGCAATGTCGATTTGCGCCACGTGGCCTTTCGCGGCACGCAGCCGGCGGTGCTGGACATGGTAGGCGGGCAGATTGCCGCCGTGTCTGGCCCCACCGGCGAGTTCACGCAGCATGTGGCCGCAGGCAAATGCCGCCTGCTGTCCACCAGCGGCCCCAGGCGCGGCAAGTTCACGCCCGGCACACCAACGCTGGTCGAGCAGGGCTTCAAGGATCTGGCCTTCACCGAATGGTTTGGCTTTTTCCTGCCCGCCAGGGCGCCGCAGGAGGTGGTGCAGCGCCTGAATGCCGCCATCCGCTCGGCGCTGGCGTCGCAGGAGGTGGCTGACGGCCTGGCCGTGTCTTACCTCGAAGTCCTGCCGACCTCGCCGGCCCAGCTGGCCGCCATGCTCAAGGCCGACACCGAACGCTGGGGGCCGCTGGTCAAGGCGGTTGGCTTTACCCCCGAAGGCTAGGAAAATGGGAGCCCGCGCAAGGCGGCGGAGAACGCTATTAAAACAGTAGCTACTCATACATACAGGTATTGCGCAAACAGCTTTTTTTATACCTAAATAGAGGGGACGAAGCCATGAAAGCATGCATTTACGGCGCAGGCGCCATTGGCGGGTGGATTGGCAGCGGGCTGGCACGCGCCGGCTGCAGCGTCAGCGTGCTGGCGCGCGGCGCCACGCTCGACGCGCTGCAGTTGCACGGGCTGCGCCTGCACGATGGCAAGCAGATCACGTCGCAGGCCGTCGCCTCCAGCGACACGCCGGCCGAGCTGGGCGTGCAGGACTTGGTGGTGCTGGCCGTCAAGGCGCCGTCGCTGCCCGAAGTGGCGCGCCAGATCAGGCCGCTGCTGGGACCGGACACCCTCGTCATGACGGCCATGAACGGCGTGCCGTGGTGGTTCCTGCAGGGTTTTGGCGGCGCGCTGGCGGGCCGGCGGCTGACTTCGGTCGATCCCGACGGCATGCTGGCCGAGACCCTGCCCCTGCATCACATCATCGGCTGCGTGGTGCATGCCAGCTGCTCGGTCGATGAACCCGGGCAGGTGCAGCACCACTTTGGCAAGCAGCTCATCGTCGGCGAGCCGTCGGGCGAGCAAACCACGCGCGCGCAGCAGCTGGCCGCTCTGCTCGAAAAAGCCGGTTTCGAGGCGGTGGTGTCCGCGCAGATCCAGAAAGACATCTGGTTCAAGCTCTGGGGCAACATGACCGTCAACCCGATCAGCGCGCTGACCGGCGCCACCATCGACCGCATCATGGACGACGAGCTGGTGCGCGGCTTTATCTCGCGCGTGATGCTGGAGGCCAAGGAAATCGGCGCGCGCCTGGGCATTTCAATTGACCAGCAGCCCGAAGACCGGCACCAAATCACGCGCAAGCTCGGCGCGGTCAAGACCTCGATGCTGCAGGATGTGGAAGCCGGCAAGGCGCTGGAGCTGGACGCGCTGGTGGCCGCCGTGCGGGAACTGGGCCAGCTGACCGGCGTGCAGACGCCGTACACCGACGCGCTGCTCGGGCTGGCGCGGCTGAAGGCGCGGGTGAAAGGGCTGTATTAGGTCGCTGCTTGCCCGGCATCGCGCAACAGCACGCCCTGGCTGTAGTGCAAAAACTCGTCCAGGTGCTTTTGAATGATGGCCACCGTGATCGGCAACTGCAGCGCCTGGTAATCATGCACGGCGATGTTGCGAAAGCCGACCATGCGCTTGAGGCCATCGGCCAGCGCCGCGTTGATCCAGCCGCCTTGCGCCAGCAGCGCGAACACGTCGCGGGCGCTTTGCGGCACGCCCAGCTTTTCGCGGCGGATCAGGTGCTGGCCCATGTCCAGCGCCGCCTCGCAGGCGCGCTGGATGTTCAGGATGGCCGCATCCTGGCGCGTGAAATCGGTGGCGAAGGTGGCCGGGTCGCGGTCATATTCCTCGCGCGCCCGCCTGACGCAGCGCTCGATGGTGGCGGCCTTGTTGATCAGCACGTCATCGGCCATAAACGCGTCCCCTTTTTTGAATGTCGTCGAGCAGGCCCGCACGCGCGGTATCGAGCGCGGTCTTTTCGCTCAGAATCGCCGCCTCGTACAGGGCGGCCTGCGCATCCCAGACCCACCAGCGCTGGCCGGTGGTGATGATCTGGTGTTGCATCACGGTCGAGGCCGCGCGCAGGTCCAGTAAATCGACCGGGCAGCCGGCCAGGTCAGCCAGGTCGCCGGACAGTTCCCACAAGGCCAGCGGATCGGCATATCCAGCCACCAGGACAGCCAGGTCGAGGTCGCTTTGCGGCCCCGCCGTGCCTTGCATGCGGCTGCCAAAGGCGTAGATCGCCAGCAGGTCCGGCACGCGGCTGCACAGCATGTCAAGGAGGGCTTTTCGGTTCATGCGCTAGCGTAACGCAGCTTGGGGCTTGCCGCCGGGCAGTTGCCTCGCTGGTCCTAGCGGGCTGGCCCGCTGACCAGCCGCAGTGCCTGCGGCAGCGAATGGGCGGCGGGCACGAAATGGTCAACCGTCGCGCCGAGCAGCACGGCGCACAGCACTGCACCCAGCAAGGGTTTCCAGGTCAGGCGCAGGGCAGCGCTCAGCCAGCCTTCGCGCACCACCCGCACCGCCACGCGGGCGGAGACATAGGAAAACGCCAGTTCCACCGCCACGGCCAGCAGGGCTTCCCAGCCAAAATACATCAGCACCAGCGAGCCGGCACCGAAGAACACAGCGCAGCCGATCAGAAAAATGGCGACCACCGGCACCACGACCACCGCCGCCTCGTCGGCCGAGCCGGCGGCTTCCAGCGCACCGCTGACCATCTTGCCCGCGCCGCCCGCGGCATCCGCGCTTTCCAGGATGCCTGGCGCATCCACCGCACCCGAGAAATCACCCGACGCGCCGCCGCCGCCAAAGTCGCCACCTTCTCCACTGCGCAGGGAAGGCAGACGGGCCGAAGCGGAACCAGAGCCACCGCCGCCCTCACCTCCCGGCCAGCCCCCATCGAGATTGCCCCAGCCGTCCCGCTGGCGGTGCTGCCGCACCAGCGCGCCGGCCCACAGGCGCAGCATCAGCAAGTAACCCAGATAACCCAGCCCCAGCGAGACCAGGTAGCGCAGCGCGAGCGACTCGACGCCCAGCAGCATCTGCGCATGGGACGCGCCCCAGGTCAGGCCCAGCGTCACCAGGCCGATAAACAAGCCGTGCAGCCAGAACACATGCCGCTGGCGCAAATCGTGTTCCAGCCGGCTTTCCAGCAGCCGCACCGAGCGCCAGTTCGACAGGTTCTTCAATCGACCGCCACCGGCACGCGCGGCGCCACCGCGCACATCAGCTCGTAGCCCACCGTGCCGGCGGCCCGCGCCACCTCGTCGATGGGCAGCATGGCGCCGCCTTTTGACGCGCGGCCCCAGAGCGTGACCTCGCTGCCCATGCCGGCCCTGGGCACGGGCGTGAGGTCCACGGTGATCATGTCCATGCTGACGCGCCCGACCATGCGCGTGCGCACGCCGTTCACCAGCACCGGCGTGCCGGTGGGGCAGTGGCGCGGGTAGCCGTCGGCGTAGCCGCAGGCCACGACGCCGATGCGCATTGGCCCTTCGGCGACAAAGCTGGAGCCGTAGCCCACCGTGTCGCCAGCCGCCAGGGTCTGCAGGCCGATGATTCGGGATGACAGCGTCATCGTCGGCTGCAACTCCCAGTCGCTGGCGCTGTGCTCGGGAAAGTCGGGCGCGCTGCCGTAGAGCACGATGCCGGGCCGCACCCAGTCCGAGCGCCCGGCCAGCGCGCCGGTGTGGCGCAGGATGGCGGCGCTGTTGCTGAGCGTGCGCTCGCCGGGCAAATCATGCGTCACGGCGTCGAAAGCCTGGAGCTGCGCGGTGATGCCCTTGGGGCCGTCGGCATCGGGAAAATGCTGCATCAGCGAGATTTCATCGACCTGCGGCAGGGCATTGAGGCGAATCCAGGCGGCGCGAAAGCGCTCGGGCGTGAAGCCCAGGCGGTTCATGCCGGTGTTCATCTTCAGGAACACGCGGTGCGGCAGCTGCGTCTTGTGCGCGGCCAGCATGTCGATCTGCTCCTGGCAATGAATCGTGTGCCACAGGCCCAGGCGCGAGCACAGTTCCAGGTCGCGCGCCTCGAAGCAGCCTTCGAGCAGCAGGATCGGGCCGCGCCAGTCGAGCGCGCGCAGGCGCCTGGCCTCGTCCAGGTCGAGCAGCGCAAAGCCGTCGGCGCTACGCAGCGCATCGAAAACGCGCTCGATGCCGTGGCCGTAGGCGTTGGCCTTGACGACGGCCCAGACCTTGGCGTCAGGCGCGGCGGTGCGCACGCGCGCCAGGTTGTGGCTGAGGGCGGCAAGGTGGATGGTGGCAAGAATGGGACGTGGCATGGGGCGCAATCAGGTGAAAAGTGAACGGCGGGCCGGAGCGGCTGGCTTCGGGTTAGCGGACAGGCTCAGGGTCTTTCTTCGATTCTGTCACCAGCCCCCATGCTATAAACGTCGATTCTTTGGAGACATTCACCTGTATTTTCAGCCATCAGATCAACTGATGCAGTTTTTTGCGGTGATCAATACAGTTAATGAAGCGCGGTTTTTACACCATCATGGCAGCCCAGTTTTTCAGCTCACTGGCTGACAACGCGCTATTCGTAGCGGCTGTGGAACTCCTCAAGACCAACGGGGCGCCCAAATGGCAGCCGGCGGCGCTGGTGCCGATGTTCGCGCTGTTCTACGTGATCCTGGCGCCTTTTGTCGGCGCCTATGCCGACGCCCGGCCCAAGGGCAACGTCATGTTCGTCAGCAACGCCATCAAGGTCATCGGCTGCCTGATGATGCTGTTCGGCTCCCACCCGCTGCTGGCCTATGCCATCGTCGGCCTCGGCGCCGCCGCCTATTCACCGGCCAAGTACGGCATCCTGACCGAATTGCTGCCGGCCTCGCAACTGGTCAAGGCCAACGGCTGGATCGAGGGCCTGACGATTTCATCGATCATCCTGGGCGTGCTGCTGGGCGGCCAACTGGTCGGGCATGCCGTCTCCGGCCAGTTGCTGGCCATTGACCTTCCCATCATCGACACCGGCATCGACACGCCGCCCGAAGCGGCGATCTCGCTGCTGATCCTGCTCTACATCATTGCCGCCTGGTTCAACCTGCGCATCCCCGACACCGGCGTCGAGATGCGGCCGATGCCGCGCAACAAGTTCGAGCTGCTGCCCGATTTCTGGAACTGCAACGCGGCGCTCTGGCGCGACAAGCTGGGCCAGATCTCGCTGGCGACCACGACGCTGTTCTGGGGCGTGTCGGGCAACCTGCGCTACATCGTGCTGGCCTGGAGCGCTGCGGCGCTGGGCTACAGCACCACGCAGGCCTCGTCGCTGGTGGGCGTGGTGGCGATTGGCACGGCCGCCGGCGCCATTTTGGCGTCGATGCGGATGCGGCTGGACCAAGCGACCAAGGTCATGCCGCTGGGCATTGCCATGGGCGTGCTGGTCATCGGCATGAACTTCATCACCAACGTCTGGGTGGCCGCGCCCTTCCTGATCTTGCTCGGCGGCCTGGGCGGCTTCCTGGTGGTGCCGATGAACGCGCTGCTGCAGCACCGGGGCCACAACCTGATGGGCGCGGGCCGCTCGATTGCCGTGCAGAACTTCAACGAGCAGGCCTGCATCCTGAGCCTGGGCGCGGGCTACAGCCTGTCCACCGGCATGGGGCTGTCGGCCTTTGGCGCCATCACGGGTTTTGGCATCGTGGTGGCCGGCAACATGTGGCTGATCCAGCGCTGGCACAAGAGCAACACCGTCAAGCACAAGCTGCAGCTCGACCACTTGATCAGCATTGCCCGCAGCGACAAATCGCACTGATGGCTGGCCTTCATCCGGCCCGCGCGGCACACGGGCGAACGGCTGCGCTGGCGGTCGGCGCGCTGGTCTTGAATGCGCTGGTCTGGGGCGTTTCCTGGTGGCCGTTTCGCCAGCTGCAGGACCATGGCCTGCATCCGCTGTGGGCCACGGCGCTGATGTACCTGCTGATCGTGGCCGGGCTGCTGGCCGTGCAGTTCAAGGCCTGGCGCGGCTTTGCGGCGCATCCGCAGCTGTGGCTGCTGGGCCTGGCGGCGGGCCTGACGAATATCGGCTTCAACTGGGCCGTCACCGTGGGCGACGTGGTGCGGGTGGTGCTGCTGTTTTACCTGATGCCGGCCTGGTCGGTGCTGGTGGCGTGGCTGCTGCTGGGTGAAAAACCGACCGCCGCATCGCTGTTTCGGCTGCTGCTGGCCATGAGCGGGGTGCTGATCGTGCTGAAGGCGCCTGGCTCTGCGTGGCCGCTGCCGCAGGGCGCCGCCGACTGGCTGGCCATTGCGGGCGGCTTCAGTTTTGCGGTCACCAATTGCCTGCTGCGCAAATTCGCCGATGCGCCCGGCAACACCTGCATGCTGGCCATGTTTGGCGGCAGCGGCCTGATGGCGACGCTGGCCGCGCTGCTCGGCATGTCGCTGCAGGTGGTGCCCGGCCCGGCGCTGCAGGCGGCCGGCATTCCGGTGCTGCTGGGACTGAGCCTGGCCTTCATGGCCAGCAACGCGGCCCTGCAGTACGGCGCGGCACGCCTGGCGGCCGGCGCGACGGCGATTGTGATGCTGACCGAAATCCTGTTTGCCAGCGGGTCCGCCGCCGCGCTGGGGGCCGCCCAGTTCACGCCGCGCATCCTGCTGGGCGGCAGCCTGATCGTGCTGGCGGCGGTGCTTGCAGCCACGGCGCCTTCGGCCAAAGAATAATAGCCCCCACGCTTTTCGCTTCGCGTAATGCGCTGCCCCCCGAGGGGGCTAATTTTCCTTGGGGCGGCCCGGCGGAAAATTGCGGCTACCTTACGACAACGATGAACACCAGGAGAAATCCCATGAGCACGGTTTACGACTTCAAAGCGCGCCAGATCAACGGCCAGGACATCGCCCTGTCCGAATTCAGGGGCAAGGTCATGCTGATCGTCAACACCGCCAGCGAGTGCGGTTTCACGCCGCAGTTCGGCGGCCTGGAGGAGCTGCACAAAACCTATGCCGGCCAGGGCCTGGTGGTGCTGGGCTTTCCGTGCAACCAGTTTGGCGCGCAAGACCCCGGCAACGACAGCGAAATCGCCACCTTCTGCCAGGTCAACTACGGCGTGAGCTTTCCGATGATGTCCAAGATCGACGTGAATGGCGCGGCGGCCCATCCGCTGTACCAGTGGCTGACAGCCGAGGCGCCCGGCCTGCTGGGCAGCAAGGCCATCAAGTGGAACTTCACCAAGTTCCTGGTCGGCAAGGATGGCCGGGTGCTCAAGCGCTATGCGCCGCTGGACAAGCCCGCCAGCCTGGCCAGGGACATCGAGGCCGCGCTGGCGGCTTGATAGCAACATGTGACGGAATACGGTAGTAACAAAATGTGATTCATGGCATGCTGGGTGCCAGCCTTCGGGCTGATGTTGCTGTCACTCAAAAAAGATCCATTCAAGGAGGAATCCATGTCATTGCCGCGTTCCATCGCCAGCCTCGTGCTGCTCAGCCTGACGGCCGCCCAGGCCCTCGCCCAGCCCGCCGCCCCGGTGAGCCTTCCCGCCTATGGCGCGAACCCCCAGCAGACCTCGGTGTCCGGGCTGTCTTCGGGCGCCTTCATGGCGGTGCAGATGCAGGTGGCCTACTCGGGCTCGATCATCGGCGCGGGGGTCGTCGCGGGCGGGCCTTACTACTGCGCGGCCAACAACATGATGTACGCCACCACCATCTGCATGGGCAACGGCATGCCGATTTACCCGCCGCTGCTGGTCAGCGCCGCCCAGTCCTTCGCCGATGCGGGCCTGATTGACCCGCTCAAAAACCTGAACCAGCGCCGCGTCTATGTCTTCAGCGGAACCGACGACACCGTGGTGCGCCAGCCGGTGGTCGATGCCACGGTGGAGTTCTTCAAGGAGGTCGGCGTCCAGACGGCGCAGCTGCAGTACGTCAACAAGATGCCGGCGGGCCATGCGGTCATCACACCGAGCTATGGCAACGACTGCGCGGCCAACGCCGATCCCTACATCAGCCATTGCAGCGTCGAAACCAAGGGCTACGACCAGGCCGGGGCGCTGCTGCAGCACATCTATGGCGCGCTGCAGCCACGGGTTGACACGCCCAGCGGAACCATCGTCAGCTTCAACCAGCGCACCTATGCCAGCGCCGCCACCGGCATGGCTGGCACTGGCTTTGTGTACGTGCCCAAGAGCTGCAGCACCACGGGCGCGAACTGCAAGGTGCATGTGGCGATTCACGGCTGCAAGCAGTCGGTCGAATCGGTCGGCAACCAGTTCATCACCGACACCGGCTACAACAACTGGGCCGACAACAACAAGCTCATGGTGCTGTATCCGCAGGTCAACAAGTCGTGGAGCCCCCTGAACCCGGATGGCTGCTGGGACTGGTGGGGCTACACCGGCACGAACTACGCCTATAAATCGGGCTCGCAAATGAAAGCCATCAAGGCCATGGTGAACCAGCTGGCGCAGCAGCCGAAAAAATCACGCACTTGACCCGGGTGCCGCCGGATGCAGCCGGACCCGGCCGGATTCAGGCAAAAAAAGGCGGCCTGAAGCCGCCCCTGGATGAAGGCGCCGTAGCGCCCTGCATCTATCCCCGGTTACTTGTTGTCGTTCTTGTGGCTCTGGCGCCCGGCTTCGGCATGCTGCCCGGGCGTGCCGCCCCGGGTGCCGCCTGAACTGCTGGCCGAGCCGCCGCTGCTGCCTTGCTGGCCGCCACGGTCATCGCCCTTCTGGCCCTGGCGGCCGGCCTCGGCATTTTGCTGCGATGAGCCGCCGCCCTGGCTGGCGTTGCCGCTCTGCTTGCCGCTTTGCTGGTCGTCGTTCTTGTGGCTTTGGCGGCCGGCTTCGGCGTGCTGCTGCGGTGTGCCGCCACGCGTGCCGCCCGAACTGCTGCCCTGGTTGCCCTGGTTTCCGGCTTGGTTACCGCCCTGGTTACCACTGCCTTGGTTGCTCGATGTCATCTGGTGTTCCTCATCAAAAATAAAAAGGACTTGGTACGGCATGGCTGCTGTACCGGCAGGTGCGGTGAACGCCCGTTCGCCGCCTCTTTATTGAGGACTTCCTGGCCCCTGCGCAAGGTAGTCCGGCCGTCGTGATTTGTGTAGGACGTTGCCAGTTGCTACGGCATTTCCGCCAGCGCCCGAGCCCCCTGTAAATTTGATAAAAATACAGTGTTTGCGCAATCATGGCGGGCATAGTCAGCTATTGATTCAATAGCGCTTCATTGAGCACCTCGACCCAGTGCCGCACCGGTGTCGTGGTGCCGCTTTGCAGGTGGGTAATGCAGCCGATGTTGGCAGAGACAATCACCTCGGGCGCCATGGCGTCCAGGTTGGCCAGCTTGCGGTCGCGCAACTGGTAGGCGATCTCGGGGTTCAGCACCGAGTAGGTGCCCGCCGAGCCGCAGCACAGGTGCGCCTCATTGCCGGAGACCTTGATGTCGAAACCCAATGCGCCCAGATGCTGCTCGACGCCGCCGCGCAGCTGCTGGCCGTGCTGCAGCGTGCACGGCGGGTGAAACGCCAGCCTGGGGGCGCCGGCGGCAATCTTTCCGGCCAGGTCGGGCCGGCTGGCTTGCAGCGATTCGGCGATAACCGGCAGCAACTCGCTCAGGTCGCGGGTCAGCGCGCTGATGCGGGCGGCTTTTTCGGCATAGGCCGCATCGTCTTTCAGGATGTAGCCGTATTCCTTGACGGTGACGCCGCAGCCCGAGGCGTTCATCACCAGCGCTTCAACGCCCTGCTCCACATACGGCCACCAGGCGTCGATGTTGCGGCGCATTTCCAGCTTGCCGCCGTCCTGGTCGTTCAGGTGGAACTTCACCGCGCCGCAGCAGCCGGCCTTGGCCGCCGTCACGACCTCGATGCCGGCGGCGTCCAGCACGCGAGCGGTGGCCGAATTGATGTTGGGCATCATGGCCGGCTGCACGCAGCCCTCCAGCATCAGCATCTTGCGCGCATGGCTGCGCGTGGGCCACTGGCCGGCCGGCTGTTTGGGCGGCACCTTGGCCTTAAGCGACTCGGGCAGCAGGCCGCGCACCGCCTGGCCGATCTTCATGGCGGGGGCGAACAGCGGCGACGGCAGGCCTTCCTTGAGCGCCCAGCGCACGGCGCGCTCGCCCACCGGGCGCGGCACGCGTTCATCGACCAGCTTGCGGCCGATATCGACCAGGTGGCCGTACTGCACGCCGCTGGGGCAGGTGGATTCGCAGTTGCGGCAGGTCAGGCAGCGGTCCAGGTGCAACTGGGTCTTGCGCGTCGGCGTTTCGCCTTCGAGCACCTGCTTGATCAGGTAGATGCGGCCGCGCGGGCCGTCCAGCTCGTCGCCGAGCAGCTGGTAGGTCGGGCAGGTGGCGGTGCAGAAACCGCAGTGCACGCATTTGCGCAAAATGGCTTCGGCCTGGCGGCCATCGGGCGTGTTCTGGAATTCGGGGGCGAGTTGGGTTTGCATGGGGAGTCTCAGGTGCCTTGTCGGAGAAGCTTGCGCCTGAAGGTGCGCAGCAGGTCGGAATACAGGGGCGGCAGGCACAGGGCGAGCAGCAGCAGCGCCAGCGGAACCACCCAGATGAAGCCCACGTACTTGAAGCCGGCCGCGCCAACGATGCCGCCGGCCACGAAGGCGCCCAGCAGGATGCACAGCAGGCGCAGCTTGATGCGGTTGGCGCGCACCCGGGATTCGAACGGGCCTTCGATGCGGTTCCAGTAAAACAGCTTGCCCAGCTCGATGCCGATGTCGGTCACGATGCCGGTCATGTGGGTGGTGCGGATTTGCGACGATGAGACTTTGCTGACCAGCGCGTTTTGCAGCCCCATGGTGAAGGACAGCACCAGCACCGTGAGCGGCACGGCAAACGGCGTCTGGCGGTTCAGCGTGGCGCCCATCAGGCCAAAGAGCAGCAGCAGCAACGCCTCGACCAGCAGGGGCAGCGCGTATTCGCTGCGCAGCCCGTGCTGGCGCGCCCAGTTCACCTGGATGGCGGTAAAGGCCGCGCCAAAGGTAAAGGCCAGCAAGGCGCCGATGGCGCCCAGCACCAGGCGCATGTTGCCCAGCACCAGGTTGTCGGCCAGCAGCGAGGCAAAGCCGGTCATGTGCGAGGTGTACATGTGAACCACCAGGAAACCGCCGGCATTGATGGCGCCGGCATTGAAGGCCAGAACGGCGCCGAGCAGGCGGTTGATCGAAGCCGTCCGGTGCTGGCCGGTCAGGTGGCGCAAACGTCGCATGCGCTGCCCTACCTGTCCATCGACATGCGGCCCGGATTGAAAACGCCGGCCGGGTCGAACTCTTTTCTCAAGGCCTGCGCGATGCGCGACTGCACGGGAGACAGCGGGGCAAAGACAGGCAATTCGGCTGGTGTCTGGGCGGCGCGCCTGAACACAGTGGCGTGGCCGCCGGCCTGGGCGGCAAGCCGGCGCAGCTGCGCGGCCGCCGACGCCGGCGCCCAGAGCCAGCGCAGCCCGCCATGCCACTCGATCAGCTGGGGAAACGGCAGATCCAGAGCTAGCGTGGTCTGCGGCACGCTCAGGCGCCACAGGCAGGCGTCCAGCGCGGGCGGCCGGGCAAAAAATGGCAGGGTCTGCTCGCGGCAGGCATTCCAGTCGGCTCCGGCCTGGGCCTGGTCCATCCGCGCCGCCTGGCCGCCGGCCGCCTGCACATCGGCCATCATGCGCGGGCACGCGGCCTCGACAGCGGCCACGGCGCCGCGCAGGCGCACGAACAGGAAATCCTGCCCGGGCGCGGCGCTATCGTCATGCACCCAGCAGCTGGCGTTCAGCGGCAACGGCTGGCCGCCCCAGCGGTTGAGCAAATCGAGCGCCTTTTGCTGCGGCAGGCGGCACGCCAGCGTGGCCTCGGCCGGAGCGACGGGTAGCACCTTGAGCGAAATTTCCAGCAGCACGCCCAGCGTGCCGAGCGTTCCGGCCATCAGGCGCGAGACATCGTAGCCGGCAACATTCTTCATCACCTGGCCGCCGAAGGTCAGGCTCTCGCCCTTGCCGTTGAGCAGCACCACGCCCAGCAGGTAGTCGCGCACCGCGCCGCTGCTGGCGCGCGCCGGGCCGCTCAGGCCGCTGGCGACCATGCCGCCAACCGTGGCGTTCGGGCCGAAGTGCGGCGGCTCGAAGGGCAGGCATTGGCCTTGTCCGGCCAGCAGCGCCTCCAGCTCGGCCAGCGGGGTTCCGCCGCGCACGGTCACGACCAGCTCGCTGGGCTCGTAGCTGATGACGCCGGCATGGCCGGACAGGTCCAGCACATCGCCGGCCAGCGCCTGGCCATAAAAATCCTTGCTGCCGCCGCCGCGAATCCGCAAGGGCGTGCCCGCCTGCGCCGCATCGCGAACGCGGGCGGCCATCAAAGTCGTCATGTCAGTGTCTGCATTCATGGCAGGAATGGTACGCGTCCCCATTGCTAAGGGGTTTTGATTTTTTTGAACACGGCGTGTTCGGTTTTTTTGCAGCCCAGCAGCGCCTGATGGCTGGACCTGGGTTGGTGCCACATGTCGAAAACTCCAATTTGCTATTAATAACATAGCTGCTTGTGCTTGCTGGATATGCGCAAACGACCTTTTTTACTTAAAAACCTGGCCAGGCCAGCTCAATCCCTGAAAAAATTCACCGGCAACCCCGGCACATCGACCCGCATTGAAAATATGCAGCCCGAATCGGGCCAGGCTTGCAGTTCGGCGGCCGGGCGGCCATGGCGGGCGGTCGTGAGGTAAAGCGTTTTGAGGTCAGCGCCGCCGAAGCACGGCATGGTCGGGCACTGCGCGGGCACCGCGAATTCGGCCAGCAACTCGCCGGCGGGCGAGAGCTTGAGCAGCCGGGCGCCTTCGTACATGGCGACGTAGTAGTTGCCTTGGCTATCGACAGCGGCGCCGTCGGGCCGGCCGCCATAGCCGGGCATGCCCGCTTGCCAGCCTTCGGGCTTGACGGGCCATTGCCGGAACACCCTCTCATGGCTCAGGGTGTTGCCGGCGGCATCCCAGTCCCAGGCGCGGACCAGGTGGCGCGGCGTATCGGCCCAGTACAGCGTGGCCGCATCGGGCGACCAGGCCAGGCCGTTGGCGGTGGTGGCATCGGCGGCTTTGGCTTCAAGCACGGGCGCGCGGCCGCCCCGGCCATCGAGCGAAAACAGCTGCGCCCGGGCGGCGCCGCGCGGCTCGTAAATGGTGCCGGCCCAGAAGCGGCCCAGCGCATCGGCCTTGCCGTCGTTGAAGCGCAGGGTGGCCGGGTCGTGTTGCGCCGGCGCCAGCAAGGCCAGTTCACCGCCCCATTGCCGGGCGCGGTAAATGCCGTCGCGCAAGGCCATCACCAGGCCGGAGTTCTGGCCCCCGGTGCGGGCCGGCGCGATGCAGCCGGGCTCGGACGGCACGGTCCAGCGTTCAACCATGCCTGTGGCTGCATCGGCCCGGCAAATCTGGCAGGCGGTGATGTCCACCCAGTACAGCCGTTGCTCGTCAGGGTGCCAGAACGGGGACTCGCCCAGTTCGCTGGGCTGGGAAATAGCGGTTTGCCAGGTCATTCAATCTCCTCGGGATTACGGTTCACACTCAAATCCTGCGACTGTAGCGGCAAAAAAAAACAGCCCGCTGGCTTGGCACCAGCGGGCTGAACTTCCCTCAAAAAAACTCCGTCAACTCAAATAGAGCGAAAGCAGCTGGTAACGATCAACGGTTGTAGGCCGTTTCACCATGCGCGGTGATGTCCAGACCTTCGCGCTCGTCTTCTTCGCTGACGCGCAGGCCGATGGTCAGGTCAACAATCTTGTAGGCCACCAGCGACACCACGCCCGACCACACGATGGTGATCAAGACGGCCTTGGCCTGAATCCAGACTTGCGACATGATGGAATAGTCGGCCGTGGTGACCATGGCTGCGGTCACCCAGTCAGCCACGTAGCCAGGACCGCCCAGGGCGGGCGAGTTGAACACGCCGGTCAGCAAGGCGCCGACGATACCGCCCACGCCATGCACGCCGAACACGTCGAGCGAGTCGTCGGCGCCCAGGATCTTCTTCAGGCCATGCACGCCCCAGAGGCAGGCAAAGCCGGCGATGAAACCAATCGCCAGGCCACCGGCGATGCCGACGTTGCCGGCGGCCGGCGTGATGGCCACCAGGCCAGCGACAGCGCCCGAAGCGGCGCCCAGCATCGAGGCCTTGCCCTTGAGCAATGCTTCACCGACGCACCAGGCCAGCACGGCCGCAGCCGTTGCACCCAGGGTGTTGATGAAAGCCAGTGCGGCAAAACCGTTGGCTTCGAGTGCCGAGCCGGCGTTGAAACCAAACCAGCCCACCCACAGCAGCGAAGCGCCCACCATGGTCAGCGTCAGGCTGTGAGGCGCCATGGCTTCCTTGCCGTAACCGATGCGCTTGCCGACCATGAAGGCGCCGACCAGGCCGGCCACGGCTGCATTGATGTGAACCACGGTGCCGCCGGCGAAGTCCAGCGCGCCGGTTTGCCAGATGTAGCCGGCCTTGCCGGTCATGGCGTCAACCACTTCCTTGCCTGTATAGGCATCGGGACCCATCCAGAACCAGACCATGTGCGCCATCGGGGCGTAGCTGAAGGTGAACCAGATGACCATGAACGCAAGCACGGCGGAGAACTTGATGCGTTCGGCGAAAGCACCGACGATCAGGGTGCAGGTGATGCCGGCAAAGGTGGCCTGGAAGGCGGCAAACACGATCTCGGGAATCACGACGCCCTTGCTGAAAGTCGCGGCATTCGCAAAGGTGCCTGCGGCGTTGTCCCAGATGCCTTTCATGAACAGCCGGTCAAAGCCGCCGATGAAGGCATTGCCCTCGGTGAAGGCCAGGCTGTAGCCGTAGATGAACCACAGCACGACGATCAGCGAGAACGTCACCATGACCTGCATCAGCACCGACAGCATGTTCTTGCTGCGCACCAGGCCGCCGTAGAACAGGGCCAGGCCGGGCACGACCATCAGGATCACCAGGATGGTCGAGACCATCATCCAGGCCGTGTCGCCCTTGTTGGGGACGGGCGCTGGCGCGGCGGCGGCGGAAGCTTCGGCGGCCGGGGCTGGCGCGGCGGCAGCGGGTGCAGCCGTGTCGGCAGGCGCGGAAGCCGGGGCGGCGGCAGCGTCAGGCTTGGCTTCAGCGGGCGCCGAGGCGGTTGCGGCGGGCGCTTCGGCCGGGGCCTGCGCCCAGGCGGTCGCGCCCGTGCCGAGCAAGCTCAGTCCCAGCAGCAGGGAAGCAATCAGTTTTTTCATGTCGATGTTCTCTTTTTTTTCAGGGTGATGAGGTCAGAGGGCTTCCTTGCCGGTTTCGCCGGTGCGAATACGCACGACCTGCTCAAGGTCGTACACAAAAACCTTGCCGTCGCCGATCTTGCCGGTGCGGGCAGAGGTCTCGATGGCTTCGATCACCCGGTCCACCAGCTCATCGGGCACGGCCGCTTCGATCTTGACCTTGGGCAGGAAGTCAACCACGTACTCGGCGCCCCGATACAGCTCGGTATGGCCTTTCTGGCGGCCGAAGCCCTTGACTTCGGTCACGGTGATGCCCTGTACACCCATGCCGGAGAGTGCTTCGCGCACCTCGTCCAACTTGAACGGTTTGATGATGGCAGTGACGAGTTTCATTTCAGTTTTCCTCCAGGATGAATAACAGGGCAGCGGCCACATGCCGCTGCCGCCGCATTACAGGGTTTTTGTAGGCATCACGTCCAGCGTGTACTTTTTGACAGAGTGGCCGCTATAAACGAGGGTAACGAAGTTTGATTTCATGAAATCCCCGAAAAAAATTTAAAGTTGGCGGAACTTCTTTAGCAGGGACCGTGCCAGTTAATTTGCTTTTCCCCTGAAAACACCTGACCGATTTCATGGACGGCCGGGTTACGCTAGAGAATTACAACCTGTTACGCACCATCATGATGCACGCTCAATGCACAACTTTGATGCATTTATAAGAAAGTTAAAGAATGAGCCTGTCTTTAGTGCATAGCCGTGCATTGCTGGGTCTGCAAGCGCACCCGGTGTGCGTCGAGGTGCATCTGGCCAACGGCCTGCCCAGTTTCACGCTGGTCGGCCTGGCCGATACCGAAGTCAAGGAAGCGCGCGAGCGGGTGCGCTCGGCCATCCAGAATGCCGGGCTGGAGTTTCCGGGCAACAAGCGCATCACGGTGAACCTGGCGCCGGCCGACCTGCCCAAGGATTCGGGCCGCTTCGACCTGCCGATTGCGCTGGGCATCCTGGCGGCCAGCGGGCAGATTGATGCGCGCAAGCTGGCCGGCTATGAGTTTGCCGGCGAGCTGTCGCTGGGCGGCGATGTGCGGCCGGTGCGCGGCGCGCTGGCCATGAGCCTGGCGATTGCCCGGCCGGCGCATGGCGGCACGGCGCGCAAGCTGCCCCGGCTGGTGCTGCCCGAAGGCAGTGCGCAGGAAGCGGCGCTGGTGCCCGATGCCGAGATTTACCGCGCGCACCACCTGCTCGACGTGGTCAGGCAGTTCCTGCCGGGCGACGCCGTGCCCGAGGTGGCCGATGGCTGGATGCGCGTGGCTTCAGCCGCGCCGTCCCGGCAGCCCGCTTATGCGGACCTGGCCGATGTCAAGGGCCAGGCCGCCGCGCGCCGGGCACTGGAGATTGCGGCCGCAGGCGGGCACAGCCTGTTGATGGTCGGCTCGCCGGGCTCGGGCAAGTCGATGCTGGCGCAGCGCTTTGCCGGCCTGCTGCCGGCCATGACGACCGAGGAAGCGCTGGAAACCGCCGCCGTCGCGTCGCTGGGCGGGCGCTTCACGCTGGACCACTGGGCCGTGCGGCCGACCTGCGCGCCGCACCACACGGCCAGCGCGGTGGCGCTGGTGGGCGGCGGCTCGCCGCCGCGTCCGGGTGAAATCTCGCTGGCGCATCGCGGGGTGCTGTTCCTCGACGAGCTGCCGGAATTTCCCCGCGCCGCGCTGGAAGCCCTGCGCGAGCCGCTGGAATCGGGCAGCATCACCATTTCACGGGCCGCGAGCCGCGCCGAGTTCCCGGCGCGCTTTCAGCTCATCGCGGCCATGAACCCCTGCCCCTGCGGCTACCTGGGCTCCAGCCTGCGCGCCTGCCGCTGCTCGCCGGAGCAGGTTTCGCGCTACCAGGGCAAGCTCAGCGGCCCCTTGCTGGACCGGATCGACCTGCATGTGGAAGTCGGCGCGCTGGCGGCCGGCGAACTGGTGAACACGCCGCCGGGCGAAGCCACGGAAACCATCCGTAGCCGTGTCGTGCAGGCCAGGGAGCGCGCCATGAGCCGGCAGGGCAGCGCCAACCAGGCGCTGCAAGGGCAGGCGATTGATGCGCAATGCCAGCTCGATGCCACAGCGGCCAAGTTCCTCAATACCGCAGCCACCCGGCTGGGCTGGTCGGGCCGGGGCATTCACCGCTGCCTGAAAGTGGCGCGCACCATTGCCGACCTGGCCGGCGCCAAAACGGTGCAACTCACGCATGTGGCCGAGGCCGTGCAGTACCGGCGGGCGCTGAAGGCGGCGCACTGAGGCAGTGGCGCTTGGCAAGGTTGCTGAAGTTACGTAATTTAACTTTGTTTCAATCCCCGTAGCGTCCAGGCAGGCCCTGGGCTCAGTAGCTTTCGTGAAGGGCTTCGGACTTGCTCCTGGCGTTGAATGGGTCGCCCCTGAATTTGGCGACCACCTTGAATTCAGGGCTGCAGGCAATCTTCTGCAACGCAGCGTTGTCCCATGCGGTATTGCAGGCCGCAAGCGCCAGCGTGGCCACGCCTCCGTTCAGCGGAACCCGGACTTTTTGAACCATCCGGTGGTGGTCGCCACGCGCCGTGAACCTGAAGACGACCTTGCCGGTGGGATTGTTCCCCGTCACCGTTGCCATGAACGTGACCGGCAACGTGGGGCGCAGCGGTGGATTGGCATTGGCTTGCAGCACGGTGCTGGTGGGAACCTTGCCCTGGGTAGGCGCGGGGGCCGAGTCGAGGATGTCGCCGGTCAGCAGGTCGGTGTCGCCGGGAGACGGGGCCTGGAAATCGCTCACGATGAGCCCCCCCGCCACCTCCATGAACACGGCGCGCCGCCCCGGCTCGAACATGGCGCTGTTCAAGCGCTCCTTCACGAAGACGATCAGGACAAACTTGTCGTTGGCAAAGCTGGTCGCTAGTTTCAGGGCCGTGTGTTCGTCGGCAAAGCCCGGCGGCACGCGCAGCACGCGCGCCACCGTGCCTGCGGCGGTATCGACTTCCAGAACCGGAATGGTGGTCACGCCGAACGAGTGGCCGCCCAGGTACAGGCGGCTGCCATCCTGGTTGAAGGCCAGGCTGGTGAATCCAGGGATGGGCGGCGTCTGCGGCGGCATGACGAGGGCAATCCGCGTGATGGCTGAAGTGACCGGGTCAAGCATCCGGTAGGCATGCTCGTCGGCGGCCAGGCCCACGTTTCCGAGCATGTAGAGGCGGTCGTCGCCCGGGTTCACGGCGAGGCGCTCGGGCCGGAAATCCTTGGTGCTGACCACGTTTTCGATTTCAGGGGTCAAGCCGTTGATGAGGGTGATGCCGGCGGCACCAAGGGCATTTTCGGTGCCCGGCTCAAGCCCGGTATGCGCCACATAAATGGTTTCCCCGTCCGCGTCGATGGCCAGGCTGACGGCCGACGGGTCCACGGCCAGCGTGGCCGTCACGGACTTGCTGTCGGTGTCGATGACGGACACCGAGCCGGGCGTCAATGCATACACCTTCTTGCCATCGGGCGACACCGCCATCGCCTTGATCAGGGCCAGCGGTATCTCGCCGGCAAGGGCCTGGGTGCGCGGGTCGATGATGGCCACGCCGGTGCCCAGCGCGACGAACACCTTGCCGGACGCCTCATTGGCCACCAGTTCAACCGGAGAGGCCTGCGCCGCGCCCAGGGAAATGGTGGTGAGTCTGGAATAGGTCGTCATCTCGACGACCGACACAGTGTTCTGGTTGCGGTCCGCCAGGTAGGCCAGAGGTGCGGCGAAAGCTGCCGCCGCTCCCAGCCAGAGTGCGCCGATCAGGCATCGCAAGGCCGTCCTGCAGCGTGGCAGCGCCCAGGAAAACAGCATGCTGCGGCTGTCCCGGCAAGGAAAATTTTTCATGGCCGTCTCCTCTTTTCAGCAAGGCTACGTCCAGCATCGGAAGTGCGTGGCAGGTGAACGCGCTATTGAATGTAGGACCGGGGCGGCGGCTGAGCGAGAGTTTTTCCGAGACCACCCGGATTTTTCCGAGACGCCCGTTTTACAGATTAGGCGCCAGCAGCCTGGCCAGGTCTTCGGCCTTGGCACCGCGCCGCCTGGCCAGATCCTGCAGTTGGTCGTCGCCAATCTTGCCGACGCTGAAATAGGTGCTTTGCGGATGGCTCAGGTAAAAGCCGCTGACGCTGGCCGCCGGTGTCATGGCCAGGCTTTCCGTCAGCGCCATGCCGATGTCGCCGGCGTGGAGCAGCTCGAACATTTCCTTCTTGACGCTGTGGTCCGGGCAGGCCGGGTAGCCGGGCGCGGGGCGGATGCCCTGGTATTGCTCGGCGATCAAGGCGTCATGGCCCAGCGACTCGGCCGGCGCGTAGCCCCACAAGTCACGGCGCACGCGCTGGTGCAGGGCTTCGGCAAAGGCTTCGGCCAGACGGTCGGCGAGCGACTTGAACATGATCGACGAATAATCGTCATGGTCGGCCTGGAAAGCCTTTTCCTTCTTGTCGGCACCCAGGCCGGCAGTGACCGCGAAAACCCCGATGTAATCGGCAATTTTCAAGTCATTTTGGCCTTTTGCGCTTGCTGCACGGGTGCGAGCAGCTATCAATTCAGGAGTTAATACCTTGGGCGCGACAAAATCGGCCAGGCAGCGGCTGGGGCGCATCACGCCATCGACCGCCGTTTTTTCGGTCTGCTGGCGCAGGCCATGCCAGGTCATCGCCACTTCGGTGCGCGTCTCGTCGGTGTAGATTTCGATGTCGTCGCCGACGCTGTTGGCCGGCAGCAGCGCCATCACGCCGCTGGCCGTGAGCCAGCGGCCTTCGATCAGGCGCTTGAGCATCTTCTGGGCATCTTCATAGACGCGCGTCGCCTCGACGCCGACCACCTCGTCGGTCAGGATGGCAGGGAACGGCCCGGCCAGATCCCAGGTCTGGAAGAACGGCCCCCAGTCGATGAACTGGGCCAGTTCGGCCAGATCAAAATTCTTGAACACGCGCCGGCCGATGAACTTCGGCACGGGCGGCGTGTAGTTCGTCCAGTCGATGGGCGTGGCGTTGGCCCGTGCTTTGGCCAGCGGCCACATCGGCGTCTGCTTCTTGTTGGCGTGCTGGGTGCGCACCTTGTCGTAGTCGGCGTTCAGCTCGGCGATGTATTTGGCCGCCTGCTCGGACAGCAGGCTTTGCGCCACACTGACGCTGCGCGAGGCGTCGGGCACATAGACGACGGGGCCTTCGTAGTGCGGCGAAATCTTCACCGCCGTGTGCACCCGGCTGGTGGTGGCGCCGCCAATCATCAGCGGAATCTTGTTGAGCCTGAAATGGTCGTCCTTCTGCATCTCGGCGGCGACGTACTGCATTTCTTCCAGGCTCGGCGTGATCAGCCCCGACAGGCCGACGATGTGCGCGCCCTCGGCTTTCGCCAGCGCCAGAATCTCGTGGCAGGGCACCATCACGCCCATGTTGACGACCTCGAAGTTGTTGCACTGCAAGACCACGGTGACGATGTTCTTGCCGATGTCATGCACATCGCCCTTGACCGTGGCGATGATGATCTTGCCCTTGGTCTTGACATCGCCGCCGGCCGCCTCCAGTAGCAGCTTCTCGGCCTCGATGTAGGGCAGCAGGTGGGCGACGGCCTGCTTCATCACGCGCGCGCTTTTCACCACCTGCGGCAAAAACATCTTGCCCTGGCCGAACAGGTCGCCGACGACGTTCATGCCATCCATCAGCGGGCCTTCGATGACGTGCAGCGGGCGGCCACCCTCGGCCTTGATGGCCTGCCAGACTTCCTCGGTGTCCTCGGTGATGAATTCGTTGTTGCCATGCACCAGCGCATGCGACAGGCGCGCGCGTATCGGCAGCGCGCGCCATTCGTACTTCTTGCTGTCGTCACGCGCGCCGCTTTTGGCCGTTTCGGCGACTTCGATCAGCCGTTCGCCGGGCGTGAGATGCGCTTCGCCCGGCTTGTACACCGGCTGGCGGTTCAGCACCACGTCCTCGACGCGCTCGCGCAGCACCGGCTCCAGCTCGTCATAGACGCCCATCATGCCGGCGTTGACGATGCCCATGTCCATGCCGGCCTGGATCGCGTGGTACAAAAACACCGTGTGAATCGCTTCGCGCACCGGGTCGTTGCCGCGAAAGCTGAACGACACGTTGGACACGCCGCCCGACACCTTGGCGCCCGGCAAATTGGCCTTGATCCAGCGCGTGGCCTCGATGAAATCGACCGCGTAGTTGTTGTGCTCGTCGATGCCGGTGGCGATGGCGAAGATATTGGGGTCAAAAATGATGTCTTCGGGCGGAAAACCGATCTCATCGACCAGCACGCGGTAAGCGCGCTCGCAGATGCTGATTTTTCGCTCGTAGGTGTCGGCCTGGCCTTTTTCATCGAAGGCCATGACAACGGCGGCGGCGCCGTAGCGCTTGAGCAGTTTGGCCTGGTGCTTGAAGGCGTCAACGCCCTCCTTCATCGAAATCGAATTGACGATGCCCTTGCCCTGGATGCAGCGCAGGCCGGCCTCGATCACGCTCCACTTGGAGCTGTCGATCATGATGGGAACGCGCGCAATGTCGGGCTCGCCGGCGATCAGGTTCAAAAAGCGCACCATGGCCGCCTGGCTGTCGAGCATGGCCTCGTCCATGTTGATGTCGATGATCTGCGCGCCGTTTTCGACCTGCTGGCGCGCCACTGTCAGCGCCTGTTCATAGTCGCCGTTCAAAATCATGCGGGCGAAGGCCTTGGAGCCGGTGACGTTGGTGCGCTCGCCGATGTTGACGAACAGCGAATCGCTGCCGATGGTGACCGGCTCCAGGCCGGACAGCTTCATGGGCGGGACTTCATGGGAAAACTGAATGGAGGACATGACTCACCTTGGAATAAAGGTGAGCGTCGTTGCTAAAAGGGGATGATGCGGCCCTGTTTACCCAAGCCTGACAAAACGGATGTTTTGCTGCAACGCTCCTTGAGTTAAGCTCGATTTTAAGCATCAATACCCATAAACATGCTACCAACTGTCAAATTACCCAGTTCCATCCATGTTTAAAAACATTTTCAAGAAACCTTTACTTCCTGCCGATGGCAGGCATCAGGACAAGGCCGGCGGCTCCGGATCGGCTGACCTGGCGGCTGAAATGCTGATTGCCCCGACCGCCCTGATGCAGCTGAGCCTTGAGGAAGCCCGGGTGGTCGTGCTTTACATGCAGCCGCAACTGGTGGCCAAGGGCACGATCTTCATCCGTGAAGGCGATGGCCGCGACACCGGTTTCATGATGCTGTTGCTCGACGGCGAAGTGACCGTCGAAACGGTGGTGGTGAGCCGCGCCCAGCCCATCATCATCACCGTCATGGGGCCGGGCAGCCTGATTGGCGAGCTGGGCTTTCTGGACGCCCAGCCGCGCTACGCCTCCTGCATTGCCGCCACCCCGCTGCGCTGCGCCATCCTGACGCGCGAGGCCTTGAACCGGCTGATGCTGGAAAATGCGCCCGTGGCCGCCAAGCTGATGCTGGCCCTGTCCCTGCGAATCGGCGTGCGGCTGCGCGAGATCACCGACAAGCTCAAGATGTATGTCCAGCTGACCCAGGCGATGGAGCAGGAAATCGCTTCCCGGATAACTCCCTGATGCCGCGCCTGCCGGCTTTTACGCAGCTTACGCAGCTTGCGCGTAGAAGCCATTGCGCTGCAGCCTGCGCCCGTCCATCGGCGCCACCGCCTGGGCAATCGCCGCGATGTGCTCGGGAGTGGTGCCGCAGCAGCCGCCGACGATGTTGACCAGCCCCTCGGCCGCGAACTCGTGCAGCAGGCGCGAGGTCACGTCGGGCGTCTCGTCAAAGCCGGTGTCGCTCATCGGGTTGGGCAGGCCGGCGTTCGGGTAGCAGCTGATGAAGGTGTCGGGCGCGGCCTTGGCCAGCTCCTGGATGTAGGGGCGCATCAAGGCAGCGCCCAGCGCGCAGTTCAGGCCGACGGCCAGCGGCTCGGCATGGCGCACGCTGTGCCAGAAAGCCGTCACGGTCTGGCCGCTCAAAATGCGGCCCGAGGCATCGGTCACGGTGCCGCTGATGATCAGCGGCAATCTTTCACCGGAGTTTTCAAAGTATTCGTCGATGGCAAACAGCGCCGCCTTGGCGTTGAGCGTGTCGAAGATCGTCTCGACCAGCAGCACGTCGGCGCCGCCCTTGACCAGCGCTTCGGTCTGCTCGTAATAGGCTTTTCTTAACTCTTCAAAACTGGTGTTGCGCGCACCCGCATCGTTCACGTCGGGGCTGATGCTGGCGGTTTTTGGCGTGGGGCCGAGGGCGCCGACGACAAAACGCGGCTTCTCGGGCGTCGAGAACTTGTCGCAGGCAGCTCTGGCGATTCGCGCCGATTCGTAGTTCATCTCGACCGCCAGGTCGGCCATGTCGTAGTCGGCCTGGGCCACGGTGGTCGCGCCGAAGGTGTTGGTCTCGATCATGTCGGCGCCGGCGGCCAGGTAGCCTTCATGGATGTCGCGGATCATGTCGGGGCGCGTGAGGCTGAGCAATTCGTTGTTGCCCTTGACATCCTTGTGAAAGTCCTTGAAACGCTCGCCCCGGTACTGCGCTTCATTGAGCCTGAAGCGCTGGATCATGGTGCCCATCGCGCCGTCGAGGATCAGGATGCGTTGCGCCAGGAGGGCGGGGAGTTGCTGGGCGCGGGTGTAGGTGATCGGCTTCATGGCGTGCATTTTAGGTCGGGCTTCATGGCCGTTGACTTTCCCCGACAATAGGCCTTAGCCTGTTTGCACTGAATGAAAACGTCATGATTCGCAGGTCGGCGCTGCCCCGCAAGGAGTCGCCCGAGTCGCAACGGCCACGATTTTCAAGGTCGAACAATACTGATGAAAAATGGCTTTTGCGCTTGTCCATCATGCATAGCAAGCTATTATTTTTATAGCAAACCGGCTTTTTCACCAACGCTCACTTGTCTGGCCCGCCCTTGTCCTCATTGCCCATTTCTTCAGCCCCTTCAGACCAGCCCACGCCGCTGGACGTGCTTGGCCAGGTTTTTGGCTACTCCGACTTTCGCGGCCCGCAGCAAGCCATCGTCGAGCATGTGATTGCTGGCGGCGATGCGCTGGTCTTGATGCCCACGGGCGGCGGCAAGTCGCTGTGCTACCAGATTCCGGCCATCGCCCGGCAAAACGCCGGCCACGGCGTGACCATCGTGATCTCGCCGCTGATCGCGCTGATGCACGACCAGGTCGGCGCGCTTCTGGAAGCGGGCGTGTCGGCGGCGTTCCTCAACTCCACCCAGACTTTCGAGGAAAGCAGCCAGCTGGAAAAGCAGCTGCTGCGCAATGAGCTGACGCTGCTCTACGCCGCGCCCGAGCGCATCAACACGCCGCGCATGAAGGGCCTGCTGGCGTCGCTGCACGAGCGCGGGCTGCTAAGCCTCTTTGCCATCGACGAGGCGCATTGCGTGAGCCAGTGGGGCCACGACTTCCGGCCCGAGTACCGCAGCTTGAGCCTGTTGCACGAGACCTTCCCCGACGTGCCGCGCATGGCGCTGACCGCCACGGCCGACGCGCTGACGCGCCAGGACATGATCGAGCGGCTCAAGCTCGAAGACGCGCGCTTGTTTCTAAGCAGCTTTGACCGGCCCAACATCCGCTACACCATCGTCGAAAAGACCGACGCGACGCGCCAGCTGCTGCGCTTCATCCAGGCCGAGCACCACGGCGAAGCGGGCATCGTCTATTGCCAGTCGCGCAAGCGCGTCGAGGAAATCGCCGGCATGCTCGAAGACGCGGGCATCAAGGCCATGGCCTACCACGCCGGGCTCGATGCCAAGCTGCGCCAGCAGCGCCAGGACCGTTTCCTGCGCGAAGACGGCTGCGTGATGGTGGCGACGATTGCCTTCGGCATGGGCATCGACAAGCCCGACGTGCGCTTCGTCGCGCACCTGGACATGCCAAAGAACATCGAAGGCTACTACCAGGAAACCGGCCGCGCCGGACGCGACGGCTTGCCCGCTGACGCCTGGATGGTCTATGGCCTGCAGGACGTGGTGAACCAGCGCCGCATGATCGACACCAGCGAAGTCGCCAGCGAGGAGTTCAAGGCGGTGATGCGCGGCAAGCTGGACGCGCTCTTGACGCTGGCCGAGGGCACGCGCTGCCGCCGCGTCAGCCTGCTGGGCTATTTTGGCGAGGCCAGCGAGCCGTGCGGCAACTGCGACAACTGCCTGACCCCGCCGGCCGTGTGGGACGCGACCGAGGCGGCGCGCAAGATGCTCAGCTGCATCTACCGCGTGCAGCAGGCCAGCGGCATCAGCTTTGGCGCCGGGCACATCATGGACATCCTGCGCGGCAAGCCGACCGAAAAAGTCGTGCAGTACGGCCATGACCAGCTCAGCACCTTCGGCATCGGCGCCGACCTGGCCGAGCCGCAGTGGCGCGGCGTGCTGCGCCAGCTGATCGCCAGCAACCTGGTGCGCGTCAATGCCGAGGCCTTCAACACGCTGCAACTGATGCCCGACGCGCGCCAGGTGCTCAAGGGCGAAGTCAGCGTGCTGCTGCGCCAGCAGGCCGCCAGCGCCAAGGCCGAGCGCACGCGGCGCGGCAGCAAATCGACGGTGAAAACATCGGTCAAGGGCATGGCCGAAGCGACGCTGAACGCCGGCGCGCTGGAACGCCTTGGCCGCCTGAAAGCCTGGCGTACCGACGTCGCCCGGGAGCACAACCTGCCGCCATTCGTGATCTTCCACGACGCCACGCTGCGCGCGATTGCCGAGCAGGCGCCGCAAGACCTGCACGCGCTGAGCGGCATCAGCGGCATGGGCGTGAAGAAGCTGGCAGCGTATGGCGCCGAGGTGCTGCGGGTGTGCGCCGAGCCGGGGTAAAACCACCGGACCCGGCTTGCAGGCGCCGGATAGGCTGGATTGACGCAGAATTCATGATGAAAAGCGGCTCTTGCGCAGGATGGACGGGCGCAAGCAGCTACTTTTTTAATAGCATCATGAATCTGACCCCGATTTCAGATTGTGCGGATAACGCTGGACCTGACCGGCCCACTGCTCACGCCCACTTCTTCCCGAGCGCCTCCAGGCCGGCTTTTTGCAGATCCTCCGGGCTCATCACGATGCGGAATTTGCAGTTGGCCTGAAAGTTGAGAAAGAACGGCTCCGCGAAAGAGGGCACGTCGGATGAATTTTGTACATCGATCAGAAATACCCCGCCGCGCCTTCCGTCTTGTTCCGTGAAGTACGCGGCCTGCGGTTTGATCGTTTCCAGGATGCGCCCAATGATCTCGCCCGCCTTGCCGCTCCTGACGTGGGCGTTGAAAGGCTCATGGGGGAATTCGACCGTGAGTAGCATTTTCATCATTCACCTCCTGGTTTCATCATGACGGCCCGGATGCCTGCCCAACGAATACCGGATGGCGGCTGCCTCTATCCGTTGAAGCCAGGGTCAGTGTGCTGCCGGATGCCAATGCCACCAATCCCCCAAACGCGGTAGGCTGCCGGAGCCTTGCTGGTGCCACCGCGCAAGTTCACTCGCCGTGATTCCTTCGGTTTTCAGTGGCAAGTGGCATGGATTTTCTGCATCACGGAACGCTTCCCGCGCGGGAGAGGGTGGAAATCCAAGGATGCTTTGTTATGTCACAAATCAAACCAAAGTATGAATACGCAATAGGGGTCGGAATCCAATTCCGTTCGCCATCTTCATTGAAAAATCGTTTTTTACGGTTACAGCCCAATATAAACGGGCATATATAGCTATAAAGTCAATAGCAACCATCAGCGCATGAACCCCATGCCCCGCCCTTCCCGCACCTCGGGCTTGATGCGGTGCTCGGCTTCCAGTTGCGCCAGGAATTCCTCGGCCGACAACTCCGCATCCAGAATCACCGCCTGCCGCTTGACCGCCGCAAAATCGCCGGGACACAGCTGCGTGAGTTGAGCCAGCCGCTGCTGCAACTCCCCGGTAAGCAGCGTGGCATCGCCCGCCAGCGCTTCGGTGACAAACATGGCTTCGCGCTGCCCGGCGGTCAGCGGCATGAATTTGATCTTGAAGGTGAAGCGCCGCAGCGCGGCCTGGTCCAGGCTCTCTAACAGGTTCGTGGTGCAGATGAAAATGCCGGCGTAGCGCTCCATGCCCTGCAGCATTTCATTGACTTCGGTGACCTCGTAGGTGCGCTGGGCGCCGCGCCGGTCCTGCAAAAAGCTGTCGGCCTCATCTAACAGCAGCACCGCCTTTTCAGCCTCGGCCTCGCGGAACATGGCGGCCATCTGCTGCTCGGTTTCGCCGACGTATTTGCTCATCAGGTCGCTGGCCTGCTTGATCAGCAGCGGCTGCTCCAGCGCGCTGGCGATGTGCTCGGCCAGCGCGGTCTTGCCGGTGCCGGGCGGGCCGTAGAAGCACAGGCTGCCGTGGCCCCGGCTTTTGAGCGCCTCCACGATGCGCGGAATTTCAAAGCGCGACTCCACATTGAGCATCGCCAGGTCATACGTCGTGACGTTGCGGCGCCCCGAGGCTTCGGCCTTGTTGCCCAGCGCCACGTCGGCATTCCTGAGCTGGCGCTCGATCAGCGACTCCATCAGCGATGGCCGGCCGCCCGCCAGAATCGCCTGCATCCCGGCGCCATCGACCTGCGCATCCATCGCTTTCGCGGGCGCGCTGGCCAAGCGGGCAAAACGCACCGCCGTGCGAATCTGCGCCGGCGTCAGGCCCTTGCGGGCGGTGAGCTTGGCGACGAACGCATCGCTGACCTGCACGCCTTCGAGCGTCTTGCGCACGATGCCTTCGCGCGCGCCGGGCGGCGGCGAACGCAGTTCCAGGTGGTAGGCAAAGCGGCGCCGAAAAGCCGGGTCGATCTGCTCGATGCGGTTGGTCACCCAGAGCGTGGGCACCGGGTTGGATTCGAGAATCTGGTTGACCCAGGCCTTGCCGCTGACCGAATGGCTGTTCGGGGCGGTCAGCTGTTCGGAGCGCGCCATCAGCTGCGCGGCCTCGCTGGAAATCGGCGGAAACACGTCTTCCACCTCGTCGAACAGCAGCGCCGAATGCATGCTGCCCTTGAGGAACACCTGGGCGATCTGCAGCGAGCGGTAGCGGTCGCGCCCGCTCAATGAATTGCCGTCGCGGTCGGCGTATTCGACCTCGAACAGGTCCAGCCCGGCGGCCTGCGCCACCACCTTGGCCAGCTCGGTCTTGCCGGTGCCGGGCGGGCCGTAGAGCAGCACATTGACGCCCGCCTCCTTGCCGGCCACCGCATGGCGCAGCAATGACACCAGCACCTGCGCGTCGTCCTCCACGAAGGCAAAATCGGCCAGCCCGAGGCGGCTGCGCGTGGCCGGCCGGGTGAAGACCGCCATCAGCTCGCTGTGGTCGCGGTATTTGCGCATCAGGACCGGCGGCAGCTTTTCGCTGACCTTCATCAGGTCGGCCAGGTCGGTGATGTTGTGCTCGGAGATCAGGTTCTCGACCATGCCGATGCGCTCCAGGCGCGAGCCGGGCCGCAGCGCTTCGGCGACCTCGGGCGCCTTGACGCCGGCCACGTCGGCAATCGCGGCATAGGCTTCGGGTGCGTTGTTGACCTTGAACTCGACCAGCAGCGAGCGCAGGTCGCGCTGGTATCTAGCCAGCGTACCGTAGAGCAGCAGCGCGCGTTCGGCCCGGTTGAGCTGCAGCAGGCTGGCCAGCGACTCGATGTTTTTTTCGACCAGCGTGGACTGCTTTTTCAGCGCCAGCGTCAGCCAGTCGCCGGTGGCGCTAAGGACCGAGAGCAAATCCTTGGGCTGGTCCTTGGCATGTTCGTCGAGGTAGAAAAACAGCGTGCCTTCCTCGTAGGGGCCGCGCCAGACGCCGTGGCGCGCCATGAACTCGGCATCGCTCAGGGTTTCGTGGTCCTGCCAGAACTCGTTGCCCTTGCAGCGGCGATTCAAAAATTCGCGCAGGCGCTGCAGCGCCGGCAGCGGCCACACCAGGTGCCGGCCCGACAGCGACAGCAGGCTGTTCAGGTCGCGCCGCACATTGAACTTGGCGCCCTGCCGGGCGGCCAGGGTCAGGACGAAATGCGAGCACATCAAATCCAGCACCGGCGCCTCTTTCAGGCCGGGAGAAAGCAGCCACTGCTGCGGATGCTCGACAAGGGAACGCTTGTTCATGGACAAACTCCGGTTTGCAACGATACCGCCAATGCCTCCGCCCTGATTTTTTTATTGATTCACCGCAGCCTGCACCATAACGCAAGCTAAAGCCGCATGGAAGGCACTACTTCAATAATGCCGTGAGGCATAGGCCACAAGCAGGCTCTCCAAAGGGGCGGAAAATGGCCTGCTAGCGCTCAACGGCGCCCAAAAAGGAAATCATGCTCAGCCTGACCGTTATCGAACAAGCCGCCCAGCGCCTGCACGGACATTTGCTGGACACGCCCTGCGTGGAATCGCGCACGCTGTCGCAGTTGACCGGGGCGCAAATTTACCTGAAGTTCGAAAACCTGCAGTACACCGCGTCCTTCAAGGAGCGCGGCGCCTGCAACAAGCTGGCGCAGCTCACCGAGTCCGAGCGCCAGCGCGGCGTGATTGCCATGAGCGCGGGCAACCATGCGCAGGGCGTGGCCTACCACGCGCAGCGCCTGGGCATTCGCGCCGTCATCGTCATGCCGCGCTTCACGCCGGGCGTGAAGATCGAGCGCACCCGGGGCTTTGGCGCCGAGGTGGTGCTGCACGGCGACACGCTCGACGCGTCGCGCGCCCATGCCATGGGGCTGGCCGAACGCGAAAAGCTGGTGTTTGTGCATCCCTATGACGATGAAGCCATCGTCGCCGGCCAGGGCACCGTGGGGCTGGAGATGCTGCATGCCGTGCCCGAACTGGAAGTGCTGGTGATTGCCGTGGGCGGCGGCGGGCTGATTGCCGGCGTGGCCACGGCGGCCAAGGCGCTGAAACCCGGCATTGAAATCATCGGCGTGCAGACGTCGCGCTTTCCAGCCATGGTCAACGCCATCAAGGGCACGCACCACCCGCAGGGCACCAGCACGATTGCCGACGGCATTGCCGTGGGCACGCCCGGCGTGATTGCGCAGGCTATCATTGCCGAAAAAGTCGATGACCTGCTGCTGGTCGATGAAGGCGACATCGAGCAGGCCATGGTGATGCTGCTGGAGATTGAAAAAACCCTGGTCGAAGGCGCTGGCGCGGCCGGGCTGGCGGCGCTGCTCAAATACCCGGCGCGCTTTGCCGGCCGCAAGGTCGGGCTGGTGCTGTGCGGCGGCAACATCGACCCGCTGCTGCTGGCAGCGATCATTGAGCGCGGCATGGTGCGCGCCGGGCGGCTGGCGCGCATCCGGGTCAGCGCGCGCGACATTCCCGGCTCGCTGGCCAAAATCACCGCCACGGTCGCCGACGCGGGCGCCAACATCGAGGAAGTGCACCACCAGCGCGCCTTCACCATGCTGGCGGCGCAGAACGTTGAGATTGAACTGGTGCTGCAGACGCGCGGCCGCCCGCATATCGCGCAGGTGCTGCAGGCTTTGCGCACGGCGGGATTCGAGGCTGAAGAGCAGCACTGAGCCTGCCCCGGGAGCGCGGGCCTGCTCTAGCGCAGATGCTTGCTCATCTTGGCGGCGAACAGCGCAGGAATGCCGACGCCGCGCCGGCCCGGAATCACCTCGAATGACTCGCCGGCGCGCAGCGTTCCCGATGTTTGCACCGCCAGGTAAAACCCGCAAAAGCCGGTTTGCGCCATCAGTTTGGAAGCGCGGCCAAAACCCATGGCGGCGTTGAATTTGTAGCAAGGCTCGCGTGGCAGCGTCACACGCAGTTCGCAGCCGGGAAATTTCAGCACATCGCCGGCCCAGACCTCGGTTTCCAGCAGGCCTTGCAGCGTCAGGTTTTCGCCCAGGCTGCCGTGGGGCAGGCTGGCGTCGATCTCGCCCACGCCGGCTCCGCGCCGGGCGGCCTGCCAGTACGCGTAATGCTCTGAAGGGTAGGCATAGACGGCTTTTGCCAGCCCGCCGTGAACCGACAGGTCAGCCTGATCGTCGCCCAGCAAGCCCAGCGGCAGCACCGGAACGGCTTGCGCCACCGGCTGCTTGCCGTAGGCCGTCAGAATGCTGCGCTCGCCGATGTTTGTCCGGCGGGCAAGGCCGACCTGAACCGAAAGAAGTTGCGGCATGGCGTGTCAGTTCCAGCCGATGACTTCAAAGCCTTTTTCGCTCAGGCAGCGCTGAACGAAGTTGCGGTAAACGCCATTGGGCTTGTCATTGTGAAAGGCGCCCGAGACCGCGCCGGCCGACCCGCCGACGGCAGCGCCCGCCGCGCCGGCACGCAGCATGCCCTCTCCGCCCCGGCCGGTGATCAGCGCGCCGACCGCCGAAGCCACGCCGGCGATGGCCGCGCCTTCGCCGGCACGGCGGCCGACTTCATTGGTGGTTTGCATCGGGCTCAAGCCCGAGGCCTGCGCCCGGGACATGCAGGCGTTCGCTTCCATGCGGCCCTGCGCGTCGCCGACGCGGTTGAGCGTGGCATTGGGGTACAGCACAGGCCTGGCCGAGGCGCTGCCGGCGCCGCTGCTCGCGCAGCCGGCCAGCACGAGAACCAGCGCCGGGGCAGCGCACAGCGAGAAAACGCGGGTTGAAGACTTCATGGTGTGCATCCAGAAACAAGCATGGCCAAAGGGTAACGCAAAAGGCCAATGCGCTCAGGAGCCGCCGCCGGGCGCCTCAAAAAGGTAAACTCAGGCCAAGTTTTCCAAGCATTTCAGGAGCTTCTCATGAACCCTTCAGCCCAACACACGACCAACGCAGCCCACGACAGCCCGACGCCGGCCCAAGAGCAGGATGCAGTGGACGCCATCGTCCCGATAATTCCAATCGTGTTGCCTCTGGTGGGCGGCGTGCTGATGTTCTTGCTGGCCTTCATCGCCATCTACATGGCTTGAAGCCGCTTTGCAGCCGCTTCGCCTGGCAGCCCAAAAAAGTCCGCAGCGTGCGGACTTTTTTGTTGGCAAGGCAACACCCAAACGCTTGACGCACCGAGGCTCACAGCATGCATCCAGAACCAGAAACGCCCATTTTGATGGCCGAAGGGCTTTCCTTCAGCCATTCCCAGCCGAGTGCGCCGCCGCTGTTTGACCAGCTGTCGCTGGTCCTGGCGCCCGGCGTCACCTGGGTCTGCGGCGACGAGGGCACAGGCAAAACCACCCTGCTCCAGTTGCTGGCCGGCAAGCTGCCCTCGACGGGGCAACTGCGCATCCAGGGTGTGTGCCTGACGCAAGAGCGGGAAGCCTACCAACGCCAGGTGGCGTGGTTTGACCCGCGCGCTACCGCGCTGGACCAGCAAACCGCCCGGCAAATCTTTGCCGGCCTGCCCCAGCGCCATCCCGGTTGCGACCTGGACGCGCTGCAGGCGCACATTGACGGCCTGAGCCTGGCGCCGCATCTGGACAAGGCGCTGTTCATGCTGTCCACCGGCAGCCGGCGCAAGGTTTTTCTGGCTGCCGCGCTGGCCGCCAGGGCGCCGGTCACGCTGCTCGACCAGCCCTTCATGGCGCTGGACCGGCCGTCCATCGACTATCTGCTGGCGGTGCTGGCCGAGGCCGCCCGGCAGCCCGGCCGGGCCTGGGTCGTGGCAGATTACGAAGCGCCCGGACAGGTGGCTTTGGCGGCGGTGGTCAAGCTCGGGGAACCGGGGCCAATTTCAGTGCCAAATTAGTCTTTTGCGCATATTCAGCGGGCACAATCAGCTATTAAATTAATAGCAAATTCTTGCTGGTCTTGAAGGCAAATGCCTTGGCGAGTTCCGCATGCAGAACCTGCGTGTCAATCGGTTTGTGCAGCACGGTGGCGCCCAGGCCCCGCGCCTGCGAAATGCGAAGCGGGTCGGTGTCGCCGGTGACGATGACCACCGGCGGGTCGAAATCGGCGAAGTCCGGCAGCTTTTGAAGCGCGGCCCGCACCGCCCGGATGACATCGTGGCCGGTCACGCCGTTTTCCAGGCGGAAGTCGGTGATCAGCAGATCGAATGGCGGGCCGTCGCCGTCGAAATCGCCGATGTAGCGGGTCGCGCCCTCAACGGTTCTGAACACCTCCACGAAGCAGCCCCACTGGCCCAGCAGCATGCGCATGCCTTCGCGCACCAGCACCTCGTCGTCCACCACGAGCACCCGCAAGCCCATCAAGGACGAGGCCTCATGCCGCGCCGCGCCGGGCTGAAAGGTCGGCGAGACCAAGGCGTTGACGCCAGCGGGCTGGCAAGGCGGGCTCGCGCACGGCAGCCGCAGCGAAAACACGCTGCCCTTGCCCAGCCGGGACGCCAGCGACAACTCCAGCCCGAGGCTATCGACGAGCCGCCTGACGATGGCCAGGCCCAGTCCCAGGCCTTTGTGATGGTCGCGCTCCTGGTTGGATATCTGGTGGAACTCGTGAAAGATTTTCTCATGGTGCGAGGCGTCGATGCCGATCCCGGTGTCCCAGACCTCAACCACCTTGTCGGTGCCGCGCGTGCGCACGGCCACCAGCACGCCGCCGCGCACGGTGTAGCGGATTGCATTGCCGACCAAGTTGCGCAAAATCAGCGACAGCAGCGACGGATCGCAGTAAACATGGTCGATGCAGTCGCGGCTTCGGTAAACCAGCCCCTTGCTGTCGGCCTGTGGACCGTATTCGTCTTCAAGCTGCCGCAACAGTCCCGCCAGGGGCATGGTGCGCGGCTTGGGCTCCATCACCCCGGCCTCGATGCGGGAAAAATCCAGCAGCGTGTCGAGCATTTCGCGACTCGCCAGGCTGGCGGCCCGGGCGTGCGTGACGATGGTTTCCTGCCTGGCATCGAGCCGGGTGGTGCTAAGCGATTCGAGGAAAAGGTTGAGCGCATGCACGGGCTGGCGCAGGTCGTGGCTGGCACCGGCCAGGAAGTTGCTTTTGGCCAGGTTGGCCTGCTCGGCCACGCGGGTCTGCTCGCGCAGCTGTTCAACGAGGAACATGTTTTTAAAGCGCAACTCGATGGTGCTGCCGATGTGGCGCTCGGTGTTGTGCGCAAAAATACCGTTGCTGAGCAGCAACAGCAGCAGCGCAACCGGCAGCACGGGGTTGACCTCGCCCCCATGGTACAAAAGTGCGCCCACCAGTCCGACCGCCATGGGCAGGCTGACCAGCCAGTAAAGCCGTGCGCGCACCCCGACCCCGGAGAGCAGTCCGCCGGACAGCCCGCCCATCAGGCTCACCATGCCCAAGGTCACCGCGCTGGATTCAGGCTGGTACAGCCAGCCGCAACCGATGCCCCAGCACAGGCCGACCGCCAGCGCCAGGGCCTGAAGCAGGCGGTAGGTTTGCTCAACGCTGTAAATACTGCCGGTTCGCCGCCAGAAATACCGCCAGATCAGCGCGCACGCCAGCGACACCAGCAAATAGGCCAGCAGCCAGCTTGCCGAATGCAGGCGCAACACCGCGACCCCCTCGAAGCCTGCGGCGGATACGCTGTAATTCCCGGCAGCAAGCCAGGCCACAAACCGTTGCCCCTGTTCGATCCAGCTGCCGCTCAGGGGGTCTGGATTGACCAGCCACACCAGCCAGGTCAGCAAACAGCCGGTCAGGCCGCTGCCGAGCAATGCAGCGTAAATATTTGCATTGATGAGCTGCAATTGCGAGTCCAGCACGGACAGGTGGCGCAAGGCTTGCGGACCCGTGCCGGCTGTCGCGGCCGGCCCTGGCGCGCCGGGCACCATTTTCATGGAGGCTTCGGGCATCGGGGCGGCGCTTAAATCAGGGTTGCGGGAAGAAGTCCGAGACGCTGCGAAGCCATCACGGCCTCGGTGCGGGTTAGCGCATTGAAGTGCCTCAGGATGGCGACCACATGGTTGCGAATGGTGTGCTCGCTCAGGTGCAGCTTGAAAGCAATCGCCTTGTTGCTCAGCCCTTGCGCCAGCAGCTTGAGAACCTCGTACTGGCGCGGCGTCAGGCTCTCGTCGCCTCCCGGAATTGCGCCGGCCGCAGCCTCGCCGGGCAAAGCCTGCGGCTGCGGCTCGGGGCCGCGCTGCTGATACAGCCAGCGCCGCACTTCCTGGCAAATCTGCACCGGCTGGGCGGTCTTGGAAACAAAACCGCAAGCGCCCTTGCTCAGGGCTTCGCGCACCAGCTCGGGCCTGTCGTGGGCCGACAGCATCACGATGACGGCGTCCGGCCATCGCTGCCTGACGCTTAGCAGACCTTCCAGTCCCCCGATTCCCGGCAGGCCGATGTCGAGCAGCACCAGATCCACCGACTGCTGCAGCGCCAGGGCGTCAGGCAGGTTGCCGGCATCCAGGATGTGGGCATGCACCAGCGGGCTGCTGCCGAGCATGAGGCGCATGCCTTCGCGAAAGAGCGTGTGATCGTCCACCAGCAAAACCGTGGGCGGCTCAATGAACGAATTTGGCATGGCCGCTCCCTCGCAAGTGTTGACAGGACTGCAGTCTAGACGCTTGCATCGCCAGTGCATGCAGCCCGCAAATGCGCCGATGCAGAACAGTACAAAAAGACCAGAGACATGGCGAACGCACTGCATAAAAATCGGAAAAGTTACAAAAGTTTCATGCGCAAACCGCTGTAACAGGCACCAAATTATCCCCGCCGGGCGCTCGGAGAACAACAGCAGAACGAAGGCGTCAAGTGGCCACAACACACCCCAACGGAGAAAAGCAATGTGTGATCAAAATAACGCAAAAAATGAAACGGACTGGTCAGTCGTGGAAAATATTAAAAATCTCACCCCTTATCCGCCGGCCGCTCTCCAATCGCCCTCGCAGACAGCACTCGGCGAGAAGGGTCCTTTGCTTGAATGGGGAGAGGCTTCTGGTATTGGCGATGGCGCATTTCCATCTGTCGCCTTGAATAAGGATATATCGCTTACCGTCCACGAAGGCGGCGCGTTTAACGCCCAATTATTTTATAATACAGGGCCGATTCGTGGTGGTTTTGGCGACGCCATTCCCTATGATTCCGGTGGCTACCCATTCATAGCGATGAATGACAATGGGCAACTCGTTGAAGTACACCAGTCTGGATTTGACCTTTATTATAGGGTTGGCAAAATTCATCAGGATGGAACGGTTACATGGGGGCCATCCTTATGGTTTGACAACGGTCACTGGAGTTCAGTGGCAATAAATAATCTCGGAGCAGTTATTGAGGTGCACAACAATGGGGCCAATCAGCTCTACTACAATATAGGCACGATTTCCGGCGACAAAATACTGTGGAACAAGAAGGCCGTAAATTACGACAACGGATATACGCCAAGCATCACCTTAAATAATAACGGCCTTGTACTGGAGTGCCATGTTGAATCCCTGCATCGCAGACTACGCAACAAGATAGGCCTGGTGAAAACAAACGAAAACGGGGAATTAAAAATAGAATGGGACTATAACATTTGGTATGACGACGGAGCTGCGCCAAGCATTTCCATTAATGATGCAGGCAATGTTGTAGAAGTGCATCAATCAGGCGCAAGTTACGATCTTTATTATCGCGTCGGTCAATACAGTGATTATAGTGGTTCTGTGGCCTGGAGCGATCAAAATGGAATTCGTTACGATGGAGGCCGGCTTCCCAGGGTGGCCATCAATCAAAATGGCCAGATCAAGGAAGTACACCAATCGGAGGCCGCGCCTACGATTTGGTTCAGAGATGGACTAATTTATTGGCCCACACAAGACCTCGATAGATCAGCGGTGGCGAGCGCCGACGTGATGGCAGCGCTCAACAGCATCCCCGTCATCGGCAGCGTTGCGGCCACCAGCATTGATCCGCCAATGATCGGCCAGCAGGCCAGCAATGCGCAGCCAGACCCCCGCGGGTCGGATTGACCTGCCGGGCCTGATTCATTCTTACGCACCCTGCACCAATCATGTTTTCAATGCCAGAGCGATCAGCCGCGCTTTCCCTTAAAGGCAAGACCGTCTGTCCACGTTGCGGTGAGTTGGCGCCTCGTATCAAACGAAAGCTGCGTGACCGCATCATGGGCTTTTTCAGGCCGGTAAAGCGTTACCGATGCGATTACTGCGACTGGACTGGCTCCATCGCTGTCTCTTGCCCGCCGCGCAAATAATTATCGTCTCTTGCAGAGCCGGCAAGCCTTGCCGGCTCTGCCCAGTCTGCAGCGCAAAGCTGCCTGAAGAACCCAACGGAACCCAGCGCCGGATCGGCCGCGCCGCCTGAGCCAGTCCGGCCGTCATGGCATCGCCAAATCTCTCTCACCGCCACATAAATCGCGCATAACCTCATGCATGTTTTGCATATCTTTTGAGGGTCATGATGTGGCAACTGATGGTGATGTTCTTAAAATGGCTCTTCCGGGCAATCGTGGAGAGAACAACAACGACACCATCAGCCGCCAGAACCAGCTCCCCCGTTTCCTTCATGAATGGCCGCCTCGCCTTGAAGCGGCGCAAAGTCTTATTTCGAAAAACGTCCCGGCCTTGACGCGTGCCAAGCGCGGTCATTGGCCGGCGTTTATCGAAATCACGCTTTTTACTTTGGAGTTTTCACGATGAACCAACCTGCCATGCAAGGGCTCAATCTCAATACGCCCGCCTACGTCAAGAACGCAAAACTGATCGCTTGGGTCGCCGACATGGTGGCCCTGTGCAAGCCCGACACGGTGTACTGGTGCGACGGCAGCGACGCCGAATACCAGCGCCTGTGCCAGCAACTGGTCGATGCCGGCACCTTCAAGAAGCTCAACGAAGCCAAGCGCCCGAACAGCTATCTAGCCTGCTCCGACCCGAGCGACGTGGCCCGCGTCGAAGACCGCACCTACATCTGCTCGGCCAAAGAAGAAAACGCCGGCCCGACCAACAACTGGATGGAACCGAGCGAAATGCGCGCCACGCTGCAGCCGCTGTTTGACGGCTGCATGCGCGGCCGCACCATGTATGTGGTGCCTTTCAGCATGGGTCCGCTGGGCTCACCGATTGCCCATATCGGCATCGAACTGTCCGACAGCCCTTACGTCGCCGTCAACATGAAGATCATGACGCGCATGGGCAAGGCCGTGTTTGAGGTGCTGGGCACTGAGGGCGACTTCGTGCCTTGCGTGCACACCGTGGGCGCGCCGCTGGCCGAAGGCGAGCAGGATGTGACGTGGCCTTGCAACAAGACCAAGTACATCGTGCATTACCCCGAAACGCGCGAAATCTGGTCCTACGGCTCGGGCTACGGCGGCAATGCGCTGCTGGGCAAAAAGTGCTTTGCGTTGCGCATCGCCTCCAACATGGGCCGCGACGAAGGCTGGCTGGCCGAGCACATGCTGATTCTGGGCGTGACCAATCCCGAAGGCAAAAAATACCACGTGGCGGCGGCTTTCCCGTCGGCCTGCGGCAAGACCAACTTCTCGATGCTGGTGCCGCCCGCCGGCTTTGACGGCTGGAGCGTCACCACCATCGGCGACGACATTGCCTGGATCAAGCCGGCCGCCGACGGCAAGCTCTACGCCATCAACCCCGAAGCCGGCTACTTTGGCGTGGCCCCCGGCACCAACATGCTGACCAACCCGAACTGCATGCTCAGCGTTCGCGGCAACACGATTTTCACCAACGTCGCGCTGACCGACGACGGCGATGTCTGGTGGGAAGGCATGGAGCAGGACGCGCCCGGCAAGGCACTGCCAGACCACCTGATCGACTGGCAAGGCAAGGACTGGACGCCGCAAATCGCGAAAGAAACCGGCGCCAAGGCCGCGCACCCCAACTCACGCTTCACCGTCGCCGCTACCAACAACCCGGCGCTCGACAGCGCCTGGGACGACCCGAAAGGCGTGGCGATTGACGCCTTCATCTTCGGCGGCCGCCGCTCGACCACCGTGCCGCTGGTGACCGAGGCGCGCAGCTGGGTCGAAGGCGTGTACATGGCCGCCACGATGGGCAGCGAGACCACCGCCGCCGCAACCGGCCAGGCCGGCGTGGTGCGCCGCGACCCGTTCGCGATGCTGCCGTTCATGGGCTACAACATGAGCGACTATTTCCAGCACTGGCTGGACCTGGGCAAAAAGCTCGCGGCTTCCGGCGCCACGCTGCCAAAGATCTACACCACCAACTGGTTCCGCAAGGGCACCGACGGCAAGTTTGTCTGGCCCGGCTACGGCGAAAACATGCGCGTGCTGGCCTGGATGATTGACCGCATCGAAGGCAAGGGCCAGGGCGAAGACCATGTGACCGGCATCAGCCCGAGCTACGAAGACCTGAACTGGACCGGCCTGGACTTCAGCGCCGATCAGTTCAACACCGTCACCAGCATCGACAAGGCCGCCTGGCTGAAGGAACTGGAACTGCATGCCGAGCTGTTCAAGCAGCTTGAGCACCACCTGCCCAAGGAACTGGGCGAGACCAAAGCCGAGATCGAACGCCGCCTGGCGGCCTGAAGCCCATCCGGGTTCCGGGCAAAGCGCCCGGACACAAAAAAAGCCACCTGACAGGTGGCTTTTTTTCATGGCGCTCCGCCTGGCTGGCGGGGCTTCCTGGCGATGGACGTTTTACAGGTAATGGCGCTCATAGGCGCGCAAGATCGAGTAGCTGCGTGACTTCAGCGCACGCTCGGCCCTTGCCGTTGCAGCCGGGACGGCATTCGCTTCGGCCTGGACTTCGCTGCGCGTGATGGCCATCTGCAGGTCAGCCATGATGCGTGGATCGGCTTTGGCACTGGCCCACAGGCGCTGGTCGGCGCGTGCTTCAGCCAGGGCGAGCGACCAGGCATCCAGGCTGCGCTTGAAGCGCATGCCCGTGGCACGGAGCGCGCCGGCAAAGAAAGCGAGCAGCGCGAACAGCGCCAGCCACAAGCCCACCCAGATCATCAGCAAATGGCTTTCATCCGCGCTGTCCATGACTTCATAAGCCACGGCCATGACGGCGGCCGCCATGGCGGAACCCAGCAGCAGCGCGACGCCGCGTTTGCCGGCAATGCCTTCGGGCAGGTGTTGCGCGGCATCCATCACAGCTTCGACACGGTCGGCACCATGGTGATGGTCAGAGTAGGGGTTGTTGATAAAGTAGGTCATGATGGATTCCTTGGACTGTGTTGCTACGGTTTATGGACAGCAGATGGATGGATATTAGGGTTTTCACTAATACTATTCAACTTTATATCTGTGATGTTATTCATTCATGCTAGTGATATATAAAACAGACTGCCGACAGGAAGACTTGTGACCCCTCCCAATTTCCGCACCCTGGACCTCAACCTGCTGCGTGTTTTTGACGAGGTCATGGCCGAGCGCAGCCTCACGCGGGCGGCGCGCAACCTGTCGCTGACGCAGCCGGCCGTCAGCAATGCCCTGCGCCGGCTGCGCGAGACGCTGGGCGACGATCTGGTGCAGCGCAGCGGCCAGGGCATGGCGCCCACGCCACGCGCGGTGGTGATCTGGCCGGCCGTGCGCGAGGCCCTGCGGCAGCTGCAGGCGTCGCTGATTCCCAACGAGTTCGTTGCCGCCGAGGCGACGACCGCCTTTGTGCTGGCCATGGCCGACGCGACGGCGGCCGAACTGATCCCGGGCCTGAGTGAAATCCTGGAGCGCGAAGCCCGGGGCGTGAGCATCCGGGTGCTGCCGCTGACCACGCGCGACCCCAGGCGGATGCTCGACGAGCAAGCCTGCGATCTGGCGGTCGGCTATTTCCCGTCGGTGGTGCCCGACCTGACGGCCAAGGAGCAGAACGGCGAGGCGATGCCGTTTTTCTTCCAGCGGCTGTACGATGGCGAATATGTCTGCGTGATGCGCAAGGACCATCCGCTGGCTGGCGGCGTGCTGAGCCTGGACGACTTTTGCAACGCCCGCCACATGCTGGTGAGTTTTTCCGGCCGGCCTTACGGGTTCATCGACGAATCGCTGGCCGCGCTCGGCCGGGAGCGGCGGGTGGTGCTGACGGTGAACCAGTTCTTCACCGCCGGCCAGGTGGTGGCCCATTCCAACCTGCTGACCGTGCTGCCACGGCATTT
The DNA here is from genome assembly GCF_000015505.1 of Polaromonas naphthalenivorans CJ2. Taxonomy (GTDB): domain Bacteria; phylum Pseudomonadota; class Gammaproteobacteria; order Burkholderiales; family Burkholderiaceae_C; genus Polaromonas; species Polaromonas naphthalenivorans. Next base: position 106,983 of record NC_008781.1, on the reverse strand, counting down.
TGTACGGGTGACCGGCATTGCCGAGCAACTGGCGCTGCAGACCCTGCCGTTTGCCGTGTCGCCGGTGCATGTCGATTCGCTATGGCACCGTCGCTCCGAGCAGCGCAGCGCGCATGTCTGGCTGCGCCAGGCGATCCTGCGGGCGGCCGAAAAGGCTTTTTCGATCTGAAAAGGGCACCGGCGCCGTTCAGGCCCGGCCCAAAACTCAGCGAACGACGCTGAGGAAGGCGCGGGCGGCGCGGCGCAATTCCTGCGCCTGGCGTGGGTCGCGTCCGGCACCGGCGTCGGCGCGCTCCATCAATTGGTGGGCAACGTCGCCGGCAGATGCCAGGCTCTTGTTGAAAGACATCAAACTGGCGATTTTGGAAAGAATGCGGAACATAGGAAAAACTGCCTGGGCAGTGTTAAAAATTGCGATACCTACAGAGTAAGGGTTTTCCCTAGGTTTGCAAGCCCAGGCAAGGCGCAAAGCCATGCCGATCCTGCATGGCTGCATTCATGCCAGCAGCCGGGCCAGCGGCAAAAGCCCGGAGCGGGACGGCTGGCCGGCCTTCCCGCACAATCGACCGTGTGAACATCCAGCTGCTTTCCGACCTGCACCTTGAATCGAACCCGTACTTCAAGGCCACGCCCCTGCCCGGCGCCGACCTGCTGGTACTGGCGGGCGATATCGGCTCTTACCAGCGCGGCTCCCTGCTGGGCAGCCTGGGCATCGAGGACTTTGGCCTGGCGCGGTTTTCGCCGCTGCCGGTGGCGCAGGGCGGCGCGGGCTGGCCGACGCCGGTCCTGTTCGTGCCCGGCAACCATGAGTACGATGGCCTGGATTTCGAGCAAGCCGATGCCCGGCTGCGTGACACCTGCCGGCGCCTGGGCCTGATCTGGCTGGAACGCGAGTCCGTGGTGCTTGCCGGCGTGCGTTTTGTCGGCTGCACCTTGTGGACCGATTTTGATGCGCTGACGGCCCGCCAGGCCGCAGCCAGCCCGGCACAGGCGGACAGCATCACGCTGGCCGAACAGCTCAAGGCACGCGAAAAAGCCTTTCGCGCCGCCAACTTTTACCTCAAGAAGAACCACGCCCTGCGCCAGGGCCAGCCGATGCTGGCCGAAGCCATGCGCGAGGAAAGCCTGAAAAGCCAGGCCTGGCTGCGCCGGGCGCTGGCGCAGCCTTTTGACGGCCCGACGGTGGCGGTGACGCACTTTGCGCCCAGCCTGCTGAGCGCCGACCCGCGCTATGGCATAGCGCCGGGAACGGCCGGATTCTGCAATTCGCTGGACGAGCTGCTGCCGCTGGCCAGACTGTGGCTGCATGGCCACCTGCACTGCCCGAATGACTACGTCAAACACGGCTGCCGCGTGGTCGCCAATCCGCTGGGCTATGCGCGCAAGGGTGAACAGGAGGCGTTCCGGCCATCGCTGTGCATTGCGCTCAAGCCATAGCCCGTCTTTCAGTGGTGAAATTACAGGCTGCAGGCCTGCCCGTGGCTAAACTTAAGCTTTTGAACAAACAAGGAGCACTCCATGAAGATTCTTCTGGCCGTTGACGGCAGCAGCTACACCAAAAAAATGCTGGCCTACCTGGTCACGCATGACGCGCTGTTTGATGCCAAGAATGAGTACGCCGTTCTCACGGTGCAGCCCGCCTTGCCTCCACACGCACGCGCGGCCGTGGGCAAGGAAATCGTGGACAGCTATTACGCCGAGGAAACCGGCAAGGTCATGGCGCCGGTGGCCGAATTCCTCAAGCACCACGGCATCATTGCCAAAAGCGACTGGAAGGTGGGTCCGGCCGGCGAAACCATTGCCAAATTTGCCGACGAGGGCAAGTTCGATCTGCTGATCATGGGCTCGCACGGCCATGGCGCGCTCGGCAACCTGATCATGGGCTCGGTGACCACCCAGGTTCTGGCGCACAGCAAGGTGCCGGTGCTGCTGGTTCGCTAGGGTTGCAGCCTGCGCAGGCTCTTGATTCACTATCAAAACAATAGCTACTCAAGCATATTCACCCTGCGCAAACAGCCTGAATGGCTTGGAAATCTTGCCGGGCCGGCGCCTTTGATGCCTCAGGCCGCCGCCGCGCCCAGCGTGAAGTAAAACGTGGCGCCCTCGCCTTGCACCGACTCCGCCCAGACCCTGCCGCCGTGGCGCGCAATGATGCGCTGCACGGTGGCCAGGCCAATGCCGGTTCCGGCAAATTCAGCCTCGGTATGCAGGCGCTGGAAGGCGCCAAACAGCTTTGCGGCATAGGCCATGTCAAAGCCGGCGCCGTTGTCGCGCACAAAGTAGGCCTTTTCACCCTCGCCGCTGGCCATCTGGCCCACCGTGATGCAGGTTTCGGCCTTGCCGGAGGTGAACTTCCAGGCATTGCCCAGCAGGTTGTCGAGCACCTGCCTGAGCAGGCGCGGGTCTCCCTGCACCCTCATGCCGGGCTCGACCTGCAGCCGGGCGATCCGGCCCGGCTCACGCTCGTGCAGCCCGGACAGCAGCGCCCCGGCACTGGCGCTGAGGTCAACCGCCTCCCAGACCAGGCTGGAGCGTGACACCTGCGCCAGCGCCAGCATGGCGTCGATCAGGTCGCCCATTTGCCGCGCGCCCGAACGGATGCGCGCCAGGCAATGCCGGCTGCGCTCGGTCAGTGGCGCGCTGTCCGGGCGGGTCAGCGACTTTTCAAGCAAGGTGCTGAAGCCGTCGATGCTGCTGAGCGGGGTGCGCAAGTCATGCGAGACCGAATAGGAAAACGCCTCCAGTTGCTGGTTGGCAAACCTCAGCTGCGCGGTGCGCTGCTCGACCCGCTCTTCAAGACTGGCGTTGAGCTGCAGGATTTCCTCGCGCGCCTGACTGCGCTCCAGCCGTGTACGCAGGCTGACAATGCCGAACGCCAGGTTGTCGGCCAGTTCCTGCAGAAGGTTGACCTCTTCGGGGGCAAACTCCTGAACCTGTCCGGCATACAGGCACAGCACCCCAAAACTGCGCTGTTCGCTGCATAAAGGCAGCATGAGGACGCTGTGATAGCCGCGCTGCACCGCAGCATCGGTCCAGTGGAACTGGCTGCCCGGCTTGCTGATGTCACTGACTTGCTGCGGTCGTCCCGTGCGGATGGCCTGGCCAGCAGGCCCCTGCCCCCCGGGCAGGTCATCGCGCCAGTAAAGCGTGATGACGTCGAGGTAACCCAATTCGCTGCCCGCATGGGCCACCGGCTGGATCTTTTTTTCCTCGTCATCGCTGGCATAGCCCACCCAGGCCATGCGGTAGCCGCCCACCTCCACCGCCACGCGGCACACCTCGGCCAGCAAGCCGGCTTCGTCATGGATGCGGTTGATGGCAATGCTGGAGCGGCTCAGCATCTGCAGTGCCCGGTGGGTGCTGATCAATGCGATTTCGGCGAGCTTGCTTTCGGTGATGTCGCGCGCCGTCCCCACCACCCGGACCACCTCGCCGGCATCATTGAACATGGGATAGGAGCGGTCGCGTATCCAGCGGGTCCGGCCATCGGTTGACAGAATGCGGTACTCCACATTGGCGTTCTGCCCGGCCGCATTGCGCGCATCGGCCCGCACCATGACGTGCCGGTCTTCGGGCAGCACGGCATCGGCACGGGAGACGGGCGCGGCGTACAGGCTTTCGCAGCTGCGGCCCCAGACCTTCTCGTAGCGTGGGCTGACATAGCGCAGGCGCGGGCTGCCGTGGTGAATATCCAGGTTGTAAAAAACGTCTTCGATGTTTTCCGCGAGTTCCCGAAAGTTCGCTTCACTGCCGATGAGTTCTGCCTTGACCCGGGCGCGCTCCAGCGCCAGCCGTGCCAGCCGGGTGGCCGTGGCGATCAAGGCCAGGTCGGCGGGAAGCGGCCCGCCGGGCGCGCGGCGATAAATGGCGAAGGTCGCCAGCACCTCGCCATCGCCTGCCACCACCGGCGTACTCCAGCAGGCGCGCAAGCCGTGGGCGGCCAGCAGTTCCTGGTAGCCGTGCATGCGCGCGTCCTGCGTAACGTCTTCAATGATCACGCTTTCCTTGCGAAACGCCGCCGTCCCACAGGCCCCAACCCCTTCGGCAATCGGCAAGCCGTCAATCGCCCGGACAAAGTCTGGCGGCAAGCTGGGCGCAATGCCGTGGCGCAGTTGTCCACCTTCGGCCATCAGGATGGAACACAGGCTTTGCGGCGCGCTCTTTTCAATCAGCAGCACAATCGCTTCAAGCGATTCGCCCAGCGCTGCGCCGCCCGCGATCAGCACCAGTACATTCTCCTGCGCCAGGGCAAAACTTTCTGCCGCCTTGGTTTGGGTGACATCAATGAACACCGCCAGGGCGCCGATCTGCTGGCCTTGCGGGTCAAGCAAGGGCCGGGTGCTCATTCTCAAAATGCGGTTCTGGCTGTCAGGGCTGGAAAACACCAGGTCCAGCTTGTCGATGCTGACGCCGCGCAGGGTCTGCTTCAGCGGCCCGTCAGACGCCATGATTTGTCCATCAAGCATCCTCAGCGGGTTGATTTTTCGCCATTCATCAAACAGCATGTCGGTCGCTGGCACGCAAAATATCTTGCGCGCAGCAGCATTGAACAGCATGAACCGGCCGCCGGCATCGACGGCAATCACGCCTTCGCTCATGCTGTTGAGGATCAGGTCACGCATGGCGCGCTCTGCGTCGGCCTGGCGCAGGGCCGCGTCCCGCTCACTGCATTGCGCTTGCAGAGATTGCGCCATGCGATTGAAAGCCAGTCCCAGGCGGCCAATCTCATCCTGATTCCAGCGGCCGAGCCTGACGCGCGCATGAAGATTGCCACGCGCGATTTCGTTGGCTTCCTCCAGGATGGCATTGGCCGGATTGACCACCAGGCGCCTGCCCATGGCCCACGCGCAGGCCATGCCAAAAGCCGTCACGCCCAGCAGCGCGGCAAGATCGGCCAGCAGCAAGGCGCGCGGCGCGGCGGTAAGGACATCGCGCGGCACGCTGATGGCCACGAACAGTCCGCCCTGCGAGCCACTGACCGGGGCAAAGGCATACACCTGCTCAATGCCGCCGGCATCCGCCGCCTCGCGCACCTCCGGCTGCAACGACTGCAGGGCGCCCAGCACCACGGCGTCCGGCTCCCTGCTGCCGGCCAGGCCGGCAGCGGGCGGATGCGCCGCCAGGACGATGCCGTTGCGGTCGATCACCCGCAACCGCGCCCCTTCGACGACCGGCTCGGCGGCCAGGACAGCGGCAAACTCCTGAATGGCAATGCCGGCAAACGCAACGCCGTTGAGGACACCTTCACCGCTGTACACCGGCACGCCGAAAGCCATGCCGGGCCTGCCGCTTGAGCGCGCCACCACATAATCGCCGACCGAAAACGCCTGCCCGCCAAGCACCTGCCTGAAGAAGCTTCGGTCGGCCAAATTGACCGGGGCGCCGGAGTTAACCGCGTCACAGGAAAGCCGGCCGTCCAGATCAGCGACGCCCAGATTGGAATAGCCAGGATCCTGAGCCTGCAGATTCTTGAGGAACTGCACGCACAGGCGATTTCGCGGGTTCTTGATGGAGGGGCCGCTGGCGATGTCGCCAAGCAACTGGGCCACCCGCTCGACCAGGCGCTGCTGGTGCGCGGCCGCGAGCAAGGCCTGGGACTGCAGGCTGGCCCTGGCCAGCGCCAGCACGGCTTGCTGGTTTTTTGCAGCCGAGCAGCTAAACAGGCTGAATACCGGCACCAGGGCCGCCAGCACCAGCAGCATCAGGCGGGAACGAAGGCCCAGCCGGCTCAGCATCCCGATGTTCCTGTCGTTCTCACTGGCAACCCTGCCAGACGGGGCGCCGGCATGTCGAGGCGTGAGCGCATGGACAGACTTTCAGGCCGGCATGGGTTGCTGACATGCACGGGTGTAGTTACTGCTTGCGCTGGACAAACAGGTTGCGCTTGGCGTCCTCGGGATAGGCAAAGGTCACCGCGCCATCTTTCACCATGCCCATGACCAGCATGTTTTGCGTCGTGGCTTCCTTGTCCTGCTTGCTGAAAGGCTGCTCGTAGGTGGCGATGACGCCGTAGTAAGGGCGGTTTTTGCTTTCGAGCGCCGCCTTGATGGCCGGGCCGGTGAGTTTGCCGTCGCGTATGCCGAACAGCGAATGCACCAGAACGTAGACCGCGTCATAGCCCTGCGCGGCGGCCATCGGGACCGGGATTTTCCTGACCTTGTACTTGCGCGCATAGCTGGTCAGAAAGGACGCACGGCGCTCGTTGCTGGGCTCGGCAATGAAGCTCTGCGCCATCAGCGCGCCCTCGGTGGCTTCCTTGCCGCCTTCAATGAAGAAGGGAAAGGACAGCGTCCAGGCGCCGACCTGCGGCACCTTCCAGCCCAGCGCCTGGCGCCCGCGCGCGATCACGGCGTTTTCAGGCCCGACCGTGTAGCTGAACACCACGTTGGCGCCGGCAGCCCTGGCCGCCTTCAGTGGCTCGCCCAGGTCTTTCACGCCCAGCTCAAACCGCGCCACATGCACCGGCTTGAGCTGCCTGGCGGCCAGTGCGGCTTCAACGTCCTTCAGGCCCGCTTCGCCATAGCCGGTGGTGTCGGCAAATATGGCGACCTTGTCCCAGCCGCGCTTGACAATGTCTTCGACCACGAACGGCGCCTGGATGCCGTCACTGGGCGAGGTGCGAAAGATGTAGCTTGCCGGACCCGGGTATTTGGCCGTGAGCGGCGTGCCGGTGGCGCAAGGAATGATCAGCGGCAACTGGTGGGTCTGGTACACCTCCAGCGATTTGGCGGCGACGCCGGTGTTGCAAAAACCGATGGTGGCGGCAACCTTTTCGGCCACCAGTTCCTGCGACAGCTTCAGGCCGACATCGGGATTGGCCTGGTCGTCCTTGCGCACGATTTCTATCTTGCGGCCCAGGTAGCCGCCGCCGGCGTTGATTTCGTCCACGGCCTGCTGGATGCCGTTGAGCATCGGGATGCCAAAGTCTGCCGACGCCCCCGTGAAAGGACCGATGACGCCGATTTTCAGGGTATGGGCCGGGGCGCTTTTTGCCGCCGACGGGTCTTCCTGCGCGCTGGCTGGCAGCGAAAAAGCAAGCATGGCGGCCATGGCGGCAGCAATGCCGGTTGCGGCGCGCAGGCCGGTGAAGCTCAAATAGGCCATTGTTTTCTCCTGGGGGTAACCAAGTATATGAAACAGTTTGTAGCCACGGAGGGCAGGCTTTCCCTAGCCGCGAAGCAGAGGCTGCCTGCAGGAAAGGAACTTCAGGCGACCAGCGCCAGCCCTGCCGACTGGATCAGGGCGGCCGTCAGGGCATCGAGCACTTCGGACTCCAGGTTCCAGCAGTGCCAGTAGAGCTGGATCGGCAGGATGCAGGCCGGTGCCAGGTTGACGAGCAGCCCCTGGTCGATCCGTTCCTGCGCCAGCAGGCGCGGCAGCACGCTGGCGCCCCAGCCCGCCAGCACGGCGCGCACCTGGCCTTCGGACGAGGGCACGAACAGCTGGTTCAGCATGACGCGCTTCAGGCCAAAGGCCTTGCCGACAAATTCGCTCTGCATGTCGTCCTTGCGGTTGAAGGCGACGAACGGAATCTCGCGAAAGTTGTGCGCCGTCAGCGCATCAAAGCCCAGCCGCTCCCGCGCCAGCGCGGGGGTGGCGACGGCCACGTATTCCATCGCGCCGAGCGGCACCACCTTGCAGCCGCGCAAAGCCTGCTTGAGCGTGGTGACGCAGCCCAGCACCTGGCCCTGGCGCAGCCATTCGTGGGTGAAATCCTGGTCGTCGGTGATGATTTCCATCGGCAGGCCCTGCTGCGCCAGCCCGGTCAGCGCGGGCAGCGCCCAGGTGGCGATGCTGTCGGCGTTGATGGCAATCGAGATGCGTTCGTCTTCGCGCGCGCCGCGCAGCGAACTGGGCGCCAGCTCCTTGAGGTCGCGCTCCAGGTCGGCGCGCAGCAGGCGCAGCATCTTGGTGTGCTTGAGCAGCAGCTGGCCGGCCGATGTGGCTTTCAGTGGACGGCTGCGCACGATCAGCACGGTGCCGACCTGCGCCTCCAGCGCGCGCAGCCGCTGCGACACCGCCGACTGGGTGATCGACAAGCGCCGCGCCGCGCGTTCAAAACCGCCCTCTTCCACAATGGCCGCCAGGCATTCCAGCGCATCCGGGTCAAAAGTGCTCATTGAATCGGCTCTCAGTATTAGTGGCTCTGATGATTTAGCTGACAGTTTAATTTGACTGTTATCTGGCGGCAAGCTCCTGCACACTTGGCAACTTCAGAAAAGGGGATTGTCATGAAAGTCGTGGTCTTGGGCGCGGGCATTATCGGCGTGAGCACCGCCTGGCATTTGCTGGAGCGCGGGCATGAAGTCACGGTGGTGGACCGGCAGCCCGACGCCGCGCTGGAGACCAGCTTTGCCAATGCCGCGCAGATTTCCGTCAGCTACTGCGAGCCCTGGGCCAACCGGGACGCGCCGCTGAAGGCGCTGAAATGGATGCTGCGCGACGATGCGCCGCTGCTGTTCAGGCCCCGGCTGCCGTTTGGCGAAGGCTGGCAGCAATGGCGCTGGGGCCTGCAGTTTTTGGCGCAGTGCAACGACGCCGCCTTCGAGCGCAACGTGCAGCAGCTCGTCGCGCTGGGCGCCTACAGCCACGCCGCGCTCAAGGACGTGGTGCGCGCCACCGGCATCGAGTACAACCGGCTGGAGCGCGGCATCGCCCACTACTACACCGAGCAGAAATCGTTCGACACCGCCGGCGACGCGGCCGCGCTGATGCGCAAATACGGCGTGGCGCGCCGGGTGGTTTCCACCGCCGAGCTGCTGAAGATCGAGCCGGCCTTCAGCGCCTTTGCCGACCGCATCGTCGGCGGCACCTACACCGCCAGCGACGAAAGCGGCGATGCCCGGGTCTTCACCCAGGCGCTGGCGCAGCGCTGCGCCGAACGCGGCGTGCAATTTTTATACAGCCATGACGTGGTGCGGCTTGAGAAAACCGGCAATGCTATTAATTCAGTAGCTATACGCGCCCGTGGCACAAGCATAAAAGGCCAAAATGATGCCAAAGTCACGCCATTGACGCAGCTGAAGGCCGATGCGGTGGTGGTGGCCTGCGGCTCCTACACCGCGCCGCTGCTGCGCACCGTCGGCGTTGATCTGCCGATTTATCCGGGCAAGGGCTACAGCGCGACCTTCAAGCTGCTCAAACCCGAGCTGGCGCCCTTTGTCAGCACGATTGACGATGAAGTCAAGTGCGCCATCAGCCGCCTGGGCAACGAGTTGCGCGTGGCCGGAACGATTGAAATCGGTGGCTACGATTTGTCGCTCGACACGCCGGTGGCCAAGGCCAGGTGCCACATGCTGGCCAGGCGCATCGAGGAAGTGCTGCCCGGCGTGTGCGACACGCGGCTCGAAGAAGAAGGCGGCCAGCCGCAGTTCTGGACCGGCCTGCGCCCGGCCACGCCGACCAACATCCCCTACATCGGCAAGACCAAGGTCGATAGGCTGTGGGTCAACGCCGGCCACGGCACGCTGGGCTGGACGCACGGCGCGGGTTCGGGCAAGGCCATGGCCGAACTCCTCAGCGGCGAAGTGCCGGCCATGGCTTTCGGCTTTTACGGCTTTGACCGCACCCGCCGCCAGCCGGGGCTGTCGGTCGCCTGAGCCGGGGAGCGCTCGCTTGCCCTTGCTGCCATGGCCGCCTTGTCGCGCTGGTTGCGTTCTCCTACAGAGAATGCTTTTCCACGCTGACAGCGGGCGCCGGCAAAGCCGGCAACAGTGGCGTGATGACTCAGCAAAAATCCAGCACTTCCCCCGCCAACACGCCCGCCCAGCCCGCCGCCGGCAAGGGCATGCCCGCAAAAAACCCGCAGCCGCAAAAGCCGTTGACAGGCCGGCAGCCCGACCTCAAGGATGCGTCGGTCGAGGCTTCGCTGGAGTTGCCGCGCGACCGTGACCAGGCCAGCGACATGACCAGCGGCCAGACCAGCCCGCTGATCGAGCAGGCAGCGCAGGATGTCAAGGACGGCCTGAAGGACACCAGCAAGGCGCCGGAAATGGACCGGGCCTACAAAAAGCTTTGAGAGTGTGAAGGTGGATTCGGGCCTTGCAACGCGCAGGGCGCCGCGCCGGAAAAAGGCAGCGCAAGCCCCGCAGCCGGCGCGCACCGGAGGCTTTCAGTTAAATTAGCCTCCTATGTCGCCCCTCTCCCCCCTTCGCAAAGCGAGCAGCCCGAGCTTTTCTCCCCTGGAATTCCGCGCCTCGCTGGCCATGTTTGCCACCGGCGTGACCATCGTCACCGCGCGCACGCCGGCCGGCGTGCTGGTCGGCCTGACCGCCAATTCATTCAACTCGGTGTCGCTCAACCCGCCGCTGGTGCTCTGGAGCCTGTCGCAGGCCGCCAGTTCGATGGCTGCGCTGAGCACCGGCTCGCACTACGCCATCAACATCCTGGCGGCCGACCAGAAAGAGCTGGCCGAGCGCTTTGCCAGCCGGCGCGAAGACCGCTGGACGGATGTGGCCTTCACCGAAGGGATTGGCGGCGCGCCGCTGCTCGACGGCGCGGCCGCGACCTTTGAATGCTTCAACCGCAGCCGCTACGAAGAAGGCGACCATGTGATCTTTGTCGGCGAGGTCGAGCGCTGCAGCCACCGCGCCGGCGCCGCGCCGCTGCTGTTTCATGGCGGCAGGTTCTACACCGAGCATCCGCTCTGAGCAGCGGGCGCTGCCGCCCTGATTGATTGGCCCGGTGCCTCCCGCTCAGGGGCTGGCTGACAGGCTTTCCCGGCCCCTGGTCACATCGGCCAGCCACGACTCCAGCTGCTGCGCGCTGATGGGCTTGGCAAAGTGAAAGTTGAAGCCGGCGGCGAACGCGGCCTGCTTGTCCCTGGGCTGGCTGTAGCCGGTGACCGCCGCCAGTACGGTGTTTTCCATGCCGGGTATCCGGTGCAACTGCCGCGCCAGCGTGTAGCCGTCCATGTCGGGCAGGCCGATGTCGAGCAGGCAGATGTCGGGCTGCACCTGGTGCGCGCATTCAATGGCGCTGGCCGGGTGGAACTGCACGAAAACCTCGTGCCCCAGCAGTTCGACGAACATGCCCAGCAGCCGCGCGGCATCGACGTTGTCATCGACCACCATGACGCGCAGCGATTCGCGGGCCGGCACGGCCAAGGCATCGCCGGCATCGAAACGGCGCGGCCCGTCGTCCTGCGGCAGGCGCGGCAGGACCATCGTCAACTCGCTGCCCAGTCCGGCTCCTTCGCTGTGCAGCCTGACCGTTCCGCCATGCAGGTGAACCAGGGTCTGGACCAGGGCCAGGCCGATGCCCAGCCCGCCCTGGGTGCGGTCGGAGGTTCTTTCGCCTTGGGTGAACAGCTCAAAGGCGATGGCCAGCAGCTCGCGGGACATGCCGATGCCGTTGTCGCGCACGCAAACCGTCAGGTGGCTGTCGTCCTCGACCACGCGAAGGGTGATGCGGCCCCCGTCGGGCGTGTACTTGACGGCGTTGTTGAGCACATTGGCCAGCACCTGGACCAGCCGCATCCGGTCGCCCGAAACCAGGTTGCGTTGCGGAGACAGCTGGATGTCCAGATGCTGCGACTTGGCCTGCAGCAAGGGCCTGACCTGCTCGACCGCCTCGGTGACGATGCTGTTCATGTCCAGCGGATTTTTGTCCAGCGTGACCTGGCCCCAGGTGACGCGCGACACATCCAGCAAATCATCAATCAGGCGGGTCATGTGCCCGGCCTGGCGTGAAATCACTTCACTCAATCGCGACAGCCCTTCAGGGTCCAGCGTGCCCGTGGACAGCAGGTGCGCAGCCGTCGCAATCGGCGCCAGGGGGTTGCGCAGTTCGTGGGCGAGCATGGCCAGGAACTCGTCCTTGAGCCGGTCGGCCTGCAGCAAGCCCTCCTGCGCCAGCTTTTGTTCATGAATATCGGTGCAGGTTCCCATCCACCGGACGATGGCGCCTTGTTCGTTGCGAACCGGCAGCGCCCGGCCCAGGTTCCAGCGGTACTGGCCGGAGTGGTGGCGCAGGCGGTATTCGATTTCGTAGGGTTCGCCGGTGGCCAGGCTGTGCCGCCAGTTTTTGGCCGCCTGTAGCTGGTCCTCAAGATGAAACAGCCCCTTCCATCCTTCCCCGACCGTGGAGTCCTGGGGAACGCCGGTGTAGTCGTACCACTGCTGGTTGAAGTAGTCGTGGTAGCCGTCGGGACGCGTGGCCCAGACGATCTGCGGTATGGCATTGGTGATGGTGCGGTACTGGGTCACGGTTTCGCGCAGCGCGGCTTCGATGGCGACGCGGTCGCTGATGTCCATCTGGGCGGCGACGGAGCCGATGATGTCTCCGTCCAGGTTTCGCACCGGCGCGCCGCAGTTCAGGATGGTCCGGCGAATGCCGGGTTTGCCGAAAGGTTCTATCTCGACGGTGTCGCGCGGTGCTTCCTCGCCTTGCAGGGCGCGGGCCAGCGCCCATTCGTGCGCTTCAAGCCGGCAGCCATGCCGGACCGAGCCGTCAGCCCACCAGCCTTTGCGCTCAGCGTAGCCGGCAATGCTTTCCGACGCCGGATGGTCGCCCCAGAGCTGGCGGCTGGCCGGATTGAAGCGCAGGGGTTTTCCGTGCATGTCCGCCATCACGATGGCCACTGGCGCGGCTTGCAGCAAAGCGTTCAACTGCTGGGCCGTCTCCAGGCCGGCGATTCTGCTTTTGCGCAGATCGTCCTCGGTGCGGACCTGCTCCGTGACGTCGTTGCCTTCAATGAAAATGCCGTTGACCACGCCATCCGGAGCGGTGATGGGCTGAAAAATAAAATCCACGAAGCACTGCTCGGGTGGCCCGTCGGCGTGACGCGAAAAGATGACCGGCATCCGGTTGCCAATGAATGGCTGGCCCGTGGCATAGACCTGATCCAGCAGCGCGACATAGCCCTGGTCTTCAATGCCCTGGACTGCCTCACGGAATGTTTTGCCGACCAGATCCTGGCACCCCGCCATCCGAAGGTAGGCGCTATTGGCCAGTTCATAGACATGGCTGGAGCCGTGCACCACGGCCATGAAACTCGGCGCCTGTTCAAACAGGCTGTAAAGCCGACGGGTTTCCGCCTGCCGGTTTTTTTCCGCCAGCACCTTGGCCGTTGTTTCCGTCAGGTTGCAGTACAGCCCGGCAACCGTGCCGTCCGGGCCATCGACAGGCGCATACGAAAAGCTGAACCAGGCCTGTTCGTCCGCACCCTTGCGTCGCAGGGTAAAAACAGCATCTTCAAAATAGACAGGCTCGCCGGACAATGCCTGGTTGACCAGCGGTTCGATCTCGGCCCGGATTTCGGCCCAGGCCTCGTACAAAGGCCGGCCCAGCGCCGCCGGGTGCCTTTCTCCAAGAATGTCCAGGTAGGCATCGTTGTACAAAAGGCTCAACTCCGGCCCCCAGGCCAGAAACACCGGCGTTCTGCAGTGAAGCATGAGGCCGGCCACCGTCTTGAGCGGCTGCGGCCAGGAAGCAGGACTGCCCAGCCCGGAGGTGGACCAGTCATGCGCCCGCATCTGGGTTTGCACAACGCCGGCACCCTTTAAAAAGCCGGTTGATGCTTTGGATGGGTCAGCCAAAATTTGATTTCTTTAAATAATTCCAGACCGTTACATCGTTGCATGCTAATGCAATCAAGCAGCAACCGCTAACATTTGGTCGCTCAAAAATTGTTACTGTTTTGCAGCGGATGGCCTTGACGACGCCCGATAGACCGCGCAGTCAAAGCGGCTATCGGCGGCGCAGGCAGCAGGCCTGAATGCTTCTTTGAAACCGGCCAGGGCACCCCCGGTTGCGTGTCAAGGCTCTCCTGCATCAAACTGCCGACCGTCTGGCAGGTTATCTTCCCGTCATGTCGCTTCGTTCCGCCTTTCCCGCCCTTGCCTCGGCGCTGCTCTTCGGCGCCAGCACGCCCCTGGCCAAGCTGCTGGCCGGCAACATGCCACCCTTGCTGCTGGCCGGCCTGCTCTACCTGGGCAGCGGCCTGGGACTGGGCATGCTGCTGCTGTTGCGGCGCCTGCGCGAGCGCCTTCGCGGCCAGCCGGTCACGCGGCTGCACATTGCGCGCGCCGAGCTGCCCTGGCTGCTGGGCGCCATCGTCGCGGGCGGCCTGCTGGGGCCGGCGCTGTTCATGCTCGGCCTGGCGCAGACGAGCGCCGCATCAGCGTCGCTGCTGCTGAACCTCGAAGGCATGCTGACGGCGGTCATTGCCTGGCTGGCTTTCCGGGAAAACGCCGACCGCCGCATCGTCCTGGGCATGCTGGCGATTGCGCTGGGCGGCGTGCTGCTGTCCTGGGAGCCGGGCGGCGCGACGTTCTCGCCCGGCTCCCTGCTGATCGCCGGCGCCTGCCTGTGCTGGGCGTTGGACAACAACCTGACGCGCAAGGTGTCGGCCAATGACGCGCTGCTGCTGGCCTGCCTCAAGGGCCTGCTGGCCGGCATGGGCAACACCGCCATCGCCCTGTACGGCGGCGCGGTGCTGCCGGCCGCGCCGGCCCTGGGCTATGCCGGCGTCGTGGGTTTCCTGGGCTACGGGCTGAGCCTGAGCCTGTTCGTGGTGGCGCTGCGAACGCTGGGCAGCGCGCGCACCGGCGCCTACTTTTCGGTCGCGCCTTTGTTCGGCGTGCTGGTTTCGCTGGCCATCTGGCCCGACATGCCGGGCCTGCTGTTCTGGACAGCGGCGGCGCTGATGGGCTTTGGCGTCTGGCTGCACCTGAGCGAGCGGCATGCGCATGCGCACACGCACGAGCCGCTGCGGCACAGCCATGCGCACCGGCACGACGCGCATCACCGGCATGCGCATGATTTCGCCTGGGATGAAAAATCGCCGCATGCGCATGAACACCAGCACGAGGCGCTGACCCACAGCCACGCCCACTACCCGGACATTCACCACCGGCATCCGCACCCGCATTGAAGGGCACGTGCCAATTGCTTACGCCCGGGCGCTGGCTTTTTCAACCGTATTGGCGCATTCTTTTGCATCCACCTTTAGCCAACGCCCTTCATGAAAAAACACCCCCTTGCCCCCTCGCCGGAAGAAATCGAGCTCAAGCTGGCTTTGCCCACGTCCAGCCCGTCCGGGCTGGCAGGCCTGGCCAAGCGGCTCGCGCAGACGCCCGTGCTGGCGCGCCGCAAAGCGACGCGGCAGCAACTGCACAACATCTACTACGACACCCCCGGGCAGCGCCTGCACCAGAAGCGTGTCGCGTTGCGGCTGCGGCGCGTGGGCAGCGACGCGAACCCGTCATGGCTGCAGACCCTCAAGATGGGCGGCCGCAGCGACTCGGCCCTGAGCCAGCGCGGCGAATGGGAACTGCCCGTGCCCGGCGCCGAACTGGCACGGCAGGCGCTTGAAGCCACGCCGTGGTCCAAATTTGACCCGGACGGCAGCGTGTTCAAGGCGCTGGCGCCGTGCATCGTGACCACCTTCGAGCGCACCAGCTGGTCCGTGCGCAAGCGCGGCGGCAGCGTTGTCGAGGTGTCGCTGGACATCGGGCAGGTCGTGGCCGGCGACAGGCGCACCCCCATTTGCGAGCTGGAACTCGAACTGCTCGCGGGGCAGCCGGCCGCGCTGTTCGACATCGCCCGGCAAATCGCCCGCAGCGTCGCGGTGCTGCCGCTCAACGCCAGCAAGGCCGAGCGCGGCTACGCCTTGCTGCAGGACGCCCAGAGCCTGCCACTGCGCGCCCGGCCGCCGGCGCTGACCCGGAACATGGCCCTGCCGCTGGCCGCGCAGTGCGTGCTGCGCGAAATGTTCGGCCAGTTCACCAGCAACCTGAACACGCTGACCCGCTCGGACGACCCCGAGGTGGTGCACCAGGCCCGCGTCGGCTGGCGGCGTTTCAGGAGTGCGTGGCGGCTGTTCCAGCCCGCGCTGGCAGCGCATGCGGCGGCGCCCGCCTGGCAGTCGCTGGAGCCGCTGCTGATGTTCGTGGGCGAGTTGCGCGACCTTGACGTGGCCCTGAACGACACCCTGCCGCCGCTCGCGGCCGCCTACACCGCAGGCAACGCGCAGCGCGAAGAGAAATGGCAGGCGATGCTCCAGGCCCTGACGCAGGCCGCCCTGCTGCAGCGCAAGTCCGTGCGCCATGCGCTGCAAACGCCTGCCGTCGGCGCGACACTGCTGGCCATCACGCAATGGCTGGAAGAACTGCCTGCAAGCAAGGGGCCGGACGATGCAAAAGCCGGGCCGGACATCTCCCTGCGCCGCTGGGCCAGGCAGCGCATCACGCGACAGCACAAAAAGATGAAGCAAGCCCTCAAGGACACCGCCCATCCGGAGAGCCAGCACCGCGCGCGGATTCTCTCGAAGCGGCTGCGCTACGGCATCGAAGCCCTGCGTCCCCTGCTGCCCCGGCGGCAAGCCGAGCGCTGGCACGCCAAGGCGACCGCGCTGCAGACCGGCATCGGGGCGACGCGCGACATCATGCAGGCGGGGGTGCTGGCGGTCCGCTTCGAAGCCGACCCGGGACTGGCCGAATTCCTGCGCGGCGTGGCCGCCGGTCAGCCAGTCCCGCGCTGACCGGCCAGCGGCTAGAAATCGAGCCACTTGCGCATCATTTCGTGCCCTTGCGCACGCTCAGCTTGCATAACCAGCTATTAAAACAATAGCATCAAGATTGCCCAGCAGCGTGCGCCGAACGCTGGTCAGCACGGCCAGCCGGGCATGCTTGCATCCGCCATGCGCCACGCCGTCGCCAGAAAAGCCACCACCCGTCTCGGGAAGCAAGTAAATTCCATGGCGGGCTGTCAGCCGGACCGGGCAAACTACAGGGGAGCGTTCAAACGGTAGCCAGACACCCATACCCCAATGCCTTTAAGATTCCTGGCGCTTCGCGCGATCACCCTCTACCAGCGCCACCTTTCGCCATCCAAGGGCTTTTCCTGCGCCTACCGGGTTCACACGGGATGCCAAAGTTGCTCCGTCCTCGGTTACCGGGCCATTCGCCGCTTTGGCGTCTGGCGCGGCCTGGGAACCCTGAGGGAGCGATTCGAGCGTTGCCGCGCCGTCCACAGGCGGCATCCAGCCTTCCCCAAGGTGCCACGAAGCCAGGCCGGGTTCTGCGATGCGTCCTGCGATCTGCCCTGCGACGTTGGCGTGTCTGACTGCTATTGCCCTTGCGACTGTCCGGGCGACTGTGGCGACTGGAGCAAGTCCAAAAAGTCAGAAAAGGAAGAAAAGCCTGTGTACATTCCGCCCAGGGCGGTGCGTGGAGGCCGGGTTCAATGAAAGGGTGGCGAAGACTCTGGCCGCCATGAATTTCAAGCATCATTCAGGCCGCTCACGCATGCTGGACGCGCACAAGCAGCTACTAAATCAATAGCAATCAATCCACCACGAAGCGCGGGTCGCTGGTGACGCTCAGGAAGGGCGCGCTATGTGATCTGGACGATGACCGGACCTTGCGCGACGACCGGCGGGCTCGCGTGGGTATTCGAGGCATTTTTCTGGATCCAGTCGCGCGCGACTTTCACGCTCTCGTCGGCGCCGGCCTTGTCCGTGCAAACAGTCACCGACATGCCGCCGTCATCAGTACCCAGCAGCGTGTAGCTGACGAGGCCAGGCACTTTGCGCAAAGTAGCTTCGACGTCGGCCTTCCGCTCTTGCAAAATATCGAACAGTTGCCTTGCGCCAGCACCCGAGTAGCTTCTTACAACTGCATGCATAGTGATCTCCCTTGTGAGTTAGCGTCCTGATGCCCATCCAGACCCGCTGATCGCCGCTCTTCGCTGGGACGCCGTCCGGCTCGCCAGGAAACAGCCTCAAGTTCGACGCGAACCGCGTCTTCGGCAGCCATCATGGGCCGTGCCTGAAATTCAAAAGCAGGCCAAATCAGCATAGCTTGTGAACGGCCAGCGGGTCGTCGCAATCGTGTAAGGTTATCGACAGCCTGTGGCCGGTCGCGGCGGCATTGCCAAAGCCGGCAATGCCGCGATGGCGGTCAGCGCATTGGGCGTGAACACAAGCGCTGCCTCCATGTGCCGCATCCCGTGCGCACTGAACAGCCCGCAGGCGGCAGTTTCAGCATCATTCAGGCCTTTTGCGCATACTGCATATGTGTATGCAGCTATCAAAACAATAGCAATCAACCCGCCACCAGCCGCCCATCCACCAGCTCGATGATGCGGTCGCAGCGCGCGGCCAGGCGCGGGTCGTGGGTGACGATCAGGCAGGCGCTGCCGTGGTCGCGGTTGAACTCACGCAGCAGGCCGAACACCTCGTCGGCCGACACCGTGTCGAGGTTGCCGGTCGGCTCGTCGGCCAGGATCAGGCGCGGGCGCAGCGACAGCGCGCGCGCTATCGCCACGCGCTGCTGCATGCCGCCCGAGAGTTCGCCGGGGCGCTTGTATTCGGCGCCCTTCAGGCCCACACGGGCCAACAGTTCCCGTGCGTTGGCTTCGGCGTCAAGCGTGGCGGTGCCGTGGGCGATGATGGATGGCAGCAGCACGTTTTCCAGCGCGGTGAAGGCCGGCAGCAAGTGGTGGAACTGGAACACGAAGCCGATGGTCGCGCCGCGCAACTGCGTCAGGCCCGCATCGTCGAGCGACCCGGTGGGCTGGCCGGCGATTTCCAGCGTGCCGGACGTGGGCCGCTCCAGCAGTCCGATGATGTTGAGCAGCGTGCTCTTGCCCGAACCCGACGGCCCCTTGAGCGCGACGAACTCGGCGGGCTGCAGGCTCAGGCTGATGCCGTGCAGCACCTCGGTCTCGACTTCCGTGCCGACGTTGTAGCTGCGGTGGATGTCGGTCAGGCGCAGGATGGGGGCGGGGGGAGTGGTCACCGACCCTCAGACTGCTACCGAGTGCGCTTGAAGGCTGACCTGCAGCCTTTGGCGCACTGCCTGAAAAATCGCGGCCAGGTTGTCCATGCTGGGATTGCCCGTGGAGGACAACATCCGGTGCAGACTCTTGCTCGGTTTGGCGGTGAGCGTTGCGAGTTGCTCAAAGCCGATGGTGGCGTTGACGAGATCACGCAAGATGAGGCGGGCGGTCTCGGGCTCACCGTTAAGGAACAAAGTGGCCGCCTCATCCAGCAGTGCCTGCGCAAACGACGTATCGCTTTGCACTCTCTGAATGACGGTTTCCTTGAAATTTCTAGTCAGTGCCATTGCCTTTACCTCTTGTGCTTGCCAGTTGATTTGGTGGTCATGGCCTTTTTGCGGGCCTTGTATTCGGTCAGCAGTTCTTTGGCTTTGTCGATGTCGCGTTGCTGGCCCCGCTTGGTGCCGCCGCCAAAGAGCACGATGAGGGTGTCGCCCTCCTTGGCGAGGTAAATCCGGTAGCCTGGCCCCCAGTCAATAACGTATTCACCCATTCCATCGAACCACTTGATGCTTGACGTGTTGCCCAGCTCCATTCGAAGCTTGGCAACGGTCACCTTCGCGGCAGCCTGTGATGGCAGGCCGTCAAACCAATGCTTGTAGGGGTTTGATGAATCCTCACGTATGTACTCTTCAACTTTGATCACCATGCCGGATGGTAACGCATATGTTACCGTTGATCGTGCGGCGAGTTTGATGCTGGCAGCGCGGTAGTTGGCGCGGCGGTTGCGCCGCGCAGTGCTGTCAGGCCCGCGTCGCCCAGCGCCTGGGTGGGCTGACCGGCGATGTCCAGCGCGCCGGACGTGGGCCGCTCCAGCAGGCCGATGATGTTGAGCAGCGTGCTCTTGCCCGAACCCGAAGGCCCCTTGAGCGCAACGAATTCGGCGGGCTGCAGGCTCAAGGAAATGCCGTGCAGCACCCCGGTTTCGACCTCCGTGCCGACGTTGTAGCTGCGGCGGATGTCGGTCAGGCGCAGGATGGGGGCGGGTGGGGTGTTCATGCGCCTTGTATTGTGAACGCATGGGTTTTGAGGGCTGGGGCTTGGTTTGCGATGTCTGAAGCTTGTCGCTGCGGGACTGAAGTTGGTTTAAAACTGGCTTTTGAGCTTTATGAGTTGGAAAGCCACTTAAAACCGGGGGTGAAAACGCAAGAAATTCGCAGCTTCTACAGTAAATTTTCTTTATATCAGTTGTGCTACTTCGTGCTCTCGTATTCAAACGACCAAAAACGGACTTTCGCTGCTCATTGTTCGAAAGGAGCACCCGCGTCGCGTAACGAATCGAAGGGCACAATAGACCATGACAAGCAAAGTACCTCCCGACAAGTTTTCACCTGATTTGGGCGATTGGCGTCTGATGACCGCTGGGTGGATTACTGCCATCAACAATGTGTCATTGGACGAGCCGAAGTCTTATCGCGGCAGCACATGGTTTCAAGACAAGAATGGCACCGATGTTTCGTTTCCTACGCCAAGTGCAGCGGCTCTTCACTTGAATGCGGCATGGAAGGCGTCCAAGCGTGCACAGGCAATCAAGGATGGCCTAATGGTTCATCTGTTCAATGCAAATGGTATGCCGAGTATGCAAGCGTCAGAGGAGCGAATCCCAGCGTTGTTTGACTACTTCGAAGAAATGATAGCGGTTGCATTCAACAGCTTCGGAGCGATCGAGGCTTTTTGCAACCAGACCGTGGTTGAGAAGGGCGGCACAGCCGTTACGGTGGTGGTCAAGAAGAAGATGAAGGTGTCAAAGACACCCGAGGAGATCGAGCGCGAGCATTCAACCGACGAGAAGCTGGGACGCATTGTTCCAGAACTCCTCGAAATACGAACTCCTCGGGGAATGGCGACTTGGGACACCTATCTGGCCATAAAGCAAATCCGCGATGCGGTGACGCACTTCAAACGCAGGGACCAGATGCGGCATGCTGACCAGTCAAACGAACCGACGGCACTCCTCGCTCTTTACCGAATCGACTGCTTCAAGCTACCTGAAGATGCAATGAAGGTTCTTCGACACTTCCAGCCAATAGGTAGTGTGCAGCGGTGGATGATGAACCCTGCATGGAAGCGCGATGCGTCCATCCCTGCGGTATAGCCCACGCCGAGTTTCGTCAAAACTTTATATGGCGCTCACAAGCAATCGCTGCATTGCTGCCGCTCAAACACTGGACTCAATGACTGAAGCGAATCAATAGCAGCATCCACCCGACAGCAAAACCTCAAGCCCTAATCGCCTGCACCGGGTCCATCCTCGCCGCGCTGCGCGCCGGTATCGCCGCCGCCGCCAGCCCGACCCCGCAGGCCACGACCGACGCCAGCAGCACCAGCATCGGGTCGAGTTGCGCCGAAAACAGCGAGCCGCCATCAGGGCTTTTGAAGACGTGCGAAAACACTACCAGCAGGCCGAAGGCCAGCGCCGATCCGAGCACCGAGCCGGCCAGCCCGACCAGCCCGCCCTGCAGCAAAAACACCGTCATGATGCGCCGCCGCCCGGCGCCCATGGCCCGCAGAATGCCGATTTCGCGCTGCTTTTGCACCACGCTGACCACCAGCACGCTGGAAATGCCGAGCGCCACGATGATCACGACAAAGCTGCGGATCAGGTTGTTCGACACCGTCTGGTTGCTCAGGGCGTTGAGCAGGCCGGAGTTGGTCTGCATCCAGCTGTCCACCGTCAGGCCGGTCTGGGCGCGCAGGGCGTCGGCAACCTGGTTGGCGCCAAACAGATCCTTCACCGTCAGGTCGATGTTGGACACGCCGCCGGGCAAATCAAGCAACGTCTGCGCGAGTTTGAGCGTGACGAACACCCAGCGCCGGTTCAGGTCGCGGTTGCCCATGTCGAACAGGCCGGTGATGTCCAGCGTTTCCGTGCGGCCGCTGGCGCTGGTCACGCGCAACTTGTCGCCTACGGTCACGCCCAGGTCGCTGGCCAGGTCAACGCCGATCAGGGTGTTGCTGCCGGTCACGTCGAAGCGGCCGCGCGTCATGTAGTCGTCCATGCGCACCACGCGCCGGTAGGCGTCGGGCTGCACGCCGAGCAGCGCGACGCTCTTGTTGCTGTTGCCGCGCGACGCAAAGGCCGGGCCGCTGACCACGGGCGACACCGCCAGCACGCCGGGCGTGGCGGCGGCCAGGCCGGCGATGCGCTCCCACTGGTCCACCGAGCGCAGGCGCTGGTCGCGCGGCTGCACCACGGCGGCCACGGCGCGGTCTTCGCTGGGCGTGACGACGCGCTGCGTGACTTCTTCGAGCGGCCGGATCACCACATGCGCCTGCGAGCCCAGCACCCGGTCGATGATGGTCGATTGCAACTGGTTGATGAGCTGGGTCAAGAAAATGATGACCGCCACGCCGCCGGTCACGCCGGCCAGGATCAAGACGCTCTGCATGCGGCCTTCGCGCAAAAAGCGCAGCGCCACCAGCAGCTCGAACGGCATCCAGCGGGTCCAGGAACTCAGGGCGGGGCGGTGGCGTGAAAGCATGGTTTTTTTACGGTTCCGGTCAGCGTGAAATGAAGGACGGCGTTTCCATGCCCTTGACTGGCGCCACCACCGGGCCGGGCCGCACGCGGTCGCCGGCGATGGCTTTTTCGGTCTGTGGAATGATGGCGTCGCCCTCTTTCAGCCCTTCGGTGATTTCAATGGAACCGACGCCGCGCAGGCCCAATTTGACCGGCACGCGCACCGCCAGTCCATCCTGCAGCGCCAGCACCCACGGCGCTTCGCGGTCGGCGTCGCGCACCGCGCCCGAGGGCAGCACCAGCGCGTCCTTTTTCAGGCCACCGACCAGCTCGACCGACACCGTCATGTCGGGCCGCAAAAAGGGCGGAGGATTGGGCACCGCCAGCCGCACCTCGACCGTGCCGCGCTGCGGATCGACCGCCGGGGCGATGTAGTTCAGTTGCGCATCGAAGGACTGGCCGGGGTAGGCGTCGGCGACCGCCTTGGCGGGCATGCCGGGGGTCAGCAGGCGCAGGTTTTTTTCATCGACATTGGCGTCGATGCGGGTGCCGCCCTGCGCGGCCAGCGTCAGCAGCACATGGCCGGGCTGGGCCATGGAGCCGGGCTCGACGCTGCGCGTCAGCACGATGGCATCGACCGGGCTGGCGATGCTAAGGCGCGCCAGCCGCGCCTGCGCAATGTCAACGGCAGCCAGGGCCTGATCGACGCGCGAGGCGGCCAGCGTGCGCTCGACGCCGCTGGGCTGGTTGGCCTGGGCCTGCACCCGGGCCGACTGCAGCGCGCTTCGGGCCGTGTCGAGCGCGCGCCGGGCGTCGTCGAGCTTTTGCTGCGAAAAGAAGCCCTGCGCCACCAGTTCGCGGGCGCGCTGGAAGTCGCGCTCGGCCGACGTGAACGCGGCTTCGGCCTGCACCACGGCTTGACCAGCGACCGGCGCGGCCACCGTCGCCTGCTGGGTGGCGCGGCCGCGCGCTTCGACCAGCGCGGCGCTGGCCTGCTGCAAGGCGGCGCGCGCTTCGGCATCCGACAGGCGCAGCAGCAGCGCGCCGGCCCTGACGCGGTCGCCTTCGCGCACGCGCACTTCGAGCACCGTGGCGGTGACTTCGGCGCCAATGTCCATGCGTGCCGGGGCGTTGAGCCGCCCGGTCGCGACGACCGACTGCACGATGCCGGTGCGGGCCACCGGCACCAGTTGCACCGGCGTGCCGCGCCGGCTGGCCAGCACGGCAGCGCCCGCCACGGCCAACACCAGCAAGGCGCCAACGCCCCATTTGAAAAGAGGTTTCATGCGGTAAGCGTAGCAGTTGACATCCTCCCGGCCCTAAAGAGACCGGGATTCCTGCTGAGTTGACATGAGCGAGATCGTTCGTGTCAAAACTTCGGCGGATTCCTGCTTCACAGAGGCTGCATCGGAGCGCTTGCGCGCTGGCCGACGTCTGACCACCTCTCCACAGGCCGTGGCTGGAGAAGATTCTCCAGCCTGTGCCGCGTGCCCCGCGGCCCATTGTTCCTTCGCTCGCTGCAGGAGCACCTGTGCGGCGTTGATGTCGGCGTTTTCAGCGTGGCCACAGGCCACGCTGAAAACGCCTGAGATTTGCGATTCTCCGCCGCCACATGGTCGCATGCGGCACACGTTTGGCTTGAGTAAGCCGGTTCGACCAGCACCAGCTGGCCGCCGCGCCACTGCAGCTTGTACTGGAGTTGCCGGCCGAACTCGCCCCAGGCGGCGTCCAGAATCAAACGGTTCAGGCCTGCCTTCTGGCGGATGTTTTTGCCGGGAGCGTCCTTCGTTCCCTTGGCGCTGGCCGACATGTTCTTGATCCGCAGGTCTTCGATCGCAATGACCGGATGTCGGTCGGCCAACTCCGTCGTCAGCTTGTGCAGCCAGTCTTCGCGCTGGCGCGCAATGCGCCTGTGCAGGTCGCCGAGCTTGCAAATGGCCTTCTTGCGATTGGCCGATCCCTTGACTTTGCGGCTGACTGATTTCTGCGCCCGACGCACATACCGGGCCTGGCGCTTGAGCGCCAGCAATGGCTTGATTTTGACGCCGGCGCTCGTGGCGGCGAACACCGTCAAACCGACGTCAATGGCCAGGCTGGGTTCCAACCCAGCCGCTGGCAAGACATCTGGAAGCTCGACCTGGATGCTTGCAAACCAGCGCGCGCCTTCCTTGCTCAGCGAGAGGTTCTGGGCGTTCCGTTGATCCCCTGGCTCTGCTTGATGCGCAGCCAGCCCAGCTTCATGACCTTGATGCGCTGGTTGGGCTGGTCGATCTGAAAGTGCGCCGCAGCGGGAAATCGCAGGCCGGGCTCCTCGCCGTGGCGCTTGAAGCTCGGATAGCCCCCAGCCTTGGCAAAGAAGCGCTGGTAGGCCTCATGCAGGCGCTTGAGCGCCTGCTGCTGCGGAGGAATGGGTGCTTCTGACAGCCAAATCGTCTCAGGCGCGTTGCGCCAGGTCGTCAGCCATTTGCACATCTCGGCGTAGCCGGCGTATTTTTCGCCAGCGGCATAGCGCCAGCGCTGCTCGGAGATCGCCTGGTTCCAGATCCAGCGTGCACAACCTGCACTGCGCCGCAAAGCTCTTTCTTGCTCTGGCTTGCAGCGAAGCTGGAATCGATAGGCGCGCAAAGTAGACATTCCACACGAGCGTAAAGGATGAAGCAGAAATCACCAAGCAAAACGGCATCGAACCGTTGTGCTTGGCCCGCTATCCCTCCCAGGCCTGAAGGCCGGGGCTTCTTGTGGAAATTGGTGAAACTTGCCGGCGCGCTACGGCAGGGCGGCGGCGTAAACTGAAGCAACGCTCCTGGAATCCACCATGCCACTGCCCGCCCAAGCCGCCCCATCCCCGTCCCCATCCCCGTCCGATCCCGATGACCTCGGGCGCTACCTGGCGCTGATGGTCGCCCACGGCGCATCCGACCTTTTCCTGTCGGCTGAGGTGGCCGCCTCGCTCAAGATCCAGGGCCGCATCCGCCGCCTGCCCGAGCCGCCGCTGACGGGAACCCACATCAAGCGCCTGGCGTATTCGGTGATGCGCGACAGCCAGGTTCGCGAGTTCGAGGCCGATCTGGAGTGCGACCTGGCGATTGCCATGGATGCGCTGGGCCGCTTTCGCGTCAATGTGTTCCGCCAGCGCGGCGAGGTGGCGGTGGTGGTGCGGCACATCAACAGCACGATCCCGACGCTCGAATCGCTGAAGCTGCCGCCGGTGCTGAAAACGCTGGCCATGCTCAAGCGCGGCCTGGTGCTGGTGGTCGGCGCGGCCGGCTCGGGCAAATCGACCACGCTGGCGGCCATGCTGGACTACCGCAACAACATGGCCAGCGACCACATCCTGACGGTGGAAGACCCGATGGAGTTCGAGCACAGCCATAAGAAATGCATCGTTGATCAGCGCGAGGTCGGGCTGGACACGCGCTCTTTCGACGAAGCGCTGCGCCGCGCCATGCGCGAAGCGCCCGACGTGATCATGATCGGTGAAATCCGCGACCGCGAAACCATGCAGCACGCCATGGCCTATGCCGAAACCGGCCACCTGTGCGTCTCGACCCTGCATGCCAACAATGCCAACCAGGCCATCCAGCGCGTGCTGAATTTTTTCCCGGAAACCGCGCAGCGCCAGGTGCTGATGGACCTGTCGCTCAACCTCAAGGGCGTCGTCGGCCAGCGCCTGCTGGCAGGCGCGGCCGGCAAACGGGTTCCGGCGGTCGAGGTGATGCTGCTGTCGCCCTATGTCGCCGATTTGATCCAGAAGGGCCAGACCGACGAGATCAAGGCGGTGATGGCCAAGAGCGTCGAGCTGGGCATGGCCACCTTCGACCAGTCGCTGTACGAGCTGTACGTGCGCGGCGACATCACGCACGAGCAGGCCATCGAGCATGCCGACTCGAAAACCGACCTGTCGCTGCGCATCCGGCTGGCGTCCGGGCGCCGCCCCGACACCGAAGCCCTGCAGGTGCTGCGCGACTGATGCATTGAACGGGCGCCCGCCCGCCGCGCGCCCTTTAGCCTTTAGCATTGCGCCCACTGATACAACGGGAGCGATTGATGGGCATGCTGGACTGGACGGAAAAAAGCAGCGCGGTGCTGCGGCAGGGCGGGGTCATCGGGCCGGACGAGCGGCTGCCCTGGCCGCAAACGGCACTCATGGGCGTGCAGCATGTGATTGCGATGTTCGGCTCGACAGTGCTGGCGCCGCTGCTGATGGGCTTCGATCCCAACATTGCCATCTTGATGAGCGGCATCGGCACGCTGATCTTTTTTGCCGTCACCGGCGGCAAGGTGCCCAGCTACCTCGGTTCGAGCTTTGCCTTCATCGGCGTGGTGATCGCCGCCACCGGCTATGCCGGCAAGGGGCCGAATGCGAATATTGGCCTGGCGCTGGGCGGCATCATCGCCTGTGGCGCGGTCTATGCGGCCATCGGCGCGCTGGTGCAGGCGGTCGGCACGCGCTGGATCGAGCGCTTCATGCCGCCGGTGGTCACCGGCGCCGTGGTGGCGGTCATCGGCCTGAACCTGGCCAGCATCCCGGTCAAGAACATGGCGGCCAGCAACTTTGACGCGTGGATGCAGGTCGTCACCTTCGTCAGCGTGGCGCTGGTGGCGGTGCTGGCGCGCGGCATGCTGCAGCGCCTCCTGATTCTGATCGGGCTGATCGCCTCGTCGCTGGTCTATGCGCTGCTGACCAACGGCCTGGGGCTGGGCAAGCCGATTGACCTCTCCAGCATGGCGAAGGCGGACTGGTTCGGCATGCCGGGCTTCACCACCCCGGTGTTCAGCACCAGCGCCATGCTGCTGATCGTTCCGGTGGTCATCATTCTGGTCGCCGAAAACCTCGGCCATATCAAGGCGGTGACGGCCATGACCGGCAAGAACCTGGACCGCTACATGGGCCGCGCCTTCATCGGCGACGGCGTGGCGACCATGGTGTCTGGCAGCCTGGGCGGCACCGGCGTGACGACCTATGCCGAAAACATCGGCGTGATGGCGGCGACCCGGATTTATTCGACTGCGGTGTTTGTGTTCGCCGCGCTGATCGCGGTGGCGCTGGGTTTCAGCCCCAAGTTCGGCGCGCTGATCCAGGCGATTCCGCTGCCGGTGATGGGCGGCGTGAGCATCGTGGTGTTCGGCCTGATCGCGGTGGCGGGCGCGAAGATCTGGGTCGATAACCGGGTGGATTTTTCGGACAACAAGAACCTGCTGGTGGCCGCCATCACGCTGGTGCTGGGCACCGGCGACTTCACGCTGAAGTTCGGCCAGTTTGCACTGGGCGGCATTGGCACGGCGACCTTTGGCGCCATCTTGCTGCATGCGCTGCTCGACCGCAAGAAATAAACCGGCTCAAGCGCATGCGCATGCGCCGGCCGGTCCGGCGGCTGCTTAGCAGGAGGACGACCGGCCCTGCGCGCCGGCCTGCGCATGGTTCTGCGCGGAGTTCTGCACCTGGTCCAGTTCGGCCTGGGTCGCGGCCAGCTGGCGCTCCAGGTCGGCGCGCACCTGGATTTCCTCTTTCAGCGCCTGGTTGACCTGCTCCAGGTTCTCGGCGGAGGTTTGAATCCGGCTTTCGAGCTCATCGGTTTTCTGCAGCGCCTGCGCCACATCGCCGGTCTTGACATGCTCCGGCACTTCCTGCTGGAGCACCGCGTTGATCACGCACAACTCGGCGGCCGACTGCTCGACCGTCTCCTGGATGGCTTCATTCTGGTCCAGCGCACGCTCCAGCGAGGTGGGCGTGAACAAGGCGGTCGGGTGTTGGGACATGGTCGGGGTATTGAATAGCAGACTAAAAGCATCAAGCTTAGCAGAGCCCTGTAAAAACATGCTTTTCAGGGCCTTGTCCGACAGACAGCAGCAAAACCGAAGCGCCGGCGCTGGCGGCGTCACTGCTTGCCGGGCGCGGGACGCGGCCCGGCGGCGGGCTCGGGCTCCGAACCGAACAGCTTGCCGATGGCCGCCCCGATCCGCGCGCCTATCGCCGTGCCGATGCCCGGCAGCACGGCGGTTCCGGCGGCGGCGCCGGCCAGGGCGCTGGCCGGCACCGACACCTGGACCTTGTCCAGCGGACCGCTGAGCGTCAAGGGCACGCCGACCACACCATCGACCAGGTCAACCGCCAGTTCGGCCTGAATGCGCAGCTCGGCAACGCGCGCCTTGCCCGATGCGCTGAATGCGCCCGAGCGGGCTTGCAGCCGGCTGAAGGTCACCACCATGCCTTGCGGCGTGTTCTGGGTGTCGATCTGGCCGGTGACGGAATCCAGCGGGGTTTGCCCCGCATGCGCCTGGCCGAGGCTGCGAATGGCCTTGTCCAGGTCAAAGCGCAGCAGCGTCGAGCGGCCCATGCTGAACGACGTGGTGGTATGCAGCGACCGGGCCAATTCGCCCGCCGTGGCGCCGCTGGCCGACAGCGTGGTTTCGCCCGACGCCTTGCCCGCGATGATGGCGCGGCGGTTGAAGGCCTGCAAGGCGCTGGCCACCTCGATATGGCGCGGCTGGAGCTGGCCCGTGAGGCGCAGGCCGCCCTGGCCGCTGGTGTGCAGCAGCAGCTCGCCATCAGCCGTTCCGCCGCCGATGTGGCTGCGCACTTCCCAGCGGTCGTCTTGCCCCTTGCGGGCCAGCGCCAGGTCGGCGGGCGGACTGGTTTGCGGACGGCGAAGCCGGGCCGTGCGCGGCCGCCAGGCGGCATCGAAATCCGCCTCCCCTTCGTACACCACGCGAATGCCGTGGCGCGAAATCCAGGTGACATCGCCAAACTCGATGCGCGCCATCGGCACCTCGTCCAGCGTGAATTCGCGCGCCGGCCCGGCCTCTGCCGCTGCGGGCTTGCGGCCCAGTCCGCGCAGTGACAGCTGCGGCAGCACGGCGCCCTGCACGACGGCCAGGTCCACCTTCATGCGGCGTTGCCAGAGCGCGGAGGTGTTGAGATGGGCGGTGAGCCTTTTGATTTCAATCGGCTGGGGCTGGCCGGTGGCGACCTCCTCGATGACCACCGTGGGCGTGGGCCTCAGGCGCCAGTGCAGCGCGCCGACGCGGACCGGAACGCCCAGCGCCGCCTCCAGCTCGGCGGAGGCGCGAGCGGCCAGTTCCTCATCCGAAGGAACCAGGCTGAGCAGCAGCGCCGCCAGCAGGGCCAGCATGCCTGCGGCAACGCCCGCGCCCAGCAGCCATTGGCGGGTGCGCGTCATGGGGCGGATGCAGTCACGGGCATAGCCGCCAGCTTAAACCGCCCGGATACGCAACACGCACGCGACAAACCGCCAATCGGCTGTAGGCGCCGGCCTTCCAGTGACCAAAATAATGCTCAAATCGGGCTTTTGCGCTTGATGTGTATGCCTGATCAGCTATTAAAAAGTGAGTCGCCAGCGTTTCTCCTGGGGCGGGTCCGGCAGGGCTTGGCAAGGGCGCGACACGGCATCCACGGATGCGAGATCAGGGTTTACCCTTAACACAAAATGCCGGACTGATAAGATTCGGGCATTTCCCTGGCGCTGACGCGCTGTCGCCACTACCCCGGAGTGCCCCTGATGTCTTTCGCTGATCGCGTGCAGAACCCTGCCCTGAGAACCAAAATCATGTCGGCCGACGAGGCCGCCGCGCTGATACCCGCCGGCGCCAATGTCGGCATGAGCGGCTTTACCGGTGCCGGCTACCCGAAGGCGGTGCCGCAGGCGCTGGCGCGGCGCATCGAGAGCCTGCACGCGGCGGGCGAGGAATTCCGCATCGGCCTGTGGACCGGCGCCTCGACCGCGCCCGAACTCGACGGCGCGCTGGCCAAGGTGCACGGCATCGAGATGCGCCTGCCCTACCAGTCGGACCCGACCTGCCGCCGGCAGATCAATGCCGGCGAAATGCAGTACACCGACATGCACCTGTCCAACGTGGCGCAGTTTGTCTGGTTCGGCTTCCTGGGCAAGCTCAGCGTCGCCGTCGTCGAGGTGGCGGGCATCCTGCCGGACGGGCGGCTGATTCCGTCGTCGTCGGTCGGCAACAACAAGACCTGGCTGGACCAGGCCGACCAGATCATCCTGGAAGTCAACACGCTGCAAAACCCCGGCCTCGAAGGCATGCACGACATCTATTACGGCACGCGCCTGCCGCCGCACCGCCAGCCGATTCCGCTGACCGGCCCCGGCGACCGCATCGGCGAGCCCTACCTGACGTGCGACCTGGACAAGGTGATCGCCGTGGTGCCGACCAGCCAGCCCGACCGCAACTCGGCCTTTGCCGCGCCGGACGAGAATTCACAGCGCATCGCCAGCCACATCATTGAATTTTTGCAGCAGGAAGTGAAGCTGGGCCGCCTGCCGGCCGAGCTGCTGCCGCTGCAGTCGGGCGTGGGCAACATCGCCAACGCCGTGCTGGCCGGACTGAACGACGGCCCGTTCAAGGACTTGACGGCCTACACCGAGGTGCTGCAGGACGGCATGCTCGACATGCTGCGCTCGGGCACGCTGGCGATGGCGTCGGCCACCGCGCTGTCGTTCAGCCCCGTGGCGCTGGCCGACTTCAACGAGAACATCGACTTCTACCGCGAGCGCATCGTGCTGCGGCCGCAGGAAATCAGCAACCACCCCGAGGTGGTGCGCCGCCTGGGCGTGATCGCGATGAACGCGATGATCGAGGCCGACCTCTACGGCAACGTCAACTCGACGCACATCATGGGGTCGAGCATCATGAACGGCATCGGCGGCTCGGGCGACTTCGCGCGCAACGCGTATCTGTCGTTCTTCATGACACCGTCGGTGGCCAAGGATGGCGCCATTTCCTGCATCGTGCCGATGGCCTCGCATGTGGACCACACCGAGCACGACGTGGAAATCATCGTCACCGAGCAGGGCCTGGCCGATTTGCGCGGCCTGTCGCCGACGCAGCGGGCGCGGCTGATCATCGAAAAATGCGCCCATCCCGATTTCCGCCCGGCGCTGCTCGATTACTTTGAGCGCTCGCTGAAGACGGCTGCCGGAAAGCACACGCCGCACCTGCTGGACGAGGCCTTGTCGTGGCATTCGCGCTACCTCAAGACTGGCGACATGCGGCCGGTGGCGGCTGTACAGGAAGCGCTGCACCTGGTCTGAAGCTTGTGGTGGTTGACTTTTCGTGGTTGGGCTGGCCGGGAGTCGCCCGGCAGCGACTCACTTTTCTTTGCTTCGCCAAAGAAAAGTAAGCAAAAGAAAGGCGACCCTGCTGTCCGCGACCCTACGCTTCGCTTCGGGCACCCTGCGGTACTCGCTTCAGGCGGGGTCCGCGCAAACTCGCTGCGCTCAAACAGCGCGCGGCCCTGATCCGCCTGAAGCTCCGTTCCTCAGCGCTGACAGAAGGGGGGCTCGGGAGAAAAAACCAATACCAGCAGCCAACAGCCGAATACGCAGAACGCGCAAGCGCGTTCTACTCCCCGAATCCGATTGCGATCCAAACCCGTCCTGGCCGAGCCTGCGCTACGCCGCAAAAGCGGGATCAGGGCCGCGCGCTGTTTGAGCGCAGCGAGTTTGCGCGGACCCCCGCTTTTGTGGCGTAGCGCAGGTTGCCCGAAGCGAAGCGTAGGGACTCGGACTGCGGGTCGCCTTTTCTTTGGTGACTTTCTTTTGGCGAAGCAAAAGAAAGTTACTTGCTGCCGGGCAACCCCCGGCCAGCCCAACCCAGAAAAGCCAACCCAGCAAACAACCAAACAGCAGGCCAAGCAACAGGCCAAAGCCACATCAAACCACTCAAGCCTTCAAAATACAACCATTTAAGCTTTTTGCGCATGCCAATCATGCACAAGTAGCTATTAATTCAATAGCAATCTCAATCCACCAAGGCAGCCTTGATACACCCTTGCATCAACGTCTTAAACATTTTTCGCATGTAGAACAAACTAATCAGTCGTTCCTGAAATAAGACAATGCAGCCACAATCCGGTTTTTGACCCCGCACACCCGGCCTCCCCCATGAACTTTCAGCAACTGCGCTCCGTGCGCGAAACCGTGCGCTGCGGCTTCAACCTGACCGACGTGGCCACCGCGCTGCACACCTCGCAGCCCGGCGTGAGCCGGCAGATCCGCGAGCTGGAGGAAGAAATCGGCATCGAGCTGTTCGTTCGCGCCGGCAAGCGCCTGACCGGACTGACCGAGCCGGGCGCGCATGTGCTGCCCATCGTCGAGCGGCTGCTGCTCGAATGCAGCAACCTGAAAAAAGCCGGCCAGGAATACATGGCGCAGCAAAACGGCCTGCTGTCGATTGCCGCCACCCATTCGCAGGCGCGCTATGCGCTGCCGCCGGCGGTGCAGGAGTTTCGCGCGCAGTTTCCCCATGTGAAGCTGCACCTGCACCAGGGCTCGCCCAAGCAGGTCGCCGAGATGCTGCTGTCGGGCGAGGTCGATGTCGGTATTGCCACCGAAGCGCTCAATGGCTACCCGGAGCTGGTCGCCCTGCCCTGCTACCGCTGGACGCATTCGGTGATCGTGCCGCCCGGCCACGCCTTGCTGAGTGGCCCGCTCACGCTGGAGCGACTGGCGCAGTTTGCCCTGATCACCTACGACAACGGCTTTACCGGCCGCACCCACATCGACCAGGCTTTTGCCCAGCACCAGCTGATGCCCAACATCGTGCTGACGGCGATGGATGCCGACGTCATCAAGACCTATGTCGAACTCGGCATGGGCGTGGGCATCGTGGCGTCGATTGCCTACGAAGCCGAACGCGACACGGCGCTGCGGGCGCTGGATGCCGGCGCGCTGTTCGGCATCAACCTGACCAAGCTGGCGGTGCGGCGCGGCAGCTATCTGCGCAGCTACGTGTATGCGTTCATCGAGTCGTTCGCGCCGACGCTGAACCGGGCCATCGTCGAGCAGACTTTGAGCGGCGCGCCAGGCGGCGACCATTACGACATCTAGCCGCCGGCCGGCGCGGCCTCAGGGCTGGCTGTCCTGGTCTTTCTGATCTTCCCGCGCCATGCGCACCATGCGCTCGCTTTTCCAGTACACATCGTCGCCGCCGTTCATGCGGTTGAGCACGCGCGACAGCACGAACAGCAGGTCGCTCAGGCGGTTCAGGTACAGGCGCGGCGCTTCCTTGAGCGTTTCCACCTTGTCCAGCGCCACCACGGCGCGCTCGGCGCGGCGCGCCACGGTGCGGCAGACATGCGCCAGCGACGCGGCGCGCGAGCCGGCCGGCAGGATGAACTCGGCCAGGCGCGGCAACTGGGCGTTGTAGGTTTCCAGCGCCTCGTCGAGCAGCGCGACCGCTTCGGGCTTGAGCAGTTCGAAGCCCGGAATCGACAGTTCGCCGCCCAGGTTGAACAGCTGGTGCTGCACCTCGACCAGCACTTCGCGCACGCCGCCCGGCATGTCTTCGCACAGCAGCACGCCGATGTTCGAGTTCAGCTCATCGACGTCGCCCATGGCGTGAACCCGCAGGCTGTCTTTGGAAACGCGGGTGTTGTCGCCCAGTCCGGTGGTGCCGTTGTCGCCGGTACGCGTTGCGATTTGTGAAAGTCTGTTGGCCATAAGGGTAAAAGCGCCTGGGCGCGGCAAGTTGCAAGGTTGATGAAGCAGGCAGTGAGGTTAGCAAGCTTTTACCCAAGCCTGGGCAAACCCGGTGCATGCTCATGCCGCCAGCAGGCCATCGGGCTTGACGCCACAGGGCGCCCAGGCCGTAAACTCCGGTTTTCCCCTCAGGAGCCCCCATGAACGCACCGCTGCCCAAGCACCTGCTCCCCGGAATCCTCCAGCGCGAAACGCCGCAGGCGCTGATAGCCGCGCTGAAAAACCGCTTTGCCGAGCGCTGCTCGACCGCCCTGGTGGTGCGCGAACAGCATGGCCGCGACGAGTCCTCGTTTGCCGCGCCGCCGCCGGCCGCCGTGGTGTTTGCCGAAAGCACGCAGGACGTGGCCGACGCGGTCAGGCTGGCCGGCCAGTACAGCGTGCCGGTGATTCCGTTTGGCGTCGGCACCTCGCTCGAAGGCCACCTGCTGGCCGTGCAGGGTGGCATCAGCATCGACGTGAGCCGCATGAACCGGGTGCTGGCGATCAACCCGGAAGACCTGACGGTGACGGTGCAGCCCGGCGTGACGCGCAGGCAGCTCAATGAAGAAATCAAGAGCACCGGCCTGTTCTTTCCCATCGACCCCGGCGCCGACGCCACGCTGGGCGGCATGAGCGCCACCCGCGCCAGCGGCACCAATGCCGTGCGCTACGGCACCATGCGCGAGAACGTGCTGGCGCTTGAAGTCGTCACCGCCAGCGGCGAGATCATCCGCACCGGCACGCGCGCCAAGAAGTCAGCCGCCGGCTACGATTTGACGCGCCTGATGGTCGGCAGCGAAGGCACGCTGGGCGTGATCACCGAGGTCACGGTCAAGCTCTACCCGCTGCCCGAGGCAATTTCGGCGGCGGTCTGCTCGTTCCCGAGCATCGAGGCGGCGGTGCGCACGACCATCGAGATCATCCAGTTGGGCGTGCCGATTGCGCGCGTCGAGCTGATCGACGCCCACACCGTGCGCATGGTCAACGCCCACAGCCGGCTTGCCCTGCGCGAGGAGCCGATGCTGCTGATGGAGTTCCACGGCACGCCGAACGGCGTGAAGGAGCAGGCCGAGCTGGTGCAGGAACTGGCCAGCGGCCACGGCGGCAATGCCTTTGAATGGGCCAGCACGCCCGAGGAGCGCACGCGGCTGTGGACGGCGCGCCACAACGCCTACTTTGCGGCCATCCAGAGCAAGCCCGGCTGCCGGGCGATTTCGACCGACACCTGCGTGCCGATTTCCCGCCTGGCCGACTGCCTGCTCGAATCGGTGGCCGAGGCCGAAGCCAGCGGCATTCCCTATTTCCTGGTCGGCCATGTCGGCGACGGCAATTTTCACTTCGGCTACCTGATCGACCCCGACAACGCCCAGGAGCGCGATGCCGCCGAAGCGCTGAACCACCAGCTCGTGGCCAGAGCCCTGAGCCTGGAAGGCACCTGCACCGGCGAGCACGGCATCGGCCTGGGCAAGATGGACTTCCTGCTGAGCGAGACCGGCGGCGGCGCGGTGGACATGATGCGCGCCATCAAGCGCGCGCTCGACCCGCAGAACATCATGAATCCGGGGAAGATTTTTACCCTCTGAGCTTGCGCGCCACCAGTCTGTTGAGCGCTGCTTGAAGGCCCGTCAGGCCGTCCGGCGCAGCCGCTCGATCAGCCCGTTGACTTCATCGAGCGAGGCAAACTGGATCGCCAGTTCACCGACATCTTCACGCTTGCCGTTGCGCTTGACCTGCTTTTTGATGCGCACTTGCACCTCGGCCATCAGCAGGTCGGCCAGTTCTTCTTCAACGCGGCGGGTGTCGCGCGATTTTTCAGGCGGGGCCTTGTTGGGGGTCAGCGAGAACTCGCTGCCCAGCTTCTTGACCAGGCTTTCGGCCTCGCGCACCGACAACTTTTTAGCCGTGATCTGGTTGGCGGCGGTGATCTGCGTCGCCCGGTCCAGCGCCAGCAGCGCGCGCGCATGGCCCATGTCCAGGTCGCCAGCCATCAGCATGGTCTGCACCGGGTCGGCCAGGTTCAGCAGGCGCAACAAATTGGACGCGGCGCTGCGCGAGCGGCCCACGGCCTGCGCGGCCAGCTCGTGGGTCAGGCCGAATTCCTTGACCAGGCGCTGCAGGCCCTGCGCTTCTTCGAGCGGATTGAGGTCTTCGCGCTGGATGTTTTCAATCAGCGACATGGCGGCGGCCGACTCGTCGGGAACGTCGCGGATCAGCACCGGCAGGCTGTCCAGCCCGGCCAGCCGGGCGGCCCGGAAACGCCGTTCGCCGGCGATGATTTCGTACTTGCCGCTGTTGCTTCCGCTCTTGAGGCGCCGCACCAGGATAGGCTGCATGATGCCCTGCACCTTGATCGATTCGGCCAGTTCGTAGAGCGCGCCCTCGTCCATGCGGGTGCGCGGCTGGTACTGGCCGGGCACCAGGTCGTCGAGCAGCAGCGAAGCCGGCAGGCCGGGGCTGCTGGCGGCGATCAGGGCATTGGCGGCTTCGGGCGATTCATCGACCTTCGGGCCGAGCAGCGCTTCGAGCCCGCGACCCAGGCCTTTTTGTTTTTTGGTGACCATGGAGGTGTCTTGTCTTTCTTTAATCGGGAGGGGCGCCAGGCGCTGTCGGGTGAAGGCCAGGCGGAAGTATCACGCATCGCGCATCAATTGCTGCAGCTGTTCATGCGCCTGCGGCCAGTCGCCCAGGCCGCTGTCGGCATTCAGGTGGCCGCGCGGGCCGGCGTCGATGAGGTCCGCGCCCCAGGCTGCGGCAAACTGCCGGGCGCGCTCAGGGCTGCAAAAAGGATCGTTGCTGCTGGCGAACAGGCGCGTTGCAAACGGCAAGCGGCCAAGGGCAACGGGCGACCAGCTGGGCAGCTGGGCGCGCAGTTCCTCGCGCTCGACATCGGGCGGGGCGACGAGCAGCGCCGCCTTCACCAAGTGGGTGTTGCGGCTGTGCGCGGCCCAGGCGGCCACATGCTGGCAGCCCAGGCTGTGCGCGACCAGCACGGCGGGCTCGTCGCACGACAGCAGCACGTCTTCGAGCCGCGCAATCCAGTCGCCGCGCAGCGGCCGCATCCAGTCGTGCTGGGTAACGCGGGTGTAGCCGTAAGCGCGCTCCCAGCGGCTTTGCCAGTGGTCCGGGCCGCTGCCTTGCCAGCCGGGAAGAATCAGTACATTGCGGGGGTTCATGGGTTCGCTCAAGCCTTCAGGGCGGTAAAACGCAGGGATTATGAATTTGCTACGTTTTTAATAGCTGTTAATGCATGCCAGACATGCGCAAACGGCAGTTTTAATCAATAAAAGAGGCTTCGGACCTACAGCAGGCGCCCGACCATCTCCTGGGCAAACGCCACGAAGGCCTGCGCGCCCTTGGACGACGGGTCGAAGATCACGCCGGGCAGGCCGTAGCTCGGCGCTTCAGCCAGGCGGACATTGCGCGGAATGACGGTGTTGAACACCTTGTCGCCAAAATGCCCCTTGAGCTGCTCGCTGACCTGCTGCTGCAGCGTGATGCGCGGGTCGAACATGACGCGCAGCAGGCCGATGATCTGCAGATCCTTGTTCAGGTTGGCATGCACCTGCTTGATGGTGTTGACCAGGTCGGTCACGCCTTCGAGCGCGAAGTATTCGCACTGCATCGGAACGATCACGCCATGCGCCGCGCACAGCCCGTTCAGGGTGAGCATCGACAGCGAGGGCGGGCAGTCGATCAGGATGAAGTCGTAGTCCTTGTCCACCTTGGCCAGCGCCTGCTTGAGGCGCTTTTCGCGGCGCTCCAGCGGCACCAGCTCAATCTCGGCGCCCGAGAGTTCGCGGTTGGCGCCGAGCACGTCATAGCCGCTTTTCTCGCTGTGCACCCGGGCATCGACGATGGATGCGGCCTCTAACAGCACGTCATACACCGTCATGGCCAGCTTGCGCTTGTCCACGCCCGAGCCCATGGTGGCATTGCCCTGCGGGTCGAGGTCCACCATCAGCACCCGTTGGCCGACCTGGACCAGGCCGGCGGCCAGGTTGACGGTGGTGGTGGTCTTGCCCACGCCGCCCTTTTGGTTGGCAATGCAGAATATTTTGGCCATAGCGTATTGTTGGTTGTCGTTCCGTTGAGGGAATTCAGGATTGCCGTGTTCGATCTATCGGGAAAGCGCCAGCTTGATGCCAAAGGCGATCAGGAACATGCCGGCGGCTTTTTCAAGCGTGGCCGATATTTTCGGATTGGCCCGCAGGCGCGCGGCCAGCTTCCAGGTCAGCAGCACCGCCATCAGGCCATACAAAAAAGTCAGCACGGCGATGGTCGCGGCCATCACGCCAAATGTTTTAAGGCCCTGGTGCTGCGCCGGGTCCACGAACAGCGGAAAAAAAGCCAGGTAAAACACGATGGCCTTGGGGTTGAGCAAGGTGATCAGCAATGCCTGCCGAAAGTAGTGGCGCGGCTTGATCTGCAAAATGGGTGCGCTGCCGGGCTTGGCCAGCAGCATGCGCAAACCCAGCCAGGCCAGGTAAATAGCGCCCAGCCACTGGACCACATGAAAGGCAGCCGGATACGCCGCCATGACGGCCGAAACGCCCGCCACGGCAGCCCACAGCAGCACCTGGTCGCCAGCGATGACGCCCAAGGTGGCGCCCATGCCGCCGGCGATGCCGCCCTTGCCGGTCGAGGTGATCAGCGCCAGGTTGCCGGGGCCGGGAATGGCCAGAAAGACCAGAATAGCGACAACAAAAGCGCCATAGTCGGCAACACCAACGAACGAGCCCGGCATGGAATGCTCCAGTAGTAGAGGACTTGAGTTTACGATACAGGCCGCAGCCAGAGGATGCAGCGCTCGGCATCCAGGCCGGGAACCTTCAGTTGTTCCACGTGAAACATTGCGATGTTTTCAGGCAAAGCCAGCAGTTCATCGGCCGGATGCTTGCCCTTCATCGCCATCCAGACACCCTGCGGCGCCAGCGCGCCGGCGGACCACTTGGTGAAATCAGCCAGCGAGGCAAAGGCCCGGGAACAAATCACGTCGAAGGATTCAGTGATGCTTTCGACACGCGCATGAAGCCCCGTCAGGTTGGGCAGCCTCAATGCCAGCGCCGCCTGCTTGATGAAGGCCGCTTTCTTGGCCACCGTATCGACGCAGGTGACGGCAACCTGCGGGCAGCAGATGGCAATCACCACGCCCGGCAGGCCAGCGCCCGAGCCGACATCGAGCAGGCGACTGCCCTGCTCCAGCCCGGAACGGTGCAAATAGCGCTGCAAAGCCGGAACGGCCGCCAAACTATCGAGCAGGTGATGCGTCATCATTTCAGCCGGGTCGCGGACCGAGGTCAGGTTATAGACCTGCGTCCATTTGGCAATCATGGCCTGGTACGCCAGCAACTGGTTGATCTGCTGTTCGCTCAATTGCAGTTGCAGCGCTTCAAGTCCGACCTTCAGGGTGGAACGCAAGTTCTGTTCAGTGGCCGCCATCAAGCTTCTGCCTCGGCGGATTTCAAGGGAGTCGTGTTTTTCCACAGGTTCTTTTTCAGATGCACCAGCAGCAGAGAAATGGTGGCCGGCGTGATGCCCTGGATGCGCGATGCCAGCCCCAGCGTTTCGGGCCGGTGCTTGGACAGCATTTGGCGCGCTTCAAAACTGAGCGCCGACACCTGCAGGTAATCCAGGTCGGCAGGGAGCTTGAGATTTTCGTAATGCGAGGCGCGCTCGACCTCGACTTTTTGCAGGTCGATGTAGCCGGCGTATTTGGCCGTGATCTCGATCTGCTCGATCACGCTTTTCACCAGGTCCGCGGGCAATGCAGAATCCGTGGATGTTTCACGTGAAACATCTTCGTTTCCGGTCGGGATTTCCGGGTTGGCGTATCGACCACCATCGAGCGACATCAGCCCGGCGTAGTTCACATCGGGCCGGCGCAGCAAATCGGCCAGGTTGTATTCGCGCTCAATCGCTTTGCCCAGCACGCGCTCGGCTTCGCTGGCTGGCAGGTTGTTCGGGTTGATCCAGAGCGCGCGCAGGCGCTGTGTTTCACGTGAAACAATATCGCGCTTGCGGTTGAAGGCGTCCCAGCGGGCATCATCGACCAGGCCCAGTTCACGCCCTTTTTCGGTCAGGCGCATGTCGGCATTGTCTTCGCGCAGCATCAGGCGGAACTCGGCCCGGCTGGTGAACATGCGGTAGGGTTCGGTCACGCCCTTGGTGATCAGGTCATCAACCAGCACGCCCAGATAGGCCTCGTCGCGCTTCGGAAGCCAGGCTTCTTTTTCTTGGCATTGCAATGCGGCATTGATGCCGGCGAACATGCCTTGCGCGGCGGCTTCCTCGTAGCCCGTCGTGCCGTTGATCTGGCCGGCAAAGAACAACCCGCCAATCGCCCTCGTTTCAAAATTGGTCTTGAGCGCGCGCGGGTCGAAGTAGTCGTATTCAATCGCATAGCCGGGCCGCAGGATGTGCGCGTTTTCCATGCCCGCCATCGAGCGCACCAGCGCGTACTGGATGTCGAACGGCAGGCTGGTCGAGATGCCGTTGGGATAAATCTCGTGCGTCGTCAAGCCTTCGGGCTCCAGGAAAATCTGGTGGCTGTCCTTGCCGGCAAAGCGGTTGATCTTGTCCTCGACGCTCGGGCAGTAGCGCGGCCCTACGCCGTCGATCTTGCCGGTGAACATCGGGCTGCGGTCAAAGCCGGAGCGGATGATGTCGTGCGTGCGCTCGTTGGTGTGCGTGATCCAGCACGGCACCTGCTTCGGATGCGGGACATTGCCGCCCATGAAGCTGAACACCGGCACCGGCCCGGGCGTGCCGCCCGGCATGCCGTCGCCCGGCTGAACGCCGCACTTGCTGAAGTCAATCGAGCGCCCGTCGATGCGCGGCGGCGTTCCGGTTTTCAGCCGGCCTTGCGGCAGCTTGAGTTCCTTCAGGCGGGCGCTTAAAGACACGGCCGGTGGGTCGCCGGCGCGCCCGGCTGGGTAGTTGTTCAGCCCGACGTGGATCTTGCCGTCCAGGAACGTCCCGGCCGTCAGCACCACCGTGCGTGCGCGGAACTTGATGCCGACCTGCGTCACCGCACCGACCACCCGGTCGCCCTCGACCATCAGGTCATCGACCGCCTGCTGGAACAGCCACAGGTTCGGCTGGTTCTCGATCATCCGGCGAATCGCCGCCTTGTACAAAATCCGGTCGGCCTGCGCCCGCGTGGCGCGCACGGCCGGGCCTTTGGAGCCGTTCAAAATGCGGAACTGGATGCCGCCCTCGTCGGTGGCCAGCGCCATCGCGCCGCCCATGGCATCGACTTCCTTGACCAGATGGCCCTTGCCGATGCCGCCAATCGACGGGTTGCAGCTCATCTGGCCGAGCGTCTCGATATTGTGCGTGAGCAGCAGCGTTTTGCAGCCCATGCGGGCGGCGGCCAGCGCGGCCTCAGTGCCGGCATGGCCGCCGCCGACCACGATCACGTCAAATTCCTGGGGATAAAACATCTCAAGCCTCTATCAGTTCAGTTTTCAGGCCGGCGGCTTGCGCCGCCAAGGCCTGCTTGCGGTCAGCCGTCACAAACAAGTCAACCCGTGCCACCTGGGCGGTTCCGATGTGCAGCGCATCCATGGCGCGCAAGCGGTTTTGCGCCATCACGGCCAGCGCCAGCGCTTCGATCTCGGGACTGATGGGCCGCACCTCGAAGTCAACAAAGTCCTGCGCCACCTCGCCCATCGCATACGCATACTGGTCCATGTCGATGGAATGGTCATGCACCTCGCGGCTCAGGCAGGAAGCAATCTCAACCTTGCAATGCGCCGCCAGCACCACCGTGTCCGCGCCCATCAGCAGGCGCTCCACCGCGTCGTGGCCACTCTCGCGCTTGTAGCGCTTGGCGATGGCCGAAGAATCAAACAGCAGCTTCATGCTTCAGTACCGTGCGCTTTCACGCTCGTCCATGATCAGTTGCGCCAGCGACTTGCCATCGGCACGCTGGTATTCGAGCGGATGGATCGGGCGCTTCCAGCT
This sequence comes from Polaromonas naphthalenivorans CJ2, assembly GCF_000015505.1. Classification (GTDB taxonomy): domain Bacteria; phylum Pseudomonadota; class Gammaproteobacteria; order Burkholderiales; family Burkholderiaceae_C; genus Polaromonas; species Polaromonas naphthalenivorans. The sequence continues at coordinate 65,277 of NC_008781.1, read as the reverse complement.
GGGAAGCTTTTCGGGTGCGGCCGGCTGGACAGGCACCAGTTCGGCGACCGGCTTGCCATGCCGCAAGATGCGCACGGTTTCGCCCTGTTCGACCCGGTCTAGCATGGCCGACGCGTTGGCGCGGAATTCACTTAAGGAGACGGTGTGCATGGGGGTTTTGTACAAAATAACGGTTTTGTACATTTTATGGGTTTTGCTGCCTAGCAGCGTCTTGGCCGGCGCTCACCCCTGCTGGCGGCGATGAAACTCCCGCATGTTGATGCAAATCAAGTGCATGGCCTTGCAGGCGCCGGCAGCGTGACATACTGGTATTTGCCGCTCCCGTGTCAGCCGGGCGTAGCCAAAACGGTTCACACTTTGGACGGCTTTTAAAAACCCCAGGAGATAGACATGACCCGTGAAGTAGTAGTTGTCAGCGGTGTGCGCACCGCCATTGGAACCTTTGGCGGCAGCCTGAAAGACACGCCGCCCACCGAGCTGGCCGCGCTGGTCGTTCGTGAATCGCTCGCGCGCGCCGGCGTCGAGGGCAAGGATGTCGGCCATGTGGTGTTCGGCCATGTCGTCAACACCGAAGCCAAGGACATGTACCTGTCGCGCGTGGCAGCCGTCAACGGCGGCTGCGCCGAAGGCACGCCCGCGTTCAACGTCAACCGCCTGTGCGGCTCGGGCCTGCAGGCCATCATCTCGGCCAGCCAGAGCATTTTGCTCGGCGACGCGGACATCGCCATTGGCGGCGGCGCCGAAAACATGAGCCGCGGCCCCTACGCCAGCCTGGCCACGCGCTTTGGCGCGCGCCTGGGCGACAGCAAGCTGGTCGACATGGTGGTCGGTGCGCTGCATGACCCGTTCCACACCATCCACATGGGCGTGACGGCCGAGAACATCGCCGCCAAGTGGGGCATCACGCGCGAGGAGCAGGACGCGCTGGCCGTGCAGAGCCACAACCGCGCCCAGAAGGCGATTGAAGCAGGCTACTTCAAGGAGCAGATCGTGCCGGTGATGCTCAAGAGCCGCAAGGGCGAAGTGGCGTATGACACCGACGAGCATTTCCGCCCGAACTGCACGCTGGCCGACATGGCCAAGCTGAAACCCGTGTTCGTCAAGGAAAACGGCACGGTGACGGCTGGCAACGCCTCGGGCATCAACGACGCGGCCGCTGCCGTGGTCTTGATGGAAGCCGGCGTTGCCGAGGCGCGCGGCCTCAAGCCCCTGGCCCGTCTGGTCGCCTACGCGCATGCCGGCGTCGATCCGAAATACATGGGCATCGGCCCGGTCCCGGCCACCCAGATGGCGCTGAAAAAAGCCGGCCTCACGGTCAATGACCTGGACGTGATCGAGGCCAACGAGGCGTTCGCCGCCCAGGCCTGCGCCGTCACGCGCGACCTGGGGCTCGACCCGGCCAAGGTCAATCCGAACGGCTCGGGCATCTCGCTGGGCCACCCGATTGGCGCGACCGGCGCCCTGATCACCGTCAAGGCGCTGCACGAGCTCAAGCGCATCCAGGGCCGCTACGCGCTGGTGACGATGTGCATCGGCGGCGGCCAGGGCATCGCGGCGATTTTCGAGCGGATGTAATTTAGCGGCTCAGGCTGTAACGCTACGCTATTCATAGCGCCTCTCGCCCGTTCAACATGGGCTTGAGGCGCTTTTTCATATTGAAAATGAATTTTTAATGAACAAGCGGAGAGTCCTTAAATAATATTTAAGTTCCTAATATTTTTTTATTACTCCTTGATAATATTGTTTCAATATGAAACACATTCTCGTGTCTTTCTATTGATAACTTAACAACAAGGGAAAAAATGAAGTCAACAAAAATTGTGGCCGCGCTGGCAGTGGCTGCACTTATTACAGGTTGTGGCGGCGGAAGCGGGAACGGGAGCGCAGTCGATACCCCCCAAAATACCAGCCTGAGCATTCAAGGCGATGCCATCAAAGGCCCGATGGCCCAGGCAAAAATCAGCCTCTACAAAACCACTGCCGATGGCAAGCAAGGTGACTTGCTGCAGGAAACCACTTCCGACAACAACGGACACTACAGCGTCACGCTGAACGGCTACAGCGGCATCGTCATCGCGGTTGCCAGCGTTGTATCTGGAAAAACCACCATGTACGACGAAGCTACAGGCCAAACTATCAGCCCAACGGCTGGCTTTACCCTGCGGGCCAGCTTCCCGGTCGAGAGCGGCAAGACGTACAGCGCCCAGATCAACCCTTTCACCGACCTGGCCACCGCCGCCGCAATGGCGAAAAGCGGCGGACTGACCACCATCAATGTGGAGCAGGCCAACAGCGATCTGGCCGCAGCCCTGACCTTCAACCCGCTGACGACCACCCCCACATTTAACGCAGGCAAGCCCACCAACTCCGCAGCTGCCGTCCTGGTGGCAGTGTCACAGATGGCCTTGTCGGGAGAACTTGGTTGCATCACCGGCGATCAAGCCGCCAAAGTGGCTTGCGTGACTACTACCCTCTCCACAAAAGGTCTGGCCGACGCAGGCGTGAAATCTGCGCTGCAAGCCAAGATAAACCTCGTTGTAGATGCCGCCGGCCTGCCAGCACTCCTCATCGGCGGTGCACCTGGAACACCGGTTTCCACAGCCACTCCCCTGGAGCAAACCAAAGCCTTCATGGCTACGCTGCGCAGCAATGCGAAAGCGCTCGATGCAGCCGACCTGTCCCTGCAGACTGAACTTCAGAAGGTGGCTGACGACATGAAGAGCCGCACGGCCCCCATCGCCAGTAGCAGCATCACCGCCTTGAATGTGGCACGCCTGGGCGTGCAGCTCTGGAACGACGTGATCAAAGGCGGGGCGCCGTTCGTGACGGGCCGCACTTTCTACAAAGGCTATGAGTACCTTGGCGGCTGCAGCTTTTACAGCGACACCAACTACAACACATTGGCCACGTCCAAGACCGACGCCAAGTACGTCGCCTGCCAGGCCGCGACCCAGCAAATTCCCCCCACCGATGCGAATGGCGAGTACAAACCCTGCTACGCTGTGGGTCAATGGTGCGCCACCCAGTGGAGCTATCGCGTGCGGTTGCACCCGGACGCGGCTGATGTGCACAAGTTCACCATCTATACCCAGACTCGCGAGGCAAAAATTACAGTCAAGACGGTCTCGCCCGCGACCTTCGACGAAACGCGCACCCCCTACGGCGCCGCCTTCCCCGGCAATGCTGCCACGCTGGCAACACAGCACGACGGCAGTGGCCAGGTCACCGCGCTGAACCTGAGCGGCGAGCTGTCACCCGCCTTCAGCATCACGAGTAACTTTGCCTCTTACTTCGACACCACCTTGAACCGCTGGGTGTACAAACCCAACACCGTCGCAACCGTGCTGGGCGACAAGCACAACGTCACCCTGTCTGCCGCCCTGACCAAAGTCGGTACGCTGGACAATCTGGCCCTCTCGGGTTCCATGGAGCTGATCAAGGCAGGCGCGCTGGAAACCCGCCTCGAACTGTCCGCAGGCTCCTACCTTCAAGCCAGGCAGGATGCTGCGGGCAACTACGAGGCGCAAGATGGCAGCCAGGAAATGCTGCTCAAACTCAAGGGTGGCACGGCAGGCAGCACCTTGACTGGCGACCTGAAGATCAGCGCCTTCAAGCTGGACGCTTCGGGCACCAGCTACATCCCGACGCTGGTGGCGTTCAACGGCAGCGTGCAGCGCAACGGCATCGCCTTCTTCGAGGGCGCCCTGACGGGCGAAGCGCTCAATTACGCCAGCTTCAACAGCACCCTGCCACGCAGCGGCACCAATGTGCAAACCCTGCGCGCCGGTTTGATGGGCAAGGTCACCATTCCGAACCGCCCGGTGTTGAGCATCAGCCTGTCCGCGACCCAAAACGACAAAGGCAGCAGCGCAAGCAACACCACAGCGCTTAGCGGCCAGTATGTTCAGGGCTTGCTGACCATCAACATGAGTGGCGCTGCCAGCGCAACAGCCAACATCATCACGCTGGAAAGCACCAGCGGGGTCAAGCTGGTCATCGACAAGTCACAACCGGTGTACCCGCTGACGAAGAGCGGCCAGGCGGTGGGTCAGTACTCGACCCTGACCAACCGCATCACCTACACCGACAGCAGCTACGAGCAGTTCTAAGCTTTTCCGAGCGTTTTTTTCTGACCCTTGACGCCCGCATCTTGCGGGCGTTTTTTTGCCTTCAACGTATGACAAATCAATTCGCTGGAACCTCTTTTATCTGCGTCATGGGTGCCATGTTCAGCTTGCCGTCCATTGCACAAGACCTGCACTCCGGCACGCCGGAAATACCCCGGACGTCCTGGATGCTCAGCGCCACAGCCAGCGAGGAATCCATCGGCCAGGGACTGCCCGTACTGGCCCTGGACCGTGACGACTGGCCCCGTTACCGTTCCGGGCAATCCAGCCAGCCGCGCGCCTGGCGCAGCCTGCAGGCCGAGTTGAGCGCAACCCATCCCGGTGGCTGGCGCTTTGGCGCACTGGCCCGCGCCGAAGCGTGGCTGCAAGCCAGCCCCGATGCGGTCACGGTAGCCGCACTGGACGCCATAAACTCCAGGCCGGAAACAGCCCGCAGCTATGACCTGAATGCCAGCAGCCAAAGCTGGCAAGGCCAGGGTCTGCGAGTCGGCACCCCCTGGCTAAAGCTCGATGCGGCAGATCGGTGGCGCTGGCAAGCCGATGCGCAGCTGTTGCGGCTGCAGAAATTTCGCACCGTTGACCTGTCAGGCAAGCTGTCTTACCAGAGCAGCGATGTCTATGACTTCAATGTTCACAGCCAGCGTTCCAACCCGAACATCACCGGCCCTTACCTGTCGGCGTCAGGCCGTTCTGGCCTGGGCAGTTCGCTGTCGGTCGCAGTGCAAGGCGAGCCTGCAGCGGGATGGCAAGTCCAGCTGCGTGCCGACGACCTGCTCTCCAGGCTTGACTGGCCCGAACTGGCCACCGACAACGCCGTGCTCAATTCACAGGTCACCAGCCGCGCGCCCGACGGCTCGCTGGACTATGCGCCCCTGATCAAAGGGCAAAAAACGCTGAGGCACATCACACGCCGGATCGGTGTGCATTGGCAGGCGAAAGTCAGCTGGTCGGCCTTCGGGCCTCAAAGCCAGCCTGGGGCGATAAGCCTGCAGCTGGATCGCAGGGCCGGGCTTAACCAGGCCTGGCTCGGCTGGGACAGCGGCGACGCCGGACGCAGCAGGCCACGCTGGAGTCTGGCGATTGAACCGGTCCGGCGAGTCGCCAGCCTAGGGCTTGGCTGGCATGGCTGGCAGGCTTTACTGGCAACCGATGGCAAAGGCACAAACTCCGAATTCAGGTATTTGCGCCTGGGCTGGCAAGGCGAGTTTTAAGGGCACGCCAAATCAGTTGCACGTCAGTTACCGCCGGTAGGCTGCAAACAAAAAGCAAAGAGGCAAGCCGCGCGGCTGAAGCACGGCTGGCGATGAAAAAATCGTCGGCAGCGTCAATCACGCTTGCTCACGCTGTGACCGCCACCCGGGGTTTTCCGGAAAAACTTGCCTTGCATCAAGAGCGCGTCCGGCGCACGCACGCTAGACTGATAAAAAAACCATCTGACCTATAGCGCCAGAGCCCCCCCCAAGGAGACAAATTTTGCTGCCCGCCTACATCACCCATCCCGATTGCGCCCTCCACGAAATGGGTGCCCACCATCCCGAATGCCCCGAGCGTCTGGGCGCCATCAACGACATGCTGCTGGTCAAGGGCCTGCTCGACTACATGCATCCCTACGATGCGCCGCTGGCCACGCCGGAGCAGCTGGCCCATGCGCATTCCTCGCTGTATGTCAGCGAACTCATGGCGGCCTCCCCGGCGGAGGGCTACCACAAGGTCGATCCCGACACCGACATGAACCCGTTCACCGTGCGGGCGGCATTGCGCGCGGCCGGCTCCGTGGTGCTGGCCACCGACCTGGTGCTGACGGGCGATGCACCGAGCGCTTTTTGCTGCGTGCGCCCGCCCGGCCACCATGCGCAGCGCGACGCCGCCATGGGCTTTTGCTTTTTCAACAACGTCGCCGTCGGCATCCGCCATGCGCTGACGCAGCACGGCCTGCAGCGCGTCGCGCTGATTGATTTCGACGTGCACCACGGCAACGGCAGCGAGGACATCTTTCGCGGCGACGAGCGGGTGCTGATGTGCTCGATCTTCGAGCAGGGCATCTACCCGTTCACCGGCGAAAACGCCACGGGTCCGAATATGGTCAATGTCGGCCTGCCCTCGCGCTCGGGCAGCGACAAGTTCCGCGAAGCCGTCACCAGCCACTGGCTGCCCGCGCTGGACGCCTTCAAGCCCGAGCTGATCTATGTGTCGGCCGGCTTTGACGGCCACCGCGAGGACGACATGGGCAACCTGGCCCTGGTCGAGGCCGACTACGAATGGGTTACCAAAAAAATCATGGCGGTGGCCGAGCGCCATTGCCAGGGCCGCGTCATCTCGTGCCTGGAAGGCGGTTACGTCCTGAGCCCACTCGCGCGCAGTGTTGCCGCGCATGTCAAGGTGCTGATTGGCGCCGACTGAAAATCTTTATGGACAAACACTACCTCACCCCGCTTTTCTCCCCCCAATCCATCGTCGTCTTCGCCGGCCAGGCCGACGACCCGGACCGCCTGACATCGCGCGCCCGGGTGCTGCACCAGGCGCTGCGCGCCCAGAAGTACACCGGCACGCTGCAGTTCCTGGACATCCACACCACCGGCACGCTGGCCGACCTGGCGCAGACCGGTGCCGACCTGGCCATCATCGCGCTGCCGCCGCAGGAAGTGGCCGCCGCGCTGGAGATTGCCGGGCGCCTGACCTGCCGCTCGGCGCTGGTGATCACCAGCGGCATCAACGCCGACGGCGCTGCCGAACTCAAGCGGATTGCGCGCCGCGAAGGCATCTTCCTGCTCGGCCCGAATGGCCTGGGCCTGCAGCGCCCGCACCTGCAGCTCAATGCGAGCGCCGCCGGGCCGATGGCCAAGCCGGGTTCGCTGGCGCTGGTGTCGCAGTCCGGCGCGCTGACCGCGTCCATCCTCGACTGGGCCAGCAAGAACGGCGTCGGTTTTTCATCGGTGGTCTCGCTGGGCCCCAACACCTCGGTCGATATTGCGCAGGTGCTCGATTTCCTGGCCAACGACCGCCAGACCCAGAGCATCGTCATCTACCTCGAAGGCATCTCCAGCGCCCGCCGCTTCATGAGCGCGCTGCGCTCGGCGGCCAACGCCAAGCCGGTGGTCGTGCTCAAGGCGGGCCGGCGGCCGGCCGGCAACGAAGCGGCGCAAACCCACAGCGGCGCCATCGTCGGCAGCGACGATGTGTTCGATGCCGCCCTGCGCCGCGCCGGCGCGGTGCGCGTGCGCTCGTTTGTCGAGCTTTTTTCGGCCGCCAAATGCCTGGCCTCGCGCTACCGCCCGGTCGGCAACCGGCTGGCCATCGTCACCAACGGCGGCGGGCCGGGCGTGCTGGCGGCCGACTGGGTGAATGAAATCCACCTGCAACTGGGCAAACTGTCGCCCGAATCGTCCAGCGCCCTCAAGCCGCTGCTGCCCGAGCTGGCGTCGCTGTGCGACCTGATCGACCTGTCCGAAGAAGCCACGCCCGCACACTACAAGGCCGCCATCGAGGCGGCGGGCAATGACCGGCAGATCGACGGCGTGCTGGCGATTTTCTCGCCCAAGGAAGGGGTCGATGCCTCCGAAGTGGCGCGCGCGCTGGCCGATGTCAAGCGCAGCATGGGCAAGCCGCTGCTGTCGTGCTGGATGGGCGATGCCTCGGTCGTGATAGGGCGCGAGATCTTGAACGAAGCGGCGATTCCGACCTTTCGCACGCCCGAGGCGGCCGTCGGCGCCTTTGGCAACATCGCCTCGTTCTACCAGAACCAGCAGCTGCTCCAGCAAACGCCGCCGCCGCTCTCGACACTGGCCAAGCCCGACATCGAGGGCGCGCGGCTGATCATCGAGCATGTGCTGGCCGAGCGCCGCAAGGTGCTGACCGAGATGGAGTCCAAGACGCTGCTGTCGGCATTCCACATCCCGGTCACGCAAACGATTTTGGCGCGCAGCGCCACCGAGGCGATGATGATCGCCACGCAGCTGGGCTTTCCGGTGGCGCTGAAGATCGACTCGCCCGACATCAGCCACAAGTCGGACGTCGAAGGCGTGGCGCTGAACATCCTGAACGCCACCGGCGTGCGCGACACCTTTACCGAGATGATGCAGACCGTTTCGCGCCTGAAACCCAATGCGCGCATCAACGGCGTGACGGTGCAGACCATGGCGCGCGCCAAGCGCGGCCGCGAGGTGTGCGTCGGCCTGGTCACCGACGACCCGTTCGGCCCGGTGATCGCCTTTGGCGCGGGCGGCACCATGATCGAGCTGATCGACGACCGGGCGATGGAGCTGCCGCCGCTGAACCAGTTCCTGGCGCGCCACCTGATTTCGCGCTCGCGCGTGGCCGAAACCCTGGGCGCCTGGCGCGGCGCCAGTCCGGCCGACATGAATGCGCTGGAGCAGATCCTGCTGCGCGTCTCGGAAATGGTCTGCGAGCTGCCCCAGTTGCGCGAGATGGACATCAACCCGATCATCGTCGATGAGTCCGGCGCGGTGGCCGTCGATGCGCGCATCGTGATCGACAACGCGCCGCAGGCCATCAACGGCCGGGCCAATCCCTACAACCACCTGTCCATCCTGCCCTACCCGGCGCGCTACGAGCAGGTCTGGCCCTTGCGCGGCGGCGGCGAATACATCGTGCGCCCGATCCACCCGGACGACGCGCAGATGCTGCAGGAAATGATGTCGCACCTGTCGCAGGAAAGCCGCTATTTCCGTTTCATCTCGTCCATCGTCGAGCTGCCGCCCAGCATGCTGGCGCGCTTCACGCTGATCGACTACGACCGCGAGATGGCGCTGGTCGCCGTGTTCAAGGAGCGCCGTCCCGGCGCCAACGGCGAGGCTCTGGAAACCGAGCGCATCGTGGGCGTTTCACGCTACGTCACCAACCCCGACCAGTCGAGCTGCGAGTTCGCCCTGGTGGTGGCCGACGACTTCAGCGGCAAGGGCCTGGGTTCGCGCCTGATGCTCAGCATCATGGACGTGGCGCGCGAAAAGGGACTGTCCGAGATCGAGGGCCTGGTGCTGGCGCAAAACCCCGGCATGCTCAAGCTCATGAAGGGCTTGGGCTACACCATCAAGCCGTTTGCCGAGGACCCGGATTTCAAGCTGGTCACGCATACGCTGTGATCTGGCGGCGCGCCAGGCGATGGATAGCTGCTATCAATAATATAGCTGCTTGCGCTTATACAGACTGCGCAAACAGCCTTTTTCATCATGAAAAGGCGCGCAGGCAGTCAGAAGCGGTAAGCCAGCACGGCCGTCGCGCCCAGGTGCCGCTGCACGAAGCGGGGCTGCAAGGCCGCGCCCACGGTCACGCCGTTGCGGGTGAGGGCCTGGGCATCACCGGCGCCCGTCTGCTCGCGCCGGTACAGCACGCCAGCCCGCCACGACCAGCCGGGCTGGGCTGATGCGCCGCCGTCCAGCTCCAGGCCCAAGGCCAGCAGGCGGCTGCTTCCGAGCGGCAGCGTCACCGGGTCGGCACGCGGCAAATCGACCTTGACGTGGCCGCCAGGCCCGCCGCCCAGCCAGCCCGAAGCGCTCAGGCGCACCCGCTCGCCCAGCGCAGCCTGGTAGCGCACGCCGAGCGCGGCCTGCAGGTAGTCAAAGCGCTCCGGATAACCGAGCACATTGCCCACGCTGGCAATGTCGCGCCGGACCTGGCGGTAGCCGAGTTGCGAGCCCACGGCCCAGCTCCCGCTCACCGGCAGCCAGGCGGCGATGCCCAGGGCCTGCGCCCGCAGCTGGCTTTGCGTTTGCAAGGGCGCCTGGGTGCTGGTGATGCCGTCGTAGCCGCGCTGGCCCTGGCTGCGCGTCCATTGCGCCGACCAGTCCACCGCGCCGCAGCGCCCCAAGGCCTGCAAACCCGCGACCTGGAGCGTTCCACGCTCGCGCACCAGGGACTTGCCCTGCGCATCGAACTCTTCCCATTGGCTGCGCTCGACACCCGCCAGCGCCCCCAGGGCCGGCGCGCCGCACGGCATGGCGGCGGCGGCGCCCGACAGGGCGGACAGCAGCGCGCCAGCCACCCACCCATGCGGCCTCCGCCCGGAGTCCGCACACGCAGGATCGGACCTCAAAGCATGTCGCTCCAGAGCTTGCTCGTGGACGCTTCGTAGCTGCCGTTGGCGTCCGCATCCAGCTCGATCAGCACCGTGGTGGCGCTGGTGACAGTGACTCGGATCTTGCCGCCTGCCGCGCCGGTGATGACGAGCTGGCCGCTGCTGGGGTAAGTCTGCCCGCTTGTCCTGACGAAAGAAACCGGCGTGGCGATGCTGATGCTTCTGGACTCGAAGGCCGAGCTGCTCAGCGTTCCGTCCACCGAGGTGGTGGAGGTGAAACCGGTGCCTGCGGGGCGCAACTCCACGGAAGTCGCATAGCCGGTTAGCGTTTTGCTGTAAGTGGTGGTGCCGTAAGTCGATGAAAGGTTCAGGCTGGAAGTGCGCAGCACCAGCGACTGGTCGTTGGCGGCGCGTGCATCGATGGACAAGGCAAGGCTGCCGTTTCCAACGGTGCGCAATGACGCGGATTGCGTCGCCAGATTGTTGAAGCCGAGGGTGACCGACAAACTGTAGGGGTAATGGTCAGGATTGCCGGTCAAGCTGTTGATGGTCAGGGTCAATTGACCGTTCAACAACTGGCCTTCGAACGAGCAGTTGTTTGCCGTCAGGGAGACCGAATCGCCTGCATCCACCAGGCGATTGCCGTTGGCGTCGTTCGCTGAAATGGTCAGCGTGCCGCCGCCCGCGCAGTTTTCAGTCTGGCTCTGCACGGCGCCAACCGCCTGCACGGGCGCATCGGCCAGCCAGCGCGGCAGCTTGGGAAGCTGGTCCTGGCCAAAACGGATCAGTGCCTCGGAATCGCTGACTTGAGCGCCTGTGACAAGGCCAGTTGTGTTGGCGAGGTAAGCAGAAGACGACAGCGATTCCTGGGCGACCGCCACGTAGTTGGCAGAAGTCAGGGTGGCTTGCGTTGCAGCCGGAGTGGGCGTGGCCGCAGGGGCCGAGTCGCTGCCACCACCGCAGGCAACAAGCATGGCAGAGGCAGCAGCAAGGGTCAGGACATGGCGCATGGGGATGTTTCCGTTTATTACAAGAGAAACACTTTAACCAGCCCAGCTTACACGGCAATTGCCTTTTGGCCGCTGACTCCGTGCCTATTTCAAAGCAGCTTCATCCTTTTGGCCGCATCGCGCAACTCGCCGCGAAAGTCCGGGTGCGCGATGGCGATCAGCGCCTCGCAGCGCTGCTGGGCGGTCTTGCCGCGCAGCTGGGCCACGCCGAATTCGGTCACCACGTAGTTGATGTCGTTCTTGCTGGTGCTGACATGCGTGCCGGGCGAGAGCACCGGCACAATGCGCGAAATGGTGTCGTGCTTGGCGGTCGAGGGCAGCACGATGAAGGCCTTGCCGCCGTTCGAGCGATTCGCCGCGCGCACGAAATCGGTTTGCCCGCCGGTGCCCGAATACGGCGTGAACCCCAGGCTTTCCGAGCCGCACTGGCCCATGAAGTCGATCTGCATCGTCGCATTGATGGCATGCAGGTTGTCGTTCTGGCCGGCCAGGTAGGGGTCGTTGGTGAAGCCGACCGGATGCATCTCGACCGCTGGGTTGCGGTGCAAAAACTGATACAGCTTGTTCGAACCCAGGGCGAAGGTCGCCAGCATCTTGCCGGGCAAATAATTCTTCTTGCGGTTGGTGACGGCGCCGGCCTCGACCAGCGTCATGATGCCGTCGCCGATCATTTCGGTGTGCACGCCCAGGTCGTGCTTGTGCGTCAGCTGCATGACCACCGCGTCGGGAATGCCGCCGTAGCCGATCTGCAGCGTCGCGCCGTCCGGGATCATGTCGGCGACGTACTTGCCGATGGCTTCCTGCACCGGGCCGATCTTGGGCAGCCCGACTTCAAGCAGCGCGTCCTCGCTTTCGGTCAGCGCGGTGACCTGCGAGACGTGGATGTGGCAGTTGCCATTGGCAAACGGCACGTTGGGGTTGACCTCCAGCACCACGGCCCGGGCCTGCGCGATTGCGGCCATGGTGTAGTCGGGCGCCAGCGACAGCGAGAAAAAGCCGTGCTCGTCCATCGGCGACGCCATGGAAAACACCACATCGGCCGGAATCAGCTTGCGATTGAGCAGGTCCGGCAGTTCGGAGAAATTGGCCGAAATGAAATCCGTCCAGCCCTCCTGCCCGCCAGCGCGCGAGATGCCGCTGAAAAAGTAGGCGACATGGCGGACATGCGCGGTCGTGTCGGGGTCAAAGTAGCCGTACTTGCGCACCGGCAGGATTTGCGAAACGCTCACGTTGCGGAACTCGCGGCGCGCATCCGAGAGCGCCGTCAGCAGGGCCGGCGGCTCGCCCACGGCGGTGGGCACCACCACCGTGTCGCCGTTCATGACGACGCCAATGGCGTCGGCGGCCGACATGCGTTTTTGCTGATAAAGGGTCTGTACGGACATGGCTGCTTTCTGTTGGCTTTGATCTGAATAATTATTGATTATCAATTGACAGCGGCCCTGAATACCTGACGAGGACACGCGGACACGCCAGAGACCCGTTTGGCATCAGCCGCCGCCGCGCTGCATGTACACATCGAAGCGCTTCATGAAGGCGTGGCGCTGGCCGTCATCGAGTCCGGCAAAGGCAAAGCGCACCAGCAGGCGCGGAATCCGGGCGCTGCCGAGCACGCGGGGCGCTGCCGGCCGCCAGTCGATTTGCAGGCTGCCCGGGCCGATGCGGGCCTGCACGGATGGCCCGCTGCGCTGCCAGGCGTGGTCGCCCAGCGCGGCGGGCAGCCAGCCCAGCCATTCGGCTTCGGTGCAGCCCATGTCGCGCTCGAAAGTCTCGGCGTAATGCGCCTGCACCAGTTCAGCCGCCGGCAATCGGCGGCCAGATGGCCAGCACGTCGCCCTCTAGCAGCGTGGTGGTCAGGCGCTTTTCGGGCTCGATGTAGCGGCCGTTGACCAGCACCAGGTGGACAAGCTTGGGCGGCAGGCCGAAGGGCTCGATGACCTGGTTGATGGTGGCCTGGGGCGCCACGTCCAGTTCGATGAGGTTGCCGCGCCGCGCCGCCAGTGGCAAATAGTCGGTCAGCGTGGCGAACAGCTTGAAGGTGATCTTCATCGGCGGCGCCCGTCGCCCGCGCCGTTCCACTGGCCCTGCGCCTGGGCGCTGGCCAGGTAGGCCTGCATGAGCCGGGTCGGGTCGCTCTTGAGGACATCTTTCCAGGGGCCGAGGCGGACCGCGCCTTCGACCAGCCCGCGCATCACGCCGACATGTTCGGTCCAGCCGACACTGTTGCAGCCGACCAGCACGTCGTCCTTGAACTGCAGGCTCAGGTGCCGGCCCTTGCCGCCATCGGCCTGGCGGTCGGTCAGTTCGACCTGCTCGCTGCCGGGCACGCCCTGCCAGTTGCCAAAGCTGCTGGAAATCAGGCCCAGCGTGTCGAGCACGTTGATCTGCGTCACGCCGCGCAACTCCACCCGCTGGCCGACCATGTTGAGCGCCGCCACCCGCGCCTGCTCGGCCGCGTTGGGCTGGATGGCGCTGACGATGGTCGTGCCGCTGACCTTGTCGAAGGCCTCGGCGCAGTCGCCGGCGGCATAGACGCCGGGCACGCTGGTTTGCAAATGCTCGTCGGTCAGCACGCCCTGCAGGCAGGTGATGCCGGAGTTTTCGAGAAAGCCGATGTTGGGCTTGACGCCGGTGGCGCTGATGACCAGATCCGCTTCGACGGTCTGCCCGTTGGACAGCCGCACCTTGAGGGGCTTGCCCGCCTCGATGCCGTCAACCCGGGTGCCGGTGAATACCTGCACACCCCGGGCTTCGCACCAGCCCTTGATCATGCCGCCGGCCATCGGCCCCATCATGCGCGGCACCATGCGGTCGCCCATCTCGACCACGCTGAGCTGCACGCCGCGCTGCATCAGCGCTTCCATGATGATGCAGCCGATGAAACCGGCGCCCATCTGCAGCACGCGTGCGCCGGGCCGGGCCAGCGCCATGATCTTTCTCGCATCTTCGAGCGTCCAGCAGGTGTGAACGCCGGCGGAGTCGATGCCAGCAACCGGCGGGCTGGCGGGACGCGAGCCGGTGGCAATCAGGAGCCGGTCGTAAGCCAGCGATTCGCCGCTGCTCAGCGCTATTGTTTTTGTAGCTACATCCACTGATGCAGCGTGCGCAAACAGCTGATTTATCTTCAAATCGGCAAAATGCGACGGGCTTTTGCGCAGGTAGGTGCCGGGCTCGTCGATGTTGCCCATCAGCAGGTAGGGAATCGCCATGCGCGAGTACGGCGGCTCGGCTTCATCGCCGACCAGCGTGATGCGGTCGTTCGGCGCCTGCTTGCGGATGGTTTCGGCGGCAATCACACCGGCCGGGCCGGCGCCCAGGATGACGTGGTGGGTCATGAATCGTGTCTCCAACAATTTAAAAAAGGGGCGGACTTGCGCGCGCCCCTTCTCCTCCCCCTCCGAGAAATTTTTTTAAAGGCCGAGGCGCTCGCGGGTCGCGGCCGTCGGCACGCCTTCGCTGTCCCAGCCGCGCGCGGCATAGTACTTGGGCAGCATTTCGGCCAGCATGTTGACCTTGCCCTTGGCCGGGCCGGTCTTGGCCGCCTCCGTCAGCAGGCGCTTGGGCAATGAATCGTCGGCCTTGGTGAAACCGGCGGCGTTGTTGAACTCGCGCTCCATGTTCCAGATGCGCTCGCCGATTTTTTCCAGTTCCTCGGTCGTGTACTGCTCGCCGCAGGCGGCCTGCAGCTGGGGCGCAACATCGGCCAGGCCCCAGGCGAAGGAGGTGAACACGCAAATCCCGGCGGAGTCGAAGACCGCCGTCGCGTCCTGGAAGGCCTTGACCAGCTCGGGCTTGCCCTCGTGCTCCAGCGGATCGGTCTTGACCGGGATGCCCAGCACTTCGGAGGCAACGGTGTAGCCGCGCAAATGGCAGCCGCCCCGGTTGGACGTGGCATAGGCCAGCCCGATGCCCTGGATGGCGCGGCCGTCGTAGGCCGGGAACTCCTGGCCCTTGGACGACATCGACAGGTCGGGATGGCCGTATTTGGCCGTCAGGCGCTTGGAGCCCTGGCCGATTTCCTTGCCGAAGCCCCGGCTGTGCACCGTTTCCTCGGCCAGAAAGGCCAATGCCGCCGCCGAGCCGAACGGCGCCTCGATGCCGAGCTGCTCCTTGCTCAGCACGCCCATTTCGTAGAGTTCCATCACCGCGCCCAGGGTGGCGCCAAAGCTGATCGGGTCGATGCCTTCCTCGTTGCACAGCATGGTGGCGTACTGCAGCGCTTCCAGGTCTTTCACGCCATTGGCCGCGCCCAGCGCCCAGGCGGCTTCGTATTCGAGCCCGCCCGACGCGCCCCAGTACTGCGGCTTGTTCGACACGGTGAAATGGCCGGCGTCCATCTTGCTGATGCGCCCGCAGGCAATCGTGCAGCCGAAGCAGGCCTGGTTGGTGATCAGTTGCGCCTTGCCGTCGGTGGCGCGCGGCGTGGCCATGGCTTCGGCCGAAATGTCCTTGGCGCCCTCGAACTGCACATCCTGGTGGTTGCGGGTGGGCAGCGCGCCGACTTCATTGATCACGTTCATCAGCACCTGCGTGCCGAAGGTCGGCAGGCCCTGGCCGGTGACGGCGTTGTCGCGCAGGATTTTTTTCTTCTCGTAGGTGACCTTCATGAAGGCCTTGGGGTCGCGCAGATTGCCCACGCCCTTGGTGCCGCGCACCGCTATCGCCTTGAGGTTCTTGCTGCCCATCACGGCACCCACGCCCGAGCGGCCGGCGGCGCGGTGCAGGTCGTTGATCACGGCGGCATACAGCACGCCGTTTTCACCCGCCTTGCCGATGCAGGAAACGCGTATCAAGGGGTCCTGCAGGCTCTGCTTGATCAGCGGCTCGGTCTCCCAGACGCTCTTGCCCCAGAGGTGGGCGGCATCGCGCAGCTCGGCCGTGTCGTCGTTGATGTAGAGGTAGACCGGCGTGGGCGATTTGCCTTCAAAGATCACCATGTCCCAGCCCGCCATCTTCAGCTCGGCGCCCCAGTAGCCGCCCGAATTGGAGCAGGCAATGGCGCCGGTCAGCGGGCTCTTGGTGATGACGGTGTAGCGCCCGCCGGTCGAGGCCATGGTGCCCGTGAGCGGCCCGGTGGCCCAGATGATCTTGTTCTCCGGCGACAGCGGATCGACCTTGGGATCGACCTCGGACACCAGGTATTTGCTGCCCAGCCCGCGCGAGCCCAGGTAGCTGTGCGCCCAATCCATGTTGAGCGGCTCGGCGGCGACGGTGCCGGCGCTCAGGTTGACGCGGAGGATTTTTCCAGCCCAGGACATGTTGTTGCTCCTTAACTGGCCGAAGGCTGGTTGCCCAGCTTGTCAGCCCATTGCTGCATCCGGCCCAGGCCGGTCCAGTTGGCGTCGATGAAGGTGATGGCGCCGGTCGGGCAGGCTTCGGCGCAGGCCGGCTCGCCACCGCACAGGTCGCACTTTTGCACCTTGCCGGTTTCCTGTACATAGTTGATGGTGCCGAACGGGCAGGCGATGGTGCAGACCTTGCAGCCGACGCAGGTGGAGTCGTTGACCACCTTGGCGCCGGTCAGCTTGTCCAGCGTGATGGCTTCCACCGGGCAGGCATGCAGGCACCAGGCCTCGTCGCACTGGGTGCAGGTGTAGGGCACCTTCTTGCCGGTGTCGTGGAAGTCGAAGACCTTGATGCGCGACTTGGCGGGGGCGAAGACGCCGTAGTTGTCGAAGGAACAAGCCATTTCGCACTGCAGGCAGCCGGTGCATTTTTCAGGGTTGATGTGCAACACCTTTTGCATGAAAAACTCCTTGAGTCACGCCGGCAAGCAGCCAGCGTTGCTATGAATTGATTTGCATAGCCATTGTTGGAGTCGCGCGGCTGAAAAGCCCTAGGGCAAACCCTGATATCCGACCAGATTTCAAACCAAATCGGCCTTTTGCGCAACACCCACGGGCGCAAGCAGCTACTATTTTTATAGCAATAAGCCGTTTCAGGTGCTGGCCCGCACCACCAGCTCGTAACCCAGATCGACGCAGGGCGAGGCCACGGTCTCGCCGTTCATCAGCGCCAGCAGCATGCGCGCGGCGGCGTGGCCGATTTCGCTGCGCGGCGTGCGCACCGTGGTCAAGGGCGGCAGCATCTGGTCGCTGCCGGTCAGGTCGTTGAAGCCGGCCACCGCCACGCGCTCCGGCACCGCAACGCCCAGGCGCAGCGCCGCCAGCAAGGCGCCCTGCGCCAGGTCGTCATTGCAGAAGAACACCGCGTCCACGTCGGGCTGCTCGCCGATGATCCGCTCGAACAGGCGCGCGCCCAGCGCAATCGATGACGGCGCCGGGTCCAGCCATTCGAGCGCCGGATCGTGCAAGCCGGCAGCCAGCAGTTCGCGGCGCCAGCCTTCGAGCCGCTGCAGCGTTCGCGCATCGAGCTGCGCGGCCACGAAGGCGATGCGCCGGCGGCCGCGCGCCAGCAAATGCCGCGTCAGTTCGGCCCCCGCATCGGCCTGCGAAAAGCCGACGCTGTACACGCCGGGCACGCTGGACATTTCCATCACATGCACGCAGGGCACGCCGCTTTGCGCAATCAGCGCGCGCGCGGCGTCGCTGCGTTCAAGCCCGGTCACGACCAGGCCAGCCGGGCGCTGCAGCAGTTGCTCGCGCAGCAGTTGCTCCTCCTCGTCGGCGTTGTAGTGCGTCACGCCCATCAGCGTCTGGTAGCCGGCCGGGCGCAGGCTGCGCTGCACGGCTTCGAGCAGATCGACGAACAAGGCGTTCGACAGCATCGGAATCAGCACCGCGACGTGCGAGCTGCGCTGCGACGCCAGCGCGCGCGCCGCCGGGTCGGGCACATAACCCAGCGAGCGCGCCGCCGCCTGCACGCGCTCGACCAGCGCCGGATCGACGGCGCGCTCGCCGCGCAGCGCGCGCGACACGGTGATCGGGCTGACGCCGGCGGCTTGCGCCACGTCGGTCAGGGTAACGCGGCCGGTGGCGCGGGGGCGAAGGCGGGCTGGTGTCATGAATCCTAGGGAAACTACTGAGTGGTAAGGGGCTGATGCTCGCATAGGATAGCGCTATCCCAAGGCGTGCGCCAGCCGGACAATCCCTAGGCCGCCCTCGCAGGCGGCCTGGAAAAAAGGTTCCCCGGCCAGCACGCCTTTTATTTCCACCTCAACGGATAGCGCTATCCAAGGTTTTTAGACATGACAGATTCCCTCGTGATCATGGGTGTGGCCGGTTGCGGCAAGTCCAGCCTGGGCGCCGCCGTGGCGCAGGCCACCGGCCTGGCATTGGTCGAAGGCGACGACTTCCACAGCGAAGCCAGCCGCGCCAAGATGAGCCAGGGCATCGCCCTGCTGGATGCCGACCGCGACGGCTGGCTGGGCGTGCTGGGCGAGCAGCTGCGCGCCCACCCCGAAGGCCTGGTGCTGACCTGCTCGGCGCTGAAACTTTCCTACCGCGAGCGCCTGCGCCAGGCCGCGCCCGGCCTGCGCTTCGTGTTCCTGGACATCAGCCGCGAACAGGCGCAGGCCCGGGTGGCGGCGCGCGCCGCGCAGCATTTCTTCTCGACCACGCTGGTGGACAGCCAGTTCGCCACGCTCGAAGCGCCCACGGGCGAAGCGGGCGTGCTGCGCGTCGATGCGCTCAAATCGCTGGACCAGCTGCAGGCCGAAGTCACTGAATGGCTCACCGCCAAAAAGGAGCAGGCATGACGACCGAAACCCTGATCGAAGCGCCGAAAAGCCGCTTCCAGCGCATCAGCAACCTGCTGCTGGCCATCTGCCTGGGCGTGATGGCCGTGGCGGTGTTCGTCAACGTCGTGCTGCGCTACGGCTTTGGCAGCGGCGTTCCGGCCAGCGAAGAGCTGTCGCGCCTGCTGTTCGTCTGGATGGTGTTCATCGGCGCGACCGCCGCCTACCCGGCCGGCGAGCACATGGCCTTCACCAGCCTGGTGGGCCTGCTGAAAAACCAGCCCCGCCTCATGCTGGCCATGACGATTTTCATCCGCCTGCTGGTGCTGCTGGGCTGCGCGCTGATCGGCTGGGGCGCCTGGCAACAGGTCGTCGTCGGGCTGGACAGCCATTCGGTGGTGCTGAACTACCCGACCGCGCTGCTGCCGCTGCCGGCCTTTTTGTGCGCCACGGCCATCGGCCTGATGGCGCTGTTCGAGATCATCAACCGCACGCCGCTGGACCTCGGCCACGGCGCGGAAGTGGAGTAAACACCATGAGCAACGAAGGCCTCGCTTTCATCGTTTTTTCAGCCGGCATGCTGCTGCTCATGGGCATCGGCATGAACATGGGCCTGGCGCTGGTGCTGACCGGCGCCGGCATGGCCGCCGTGCTCGGCTTCTGGGACACCCAGCTGCTGGCGCAAAACCTGGTCGCCGGCGTGGACAGCTTTCCGCTGCTGGCCGTGCCATTTTTTATCCTGGCCGGCGAGCTGATGAACTCGGGCGGCATCAGCAGCCGCATCATCGCCATGGCGCAGGCCTGGGTCGGCCACATTCGCGGCGGGCTGGGCTTCGTGGCGATTGCCGCGGCCGTGATGATGGCCAGCATGAGCGGCTCGGCGCTGGCCGACACCGCCGCGCTGGCGACCATCCTGCTGCCGATGATGCGCCAGCAGGGCTACCCGATGCACACCTCGGCCGGCCTGATTGCCTCGGGCGGCATCATCGCGCCCATCATTCCGCCGTCCATGCCCTTCGTGATCTACGGCGTGACCACCAATACGTCGATCTCGGCGCTGTTCATCTCGGGCATCGTGCCGGGCATCATCATGGGCATCGGCCTGATCATTGCGTGGAAACTGGTGCTGCGCAAGATGGACCTGCCGCAAGGCCAGCCGCTGCCCATGAAGGAACGGCTGCGCGCCACCGCCAAGGCTTTCTGGGCCATGCTGATGCCGATCATCATCATCGGCGGCATGAAAACCGGCATCTTCACGCCGACCGAAGCGGCCGTGGTGGCCGCGTTCTACGCGCTGTTCGTCGCCCTGTTCGTGCACCGCGAGATGAAGCTGGCCGAGATCCACGGCGTGCTGGTGCGCGCGGGCAAGACCACCGCCATCGTCATGTTTTTGTGCGCCGGCGCCCAAGTAGCGAGCTACATGATCACGCTGGCCGACCTGCCGGGCACGCTCACCGGCTGGCTCGGCCCGCTGGTCGAAAGCCCCAAGCTCTTGATGGCCGTGATGATGATCGTGCTGGTCATCGTCGGCACGGCGCTGGACCTGACGCCGACGATTTTGATCTTCGCGCCGGTGATGCTGCCGATTGCGGTCAAGGCCGGCATCGACCCGGTGTACTTCGGCCTGATGTTCGTGCTCAACGGCGCGATCGGCCTGATCACGCCGCCCGTGGGCACCGTGCTCAACGTGGTGGCCGGCGTCGGCCGGATGCCGCTGCACCGGGTGATCCAGGGGGTCAACCCTTTTCTCATCACCTATGTGCTGATCCTTGTCATGTTCGTCATCTTTCCCCAGATCGTCACCGCGCCCGTCGCGTGGATGCGCTAAGCCTTTTGTCAACCGTCCCATAACTCCAGGAGACTTTTCCATGACTTTTCTTCGTAGAACCGTGATTGCCGCCGCCGCTGCCGTGGCCTTGAGCGCCTCGTTTTCCGCGCTGGCGCAGGACATCAAGCCGCGCCTGATCCGCTTCGGCTACGGCCTGAACGAGCAAAGCAACCAGGGCCGCGCCGCCAAGGTATTCGCCGACGAGGTCGCCAAGGCCTCGGGCGGCAAGATGAAGGTGCGCGCCATCGGCGCCGCCGCGCTCGGCCCCGACACGCAGATGCAGCAGGCCCTGATTGGCGGCGCGCAGGAAATGATGGTCGGCTCGACCGCCACGCTGGTCGGCATCACCAAGGAAATGGCGCTGTGGGACACGCCCTTCCTGATCAACAACACCAAGGAAGCCGACGCCCTGCTTGACGGCCCGATTGGCGAGAAGATCAAGGACAAGCTGCAGGACAAAGGGCTGGTCGGCCTGGTCTATTGGGAAAACGGCTTTCGCAACCTGACCAACAGCAAGCGCCCGGTCACCAAGGTCGAGGATCTGGACGGCATCAAGCTGCGCGTGATGCAGAACAACGTGTTTTTGAGCAGCTTCAAGACGCTGGGCGCCAACGCCATTCCGATGGCGTTTTCCGAACTCTTCGGCGCGCTGGAAACCAAGACCGTCGATGGCCAGGAAAACCCGTACAACACGATTTTGTCGAGCAAGTTCTACGAGGTGCAGAAGTACCTGACGGTGACCAACCACGTTTACAGCCCGTGGATCGTGCTGGTCAGCAAGAAGTGGTGGGACCAGCTGTCCAAGGCCGAGCAGAAGGTGCTGATGGACGCGGCCAAGACCAGCCGCGACTACGAGCGCAAGGACACGCGCGAGGAAGCCTCCAAAGCCATGGCCGACCTCAAGGCCAAGGGCATGCTGGTCAATGAGCTGGCGCCCGCAGAAGCCGACCGCATGCGCAACAAGCTGACCCGCGTGTATGCCGAAATCGGCACCGAAGTCGGCATGGACCTGTGGATTGCCACGCAGAACGAACTGCTGAAGATTCGCGGCAAGAAATGACGGCCAGCGCGCCCGTGACTCGGTATAGTGGGCGTTTTTGACCATGAAAATCGCCCTCATTGCCCACGATCATAAAAAAGACGACATCGTCCTGCTCGCCCGGGAGTTCACGCCCTTTCTTTCGGCTTGCCAGCTGATGGCGACCGGCACCACCGGGCGCCGGCTCCATGACGAGGCGGGCCTGACGGTCGAGTGCCTGCTCAGCGGCCCGTTCGGCGGCGACCTGCAGATCGGCGCCCGGCTGGCCGTCGGCGACGTGGACGTGGTGGTCTTTCTGCGCGACCCCATGACCGCCCAGCCGCACGAGCCGGACATCAATGCGCTGGTTCGCGCCTGCGACGTGCACAACGTGCCCTGCGCCACCAATCTGGCCGGCGCGCGCATCCTGCTCAGGGGACTGATCCTGCAGGGTTGCGTTCACCCTTGAAGCGTGCGTGCCGCGCACGCTTGCCGCCGTGGCGCCGTTTCTTGCACCAAAACAAGGCCTTCGAAAGATCAAACCCGGATTCTTTGCGAAATGCACTGCAATGGTTCGTGAACCAACGCCGGACAAGCGCTTGATGGGCGCTGCGCATCCCGGCGGATTGGCGCGCCCGCCCCTCTGAAAATCGCATCAGGACAGGCCGTATCCTGAGTGCGGAAAAAGTTTGGCACCGATATTGCTTCGGTTTTTAGCGCGGGGCAGCCACACTGGATTGCTTCTACAAATGACAGCTAGGGTTCCGGCCACTTGTTCGCAAGCGGTGTCTGGTCCGAGAGCAGTCGGCCAGCAGCGGCCCACACCACTGCAGGTTCCACGGCGGGACAAAAGCCCGGGAGGTTCACTTCGTGATCGAGGTGGTCTCCCGCATTTGTCCTTCAACCTGGAGCCTTGCCATGTCTTCTCATTTCTTCTCGCTTTTCACGATTTCTCATGCGTTCAAGCGCAGTGTCGCCGGCGCCTGCCTGGTGCTGGCAGGCGTGGGTGCGGCCAGCGTGCCGATGCCTGCAGCGGCCGAAGTCAAGGTCGGCGTGTCCGACTGGCCAGGCTGGGTGGCCTGGTACGTGGCCGAGCAAAAAGGCTTTTTCAAGAAGAACGGCGCCGACGTCAAGCTCGTCTGGTTTGCCAACTACACCGATTCCATCGGCGCGCTGTCCTCGGGCCAGCTCGACGCCAACTCCCAGACCTGGTCCGACACGCTCGGCCCCCTGGCCAAGGGCCTGCCGCTCAAGGCGATTCTGGTCAACGACAACTCGGCCGGCAACGACGCGCTGATGGTCGGCCCGAAGATCACCTCCTTCGCCCAGCTCAAGGGCAAGAAAGTGGCGCTGGAGCAATTCAGCATTTCGCACTTCGTGCTGGCCACGGCGCTGGCCAAGAACGGCATGAAGCTCGATGACGTGAAGATCGTCAACCTGTCCGCCGGCGACGCCGCCGCCGCCTTCATCAGCGGCAAGGTCGATGCCGCCGTGCTGTGGAACCCCTGGGTGAACCAGATCGAAAAAAGCGGCAAGGGCAAGGCCTTGTTCACCTCCAGGGACATGCCCGGCCTGGTGCCCGACTTGCTGGTGGCCCAGGACAAGGCCATCCAGACCAAGCGCAAGGAGCTGGTCGGCATGATCAAGGCCTGGTTCGAGACCGAAAAGTTCATCCGCGAGCAACCCGCCGAAGCCGCCAAAATCATGTCCAAGGTGGTCAGCATGTCGCCCGAGGAATACACCGTGTTCCTGCCCGGCACCAGGTTCTTCGACGCCGCCGCCAACACCCGTGCTTTTGACGCCAAACAGGCGCTGTCGCTGTCCAGCACCGCGCCCACCATCGCTGCCTTTTTGACCCAGTACAAGCTGATCGAAGGCAAGCCTGATGCCGCCAAGGGCATTGACGGCACGCTGCTGCAAGACGCGTTGAAGTAAGGGCCGCACCATGTGGTCCATACGGCTGGCGATCTCGCGTCGCAGTTATGGCTTGCTGGCGCTCGTCGGCCTGCTGGTGCCGCTGCTGGGCTGGGCGCTGCTCAGCGCCTTTGCCGGGGTGAGCCCGGTGTTTTTGCCCGGCCCCGACAAGGTGGTCACGCGCATCGGCACCTGGGCGATGGAGGACGACCTGATGGGGGACGCCTTCATCAGCACCATGCGGGTCGTCACCGGCTGGGCTTTGTCGGCGCTGCTGGCAATACCGCTGGGCCTGCTGATCGGCAGCTGGCGCGCGGTGCAGGCGCTGCTGGAGCCGCTGACCGACTTCATCCGCTACATGCCCGCCGTGGCCTTCATCCCGCTGGTGATGCTGTGGGTCGGCATCGACGAGGGCGCCAAGGTGGCCATCATCTTCATCGGCACCTTCTTCCAGATGGTGCTGATGGTGGCCGAGGACGTGCGCCGCGTGCCGATGGCGCAGATCGAGGCGGCGCAGACCATGGGCGCGACGCGCCGCGAGGTGCTGGAAAAAGTGATCCTGCCTTCAGCCAAGCCCGCCTTGCTCGACACCCTGCGCATCACCATGGGCTGGGCCTGGACCTACCTGGTGGTGGCCGAACTGGTGGCGGCCAACTCGGGCCTGGGCTTTGCCATTTTGAAGGCCCAGCGCTTCTTGCAGACCGACAAGATCTTTGCCGGCATCTTGCTGATCGGCTTCATCGGCCTGGCCATTGACCAGCTGTTTCGCCTGCTGCACCGCAAGGCGTTTCCCTGGCTGCACGGAAGGTAGGCAACATGAAAATTGAATGCAAAAACGTCTGGAAGTACTTCGGCCAGACCACCGCCCTGCAGGACGTGAGCCTGGGCATTGCCGACAACGAGTTCATCACCCTGGTCGGCGCCTCGGGTTGCGGCAAGTCCACGCTGCTGCGCACCCTGGCCGGGCTGGAAACGCACAGCAAGGGCGATGTGCTGGTCGAGGGAAAGGCCATCACCGGGCCGGGACAGGACCGCGCCATGGTGTTCCAGCATTACAGCCTCTACCCCTGGCTGCGCGTGTCGGAAAACATCCGCTTCTGCCGCCAGCTCGGCGCCCAGACGCACAACCGCAGCAGCGCCGATGTCGAGGCCGCCTCGGGCCGCGCCGATGCGCTGTTGCGGCTGATGGGCTTGACGGCCTCGGCCCAGGCCTACCCGAACCAGCTGTCGGGCGGCATGCAGCAGCGCGTGGCGATTGCCCGCGCCCTGATGGGCAAGCCGCAGATCCTGCTGATGGACGAGCCCTTCGGCGCGCTGGACGCGCAAACCCGCGAGGTCATGCACGACCTGATCCTGCATGTGCATCGGCTGGAGCGCACCACCATTGTCTTCGTCACGCATGACGTGGAGGAAGCCATTTACCTCGGCCACCGCGTGGTGCTGATGGCGCCGCGCCCGGGCCGCATCGACTCGATCTACGACGTGCCGCTGCCCGCCCGGCGCGAGCAGGACATGAAGCTGGCGCCCGAGTTTTTGCGCCTCAAGCGCCAGCTGCTCGACCGCATCCGCGAAACCTCCGGCATGAAGACCGACCTTGACCAACTCCAACGGCTCACCCAGGTGGCCGAAGAAAGGAACCCTGTATGAACGCCATCCCCGCCGACCGCCTGCTGTGGGAGGAATCCCTGCCCGGCGGCAACCACTGGTCGGGCCGCCTGCGCCGTGGCACGGCCCTGCGCCTGACGGACCTGCAAGGCGGCGCCAATGTCTCGGCGCTGTTTTACAACGCCGGGCAGCCGCTGGAGCGCTACAGCATGCCCGACACGCTGAAGTCGCAGCACACCGGCTTCCTCACCGCAGGCCATGTCTGCCAGTCCGACATGGGCCGCGTGCTGTGCTCCATCACCGCCGACAGCCTGGGCTGGCACGACAGCTGGTGCGGCGTCAGCGACGCGGCCATGGTGCTGGCCCGCTACGGCGAAAAGCGCTACCAGCAGCACCGCAACGCGATGCACCGCAATGGCCGCGACAACCTGCTGATCGAGCTGGCCAAGTGGGGCCTGGGCGCGCGCGACCTGGTGCCCGGCGTCAACTTCTTCAGCAAGGTGGTTCCCGATGCCGACGGCGCGCTCAGCCATGTGGGCGGCCACAGCGTGGCGGGCAGCTTTGTCGATCTGCGCTTCGAGATGGACACGCTGGTGGTGCTGAGTTCGGCGCCGCATCCGCTGGACGCGCGCGCCGACTACGCGCCTGCCGACGTGCAACTCGCCGCCTGGCGCGCCGACCCCGTGGGGGCGGACGACGCCTGCCGCACCCAGTGCCCGCAAAACGGCCGGGCCTTCACCAACACCGAACGCTACTGTGGAGCCGCAGCATGAGCAAACTACTCGAAAGCACCCTGAATCCCGCACACGCCGTGCTCGACCAGACCTGCCTGGCCGGCGAGCCGTGGATGGCCACGGTGCGCGCCGGGCAAACCCTGCGCATCCTCGACCTTGAAGGCAACCAGGCGGTGGACACACTGTTCTACAGCGCGCTCGATGCACAAGAGCGCTACAGCGCCGCCGACACCATCGCCCGCAACGGCCAGCTCTACCTGGGCCTGGGCTCACGGCTGTATTCCAGCGCGGGCCGCGTGATGCTGAGCATCACCGCCGACACCTGCGGCCGCCACGACACCCTGGGCGGCGCGTGTTCGAGCGAGAGCAACACCGTGCGCTACGCGCTGGACAAGCGTGCCATGCACAGCTGCCGCGACAGCTTCATGCACGCGATTTGCCACTGCCACGAGGCGGGCGTGCTGGGCCTGGGCAAGCGCGACATCGCACCCAACATCAACTTCTTCATGAACGTGCCGGTCACGCCCGAGGGCCACCTGAGCTTTGCCGACGGCATCTCCGGTGCGGGCAAGTACGTGGAACTGAAGGCCGAGATGGACGTGGTGGTGCTGATCTCCAACTGCCCGCAGCTCAACAACCCCTGCAACGGCTACAACCCGACGCCGATACGCTTGCTGGTCTGGGATTAATCTGCTATTGAAATAGTAGCTGCTTGCGCAAGCCACGCCTGCGCAAAATGCCAATTTGGCTTGAATTATTCAACACCAGCCCACGGGACGGCCCGTGGCGCCGCACCACCCGGCGGGACGGCCCGCCAAAGGGATTGCCCATGTTCGATACCGTTTTGATCGCCAATCGCGGCGCCATCGCCTGCCGCGTCATCCGCAGCCTGAAGGCCCTGGGCCTGCGCTCGGTGGCCGTGTATTCCGAGGCCGACGCCGATTCGCTGCATGTCGCCATGGCCGACGCCAGCGTCTGCATCGGCCCGGCGCCGGCCGCGCAGAGCTACCTGGACCCGCAGCGCATTCTGGACGCGGCGCGCGCCACCGGCGCCGGCGCCATCCACCCCGGCTACGGCTTTTTGTCCGAGAACCCGGACTTCGCCCAGGCCTGCGAGGATGCCGGCATCGCCTTCATCGGCCCCACGCCCGCGCAGATGCGCGCCTTCGGCCTCAAGCACACGGCGCGCGCGCTGGCCGAAGCCCAGGGCGTTCCCCTGCTGCCCGGCAGCGGCTTGCTGTCTGACCTGGCGCAGGCGCGCAGCGAGGCCGCGCGCATCGGCTACCCGGTCATGCTCAAAAGCACGGCGGGCGGCGGCGGCATCGGCATGCGCCTGATCCGCAATGACGCCGAGATGGCCCCCGCGTTCGAGGCCGTGCAGCGCCTGGCGCAGGCCAACTTCAAGGACGCTGGCCTGTTCCTGGAAAAATTCGTCGAGCGCGCCCGCCACATCGAGGTGCAGCTGTTTGGCGACGGCCGGGGCCAGGTGGTGTCGCTGGGCGAGCGCGATTGTTCGGCCCAGCGCCGCAACCAGAAAGTGATCGAGGAAACCCCCGCGCCCGGCCTCGATGAGGCCACCCGCGCCGCCCTGCAGCAAACCGCTGTGCGCCTGGCCGAGGCGGTCCATTACCGCTCGGCCGGCACGGTCGAATACGTGCTGGACGCCGACACCGGCGCGTTTTACTTCCTTGAAGTCAACACCCGCCTGCAGGTCGAGCACGGCGTGACCGAACAGGTGACCGGCGTGGATCTGGTGGCCTGGATGCTGCGGCTGGCGCGCGGCGACGACTTCGCGCTGCAGGTGCCCGCGCCCCGGGGCGCATCGATCCAGGTGCGGCTGTACGCCGAAGACCCGGCACGCAACTTTCAGCCCTGCGCCGGGGGCTTGACCGAAGTCGTCTTTCCGGCCGACGCGCGCATCGAAACCTGGGTGGCGACCGGCAGCGAAGTGCCGCCGCACTACGACCCGATGATCGCCAAGCTGATCGTCACCGGCAGCGACCGCGCCGACGCGGTGGCGAAGCTGCAGGCCGCGCTGGCGGCCACCCGCCTGGGCGGCATTGAAACCAATCTGCGTTACCTGCGCAGCGTGGCGGCCGGCCCGGTGTTCGTGCAGGGCCGCATGGTCACGCGCAGCCTGGCCGATCTGCACTACCAGCCGCAGGCGCTGGAGGTGCTGGAGCCGGGCGTGCAGACCAGCGTGCAGGACCACCCCGGCCGCGTCGGCTACTGGGCGGTGGGCGTGCCGCCGTCGGGGCCGATGGACGACCTGGCGATGCGCCTGGCAAACCGCCTGGTCGGCAACGCGGAGCATGCCGCCGCGCTGGAATGCACGCTCAGCGGCCCCAGCCTGCGCTTTCACCACGACACCGTGATCGCCGTGTGCGGCGCGGCCATGGCGGTCAGCGTGGACGGCGTGGCGCTGGCGCCGTGGCAATCGCACACGGTGAAAGCGGGCAGCGTGCTGAAGCTGGGCGCGGTGCAGGGCTTTGGCGCGCGCACCTACCTGGCGCTGCGCGGCGGGCTGGACGTGCCGCTCTACCTGGGCAGCCGCTCGACCTTCACGCTGGGCCAGTTCGGCGGCCACGCGGGCCGCACCTTGCGCACTGGCGACATGCTGCACATCGGCACCGATGCCGTCGCCGAGCCTCTGGCCGCCTTGCCGCTGGACGTGGTGCCGGTGTACCAGAACCACTGGGACATCGCCGTGCTCTACGGCCCGCACGGCGCGCCGGATTTCTTCACCGATGACGATGTGCGGATGTTCTTTGGCACCGACTGGCAGGTGCACTACAACTCCAGCCGCACCGGCGTTCGCCTGATCGGCCCCAAGCCCGAATGGGCGCGGCGCGACGGCGGCGAGGCAGGCCTGCACCCGTCCAACATCCACGACAACGCCTATGCGATTGGCGCCATCGACTTCACCGGCGACATGCCCGTCATCCTCGGGCCCGACGGCCCCAGCCTGGGCGGCTTTGTCTGCCCGGCCGTGGTGCTGGCCAGCGAGCGCTGGAAAATGGGCCAGCTGCGCCCCGGCGACGGCGTTCGCTTTCGCTGCGTCACCGCCGACGAGGCCCTGGCCCTGCACGCCGCGCAGGAAAGCCGCATTGCCGGTCTGGCGTGGAGCCCACCGGATGTGCCGCAGCGCACCGAAGCCGTGGGTTCGCCCATCCTTGCGCAGCGAGAAGCACAAGGCGAGCGCCCGGCCCTGGTGCTGCGCCAGGCCGGCGACCGCTATGTGCTGGTGGAACTGGGCGACGCGGTGCTGGACATCGCGCTGCGCCTGCGCGTGCATGGCCTGATGCAGTCGCTGCAAGCGCAACAGCTGCCCGGCATCGTCGACCTGACGCCCGGCATCCGCTCGCTTCAGATACATTTTGAGCCGCTGGCGCTTACTGTGCCTGCGTTGATAGCTGCGATTTTCATAGCAGACGATGCGCTCGGCGATACCGATGACCTGGTCGTGCCGTCGCGCACCGTGTACCTGCCGCTGTCGTGGGACGACAGCGCGACCCGGCTGGCGATTGAAAAATACATGCAGTCGGTGCGCCCGGACGCGCCCTGGTGCCCGAGCAACATCGAGTTCATCCGCCGCATCAACGGCCTGCAGAGTATTGAAGAAGTGCAGCGCACCGTGTTCGACGCCAGCTACCTGGTGCTGGGCCTGGGCGACGTGTACCTGGGCGCGCCCGTGGCCACGCCGCTGGACCCGCGCCACCGCCTGGTGACGACCAAGTACAACCCGGCCCGCACCTGGACGCCCGAGAACGCCGTGGGCATTGGCGGCGCCTACATGTGCGTCTATGGCATGGAAGGCCCCGGCGGCTACCAGTTCGTCGGCCGCACGCTGCAGATGTGGAACCGCTGGCGCGATGCTTCCAGCGGCGCCCCAGCCTTCGAGCCCGGCAAGCCGTGGCTGCTGCGCTTTTTCGACCAGATCCGCTTCTACCCGGTGGGCGAGGAGGAACTGCTGCGGATCCGCCGCGATTTTCCCGCCGGGCGCTACCCGCTGCGCGTGGAGGACGGCACGTTCAGCCTGCACGACTACCGCGCGTTCCTGAAGGAGAACGCCAGCGGCATCGCCGCCTTCCGCGCCCTGCAAGGCCAGGCGTTTGAGGAGGAGCGCGAGCGCTGGCGCGTGGCCGGCCAGGCCGAGTACGTGAGTGAGGCGGAGTTGCTGGACGCGGCCGTGTCCGCCGACGACCTGCCCCCTGGTGCCCGCAGCGTGGCGACCGCCGTGCCCGGCAGCGTGTGGAAGCTGCTGGTGGCCGAGGGCGACTCGGTGGACGAGGGCGATGCCCTGCTGGTGATCGAGTCCATGAAGATGGAATTCACCGTGTTCGCCCCCTGCGCGGGCCAGGTCTTGCGCATGGCTTGCCGCGAAGGCAGCGCCGTGGCGGCGGGACAAGACGTTGTCGTGATTCAAGGAGAAACCGCATGACCCAAGCTCACATTTCGCTCGGCATCGGCAGCCTGCAACAGGCTTACCGTGACGGCGCATTCACCCCCTTGCACATGGTCGAGCAGGTGCTGGCGGCCATCGGCGACGACCCGAACAAGGCCTGGATACACCGCATCGACGCCGCCACCCTGCGCGCCCAGGCGCTGGCCTTGATGGCGCGCGGCCCCGAGGGCCTGCCGCTGTGGGGCATTCCCTTCGCCATCAAGGACAACATCGACCTGGCCGGAGTGCC
Source organism: Polaromonas naphthalenivorans CJ2 (assembly GCF_000015505.1). Taxonomy (GTDB): domain Bacteria; phylum Pseudomonadota; class Gammaproteobacteria; order Burkholderiales; family Burkholderiaceae_C; genus Polaromonas; species Polaromonas naphthalenivorans. Next base: position 34,680 of record NC_008781.1, on the reverse strand, counting down.
CACCACCGCCGGCTGCCCGGACTACGCCTACACGCCCGAGGCCAGCGCCACGGTGGTGCAGCGCCTGCTCGACGCCGGGGCCATCGCCATCGGCAAGACCAACCTGGACCAGTTCGCCACCGGCCTGAACGGCACGCGCTCGCCCTATGGCGCCTGCCGCAATGCCTTCAACCCCGACTACGTCTCCGGCGGCTCCAGCGCGGGCTCGGCGGTGTCGGTGGCGCTCGGCCATGCGAGTTTTTCACTGGGCACCGACACGGCCGGTTCGGGCCGCGTGCCGGCGGGCTTCAACCACCTGGTCGGCCTCAAGCCCAGCCTGGGCCTGCTGTCCACGCAAGGCGTGGTGCCCGCCTGCCGCTCGCTGGACGTGGTGTCGATCTTTGCGTTGACAGCGGACGACGCGCAGCAGGTCTTTGCCGTGGCGCACGGCTATGACGCACAAGACGCGTATTCGCGCCCGGCCCAGCCGCACGGCTTCGACTTTGGCCGCGCTGCCCAATGGCGCGTGGGCGTGCCGCGCGCCGGCCAACTGCAGTTCTTCGGCGACAGCGCGTATGCCCGGTGCTATGCCGATGCCTGCGCCCACGCCCAGGCGCTGGGGGCCGAGCTGGTCGAGATCGACTTTGAACCGTTTGCGCAGACCGCCCGCCTGCTGTACGAAGGCCCGTGGGTGGCCGAGCGCTACCAGGCCATCCGCGCCTTCATCGACGCCCGGCCCGAGTCCGTCTTTCCGGTGACCCACGAGATCACGCTGGGCGGCGCCAAACCCCTGGCCGCCGATGCCTTCGCCGCCCAGTACCGCCTGCGCGCGCTGGCGCAACGCTGCGCCGTGGTGTGGTCCGGCATCGACTGCATGCTGCTGCCCACGTCGCCCACCATCCACAGCATCCAGACGATGCTGGCCGAGCCCATCGCCCGCAACAGCGATTTTGGCTACTACACCAACTTCGTGAACCTGCTGGACTATTGCGCCATCGCCGTGCCCGCCGGTTTTCGCCCCGACGGCCTGCCCTGCGGCGTGACCTTTGTGGCGCAGGCTCACCAGGACCAGCCCCTGCTGCACCTGGCCCAGCGCTGGCAGCGCGCGCTGCAGGGCCGGGCGGCCACGCTGGGCGCCACCGGCCACGCGGCGGTGCCATTCGAGGCGGCGGCCGCCGTGCCGTCCGGCCAGGTCCAGGTCGCCGTCTGCGGCGCGCATCTGCAAGGCCAGCCGCTCAACCACCAGCTCACCAGCCGGGGCGCGCGCCTGGTGCAGCGTACCACCACCGCGCCCGAGTACCGCCTCTACGCCCTGCCCGACGGCCGCCGTCCCGGCCTGGTCCGCGTGGCCGAGGGTGGCGCGGCGATTGAAGTGGAAGTGTGGGAACTGCCCGCCAGCCAGTTCGGCAGCTTTGTGGACGGCATTCCCGCGCCGCTGGGCATCGGGCGCACGGTGCTGGCCGATGGCCGGGCGGTGGCCGGCTTCATCTGCGAGCCCGCCGGGCTGCAGGGCGCGCGGGACATCACGGCACTGGGCGGCTGGCGCGCCTGGCTGGCGGCCGCCTGACGATTTTTGCACCCGTTTTCACGCTGGCGGCAGCCGTGCCGGCTTGCGTCATCGCTGATTGCCTCTGGTATCTGGCGGGGCGCGCGTTTGGCTATCGCGTGCGGTCCGGCCTGTGCAAGCTGTTGCGCGAGGAAGTTCAATCAAGGGCGGCTACGAAGCCTGGTTGAAACTGGAAAGAGAAGCTGGTTTCCACTGATCATTGGAATCAGAGCCCGGCCGTACCGGCAACCACCGCCAACGGCTGCGCTGCTTCGCTGTCGTCGGCCGGCGGCATGTCGCCCTCCTCGACCGTGATGTCCTTGCGCAGCATCTTCACATCGCCAAAGATCGTCGCAAAGGCCACGTCCTTGGCGTCGCGGCCGGTGCCGATGCGCACCAGCCGGTCGATGGGTGCCGAGCGGGTGGCGTCAAACAGCACCCAGCGGCCGTCCAGCCAGGCCTCGAACACGGCGTGAAAGTCCTGCGGCGGCTCGGCAAAATGCACATAGCCCACCACCAGCCGCGCCGGAATGTTCAGCGCCCGGCACAGCGTGATGCCCAGGTGCGCAAAGTCGCGGCACACGCCGACGCGCTGCACGAACACATCCTGCGCCGTGGTGGTGGACTGCGTGAAGCCCGGCTGGTATTCAATCGATTCGTGAATCCAGCTTTCAACCGCGCGCACCCGGCTCATGCCCTGGGGCAGGTGGCCGAACAGCTGCTGCGCAATGCGGCGCATGGAGTCCGATTCGCAATAGCGGCTGGGCATCAGGTCATGCAGCACCTCGTCGGGCAGCGCAGTCACCGGCGATTCATCCAGGTGCAGCGGCACAGGCGCCGGATGCAGCTGCACCCGGGCGTGGTAGTTGACCGACAGGATGCCCTTGGGCGCATCCAGCCGGATAAAGCGGTTGCCGCTGCGTTCGTTGCAAAAGTGGCGCACCTTCATGCTCGGCGTGATGGTGAGCCGCTCCTCGACAACCTCCTGGCCCTCGTGAAAGGCGGCCTCGATGTTGAACAGGAAATGAGCCGGGCCGCTGACCTCGTACTCCAGCAGGCAGTCAAGCAAAGAGGTATGCATGGGGTGGTGGCTTCCTAGGGGAATAACAAAAAAACAGCCGGGCCGTGCGACCCTCTGCAGCTGCCCGCCTAATCATGCCTGCGCGGCTTGGCGTGATGGGAATCGGCGCCTGAAAACCAGTTCTTGCAGGTCACGAACACCACACGCACGGCGCGCTCCAGGATGTCGGCGGAGAGTAGCGAACGGCGGCGCGCCTTGAGGCGAAACACCAACAGGAACTCGGCAATGCTGGACGGAAATCCGACCTCGCGCTGTGGCTTGATCGCCGGCAAATGGGTGGTGGGCTCGTCCTTGGGGTCGTCGCGATGGGACCAGTTCTGGAAAAGCCGTTCCTTGATGCGTGACATGGCCGTGCCTGACGGTACCTTGGCAGGAGGTTTCATTTATTTATTTCATCATTTTCTTGGCGGCGCCCACGCCCAGCGCGGCCAGCACGATAAAGATCACGGCCAGAATCAGGAACAGCCCGAACAGCACCTTGGCAATGCCCGCCGCGCCCGCCGCCACGCCGCTAAAGCCCAGGGCACCGGCAATCAGCGAAATCACGGCAAAAATAATCGCATACTTAATCATTGTTGTCTCCCGTCAACGCCATCGTCCACAAAGACGAGGCGCTCATTCATCAGCGACCACGCTTCGTAAGGCGATGACTGAATCATAGAAGACCCAGGCCGCTTTACGGAATAAGCACCGCCCCTTGCGCCGTGTAGGACAGTGCCCTGCCGACAAGAAAAGAAGTGCCAGAATTCAGGGCGCCATGTGGCTATCCTGTCACGATTCAGCATCAGCGTGATGACTATTTTTTCATGCCATCGCAGCCCGATGGTCAAACCCGTCCAGTCTGGCAAAAGCCGTCCGCCATGGCTAGCATGAAAGGTTTTACGCATCCCGCATTTCAAGCCCCCGGTTCATAATCCGAAGACATTTTGATGAGGATTCACGCTTTCGGCGCCTGTTGCCTGTCACCGTGATCATGCGCCAGCCGCCGGCCCATCCCAACCTGACCCAGGATATTCCAAATGCCCTCTTTATTCGACACCGTCCAGGCCGGCGACCTGCAGCTTGCCAACCGCATCGTGATGGCGCCGCTGACGCGCAACCGCGCGCCCGATGCCATTCCCACGCCGCTGATGGCCGAATACTACGCCCAGCGCGCCACGGCCGGCCTCCTGATCACCGAAGCCACGGCCATCAGCCACCAGGCGCAGGGCTATGCCGACGTGCCCGGCCTGTACGGCACCGAGCAGCTCGACGGCTGGAAGCGCGTGACCGGGGCGGTGCATGACGCGGGCGGAAAAATCGTGGTGCAGCTCTGGCATGTGGGCCGCGTCTCGCACAATGAACTGCAGCCCGATGGCGGCAAGCCGGTCGCGCCTTCGGCCATCACCGCCAGGACCAAGACCGTGCTCATCAAGGACGGCCTGCCCGTCTTCGTGCCGACTTCAGAACCCCGCGCGCTCGACGCCGAAGAGCTGCCCGAGATCGTCCACACCTACCGCGCCGCCGCGCTCAATGCGGTGCTCACGGCCGGCTTTGACGGCGTCGAGATCCACGGCGCCAACGGCTACCTGCTCGACCAGTTCCTCAAGAACGGCTCCAACCAGCGCACCGACGACTACGGCGGTCCCATCCGCAACCGCGCCCGCCTGCTGCTCGAAGTCACGCGCGCCATCGTCGATGCGATTGGCGGCGGCCGCACCGGCATTCGCCTGTCGCCGGTCACGCTGTCCAACGATGCGTTTGACAGCGACCCGCAGCCGCTGTTCGAGCATGTGGTCAAGCAGCTGGCCAGGCTGGACCTGGCCTACCTCCACATCATCGAAGGCGCCACCGGCGGCGCGCGCGACCTGCCCGAGCGTCCGTTCGACTACGCGGCGCTCAAGGCGGCTTACCGCGCAGCCGGCGGCAAAGGCGCCTGGATGGTCAACAACGGCTACGACAAGGCCATGGCCGAGCAGGCCGTGAAGGACGGCGCCGACCTGGTCGCCTTCGGCAAACCGTTCATCGCCAACCCGGATCTGGTGCACCGCCTGCGCAGCAACGCGCCGCTCAACCAGCCCGACCCGGCGACGTTTTACGGCGGCGGCGCCGAAGGCTACACCGACTACCCGGACTATGAAGAGCTGGTGAACTGAGCGCCGCCTCAAGGCCCTGAAAAAGCTGCCCGGCATGACTGCCCGGCAGCTTTTTTTACGCCTTCGCCAACGCCCCGACACGCGGGCGGCGCGACACGCAAGCGCTACCATAGCGGCCATGCTCAACAAGCCCCGCATCCTGGTCGTCGAAGACGAATCCGGCATCGCCGACACGCTGCAATATGTGCTGTCCACCGATGGCTTCGCGCCGGTCTGGTGCAGCACCGCCGGGCAGGCGCTGCGCGAATTTTCGGCCGGGTTGCCGGCGCTGGTCATCCTCGATATCGGCCTGCCCGACCTCAACGGCTTCGAGCTGTTCAAGCGCCTGCAGGCCTTGCCCGGCGGCGCGCAGGTGCCGATGCTGTTTTTGACCGCGCGCAGCGACGAGATCGACCGCGTGGTGGGGCTGGAACTGGGCGCCGACGACTACATCGCCAAACCCTTTTCGCCGCGCGAACTGGTGGCCAGAGTGCGCGGCATCCTGCGCCGCAGCGTGCGCCAGCCGCTGGCTGCGCCACTGCCCGAGCCGCCGCAACCGGCGTCAGGCGCCACGCCCATGGCGGTCCGCATGGAAGCCGCCGCCACGCCGTTCGCGCTCGATGAAGAGCGCCGCCAGATTCGCTTTTACGGCCGGGTGCTGGAGCTGTCGCGCTACGAATACGGCATCCTGCGGCTGCTGGTGCTCAGGCCCGGCCGCGTCTTCACGCGCGACGAGCTGTTCGACCAGGTGTGGACGGATGGCAGCGGCAGCCTGGACCGCACGATTGACGCGCACATCAAGACCCTGCGCGCCAAGCTCAAGGCCGTGGCGCCGCACGCCGAGCCGATACGCACCTCGCGCGGCTCGGGCTACGCGCTGAGCGAAGCGCTGCCAGCGGCGTGACCAAGCGCAACCGTATTTTTATAGGCATCCTGCTGATCTACGCGGCCGGCATCGCCCTGATGCTCTACCGCGTCGTGGCCGACATCGACCCGCGCTACCGCGAGTCAGCCGAGGAGTCGCTGGTCGAAACCTCGCACCTGCTGGCCGGCCTGGTCGAGCAGGACGTGCGCGCCGGCGCCATCGACACGGCCCGGCTGGAGCCGCTGTTCAAGGCGCTGTATGCGCGCGAGTTTCACGCGCGGATCTATTCGGTCAGCAAAACCCGCGTCGAGATGCGCGCCTACGTCGCCGACCGGCAGGGCCGGGTGCTGTTCGACTCGCTGGGCAAGTCGGTGGGCGCCGATTTTTCGCAGTGGCACGATGTCGGCCTGACGCTCGAAGGCCGCTACGGCGCGCGTTCCACGCGCGACGTGCCGGACGACCCGCGCACCTCGGTGATGTACGTGGGCGCGCCGATTCGCTGGAACAACGAGATCATCGGCGTCGCCAGCGTCGGCAAGCCGGTCACCAGCTTTGGCCAGTTCGTCTCGGCCGCGCGCGAAAAAACCCTGTACGTCGGGCTGGTGTCGGTGCTGGCGGTGCTGCTGCTGGCGGTGATCGTCTCGGTCTGGCTGGTGCGGCCGTTCGGCCTGATCTCGGACTACGTGCGCTATGTGCGCGCCCAGCGCTCGTTCAATTTTCCCCGGCTGGGCCGGCGCGCACTCGGCGCGATAGGCGCGGCCTACGACGAGATGCGCGACGCGCTGGCCGGGCGCAACTACGTCGCCGACTACGTGCAGACGCTGACGCACGAGGTCAAAAGCCCGCTGTCGGCGATTCGCGGCGCGGCCGAGCTGCTGCAAGAGCCCAGCATGCCGCAGGCCGAACGCCAGCGCTTCCTGGCCAACATCACGCGCGAGGCCGGGCGCATCCAGGAAATGGTGGACCGCATGATGGAACTGACCGCGCTGGAGACGCGCCGCTCGCTCGACAAGGTGCAGCCCGTGGCCTTGAAGCCGCTGCTGGAGGAACTCGCCAGCGCCGCGCAGGATGCCGCCCGGCTGCGCGGCATTCGCATCGCCGTCGATGCGCCCGAAGACGCTGCGGTCGAAGGCGATGGCTTTTTGCTGCGCCGCGCCGTCAGTAACCTGCTGGACAACGCGGTCGATTTCTCGCCCGAGGGCAGCCAGGTCGTGCTGTCGCTGCACCTGGGGGCGCGCACCGTGCGCGTGCAGGTGCGAGACCGGGGACCGGGCATCCCCGACTATGCGCAGGACAAGGTGTTCGAGAAGTTCTATTCGCTGGCGCGCCCGCATTCGCGCAAGAAAAGCACCGGGCTGGGGCTGGCGTTCGTGAAGGAAATCGCGTCGCTGCACCATGGGCGCATCGAACTGGTCAATGCGGACGGCGGCGGGGCGCTGGCTACGCTGTCGCTGCCGCGCCTGGCGGGGTAGCGGGCTGGCAAGGCGGGCCTGCCCGCTGGGTCGCAAGCCAGCGAAAGGACTCCTGATTTCATAGCTGCTTGCGCATATACAGCTTGCGCCAGAGTCACTTTTCACCCTTGAAAAGTGCTTCAAAACCAGCATTCCGAGGTGCAAAAGGCGCGCAAAGACCTGATTCCAGCCGCCCCGATACCTGTTTTCACCATGAAATCAGCCTCCAGCGCAATGAATACGAGCGCAAGCAGCTATTAAATAAATAGCAAATTGAAGATCTGAGCCTGTGCCAGCGCCAGCCCTTCACACCGACTTCACAAACACTTCCCGCAGGCTTCAAACCGCTTTCCCATGCCGCCGCGATGCTTGGGGTTCATGCACTGTCGCATGCCGCCCAAGGAATCCTCATGGAGTCACCACTTTCCCCCAATGCCCGCGCCGCGCGCTGGCTCTGGCTTGCCACCGCCAGCCTGGCGACGGTCTGTTTCATCGCGCTGTCGGCCAGCCCCGCGCAGGCGCAGGACAACGGCAGCGCGCCCCGGCTGAAAACCGAAAGCCCGTACTTCTTCGTCAAGAGCGACACGCCCGGCGTGGACGCGCTGCCGCTCAAATCCACCTCGGTCGATGTGCAGATTTCCGGCGTGATTGCCGATGTCACCGTCACCCAGCGCTACAAAAACGAAGGCCAGCGCGCCATCGAGGCGCGCTATGTCTTTCCCGCCTCGACGCGCGCCGCCGTCTATGGCATGAACGTGCGGCTGGCCGACCGCCTGATCACCGCCAACATCCGCGAAAAGCAGCAGGCGCGCATCGAATACGACGCCGCCAGGAACGAAGGCAAGACCGCCGCGCTGCTGGAGCAGCACCTGCCCAACGTGTTCGAGATGAACGTCGCCAACATCCTGCCCGGCGACGACGTGAAGGTGGAATTGCGCTACACCGAACTGTTGGTGCCGCAGTCGGGCGCTTACCAGTTCGTCTTTCCCACGGTGGTCGGCCCGCGCTACAACAGCGCGCAATCCAGCCAGGCGCTGGCTCAATGGGTAGCCCAGCCCTTCTTGCCAGCGGGTCAGGCGTCGGCGACGGCGTTTGACATCAAGGTCAAGCTGGCCACGCCCATCGGCATCAAGGAAGTGTCTTCCCACTCGCACAGCATCGACGTGACCAAGGACGGCGACGAACGCGCCGCCGTTTCCTTGCGCAGCGGCGATAAGCCCGGCAACAACCGCGACTTCATCCTCGACTACCGGCTGGCCGGCGAGCGCATCGAGTCGGGCGTGATGCTGTATCAGGGCACGCCGGGCAATGGCGCCAGCGGCGAGAACTTCTTCCTCGCCATGATCGAGCCGCCCAAGCAGGTCGCGGCGCAGGCCATCAGCCCACGCGACTACATCTTCGTCGTCGATATCTCGGGCTCGATGCACGGCTTTCCGCTCGACACGGCCAAGACCTTGATGCGCGAGCTGATCGGCAAGCTGCGCCCCAGCGACACCTTCAACGTGCTGCTGTTCTCGGGCAGCAACCGCTTCCTGAGCCCCGCATCGGTCCCCGCCACGCAGGCCAATATCGAGCAGGCGGTGCGCACCATCGACGAAATGGGCGGCGGTGGCGGCACCGAACTGATTCCGGCGCTCAAGCGCGTGTATGCCGAACCCAAGGCGGCCGACGTGTCGCGCACCGTGGTCGTGGTGACCGACGGCTTCGTCACCGTCGAGCGCGAAGCCTTCGAGCTGGTGCGGCGCAACCTGTCGCAGGCGAACCTGTTTTCATTCGGCATCGGCTCGTCGGTCAACCGCCACCTGATGGAAGGCCTGGCGCGCGCCGGCATGGGCGAGCCCTTCATCATCACCGAGCCATCGCAGGCCAGGGCCCAGGCCGAGCGCTTTCGCCGGCTGATCGAGTCGCCGGTGCTGACCAGCGTGAAGCTGCGCTTCGAGGGCCTGGACGTGTATGACGTGGAGCCCGCGCAACTGCCCGACGTGCTGGGCGAGCGCCCGGTGGTGGTGTTTGGCAAATGGCGCGGCACGCCAGCGGGCCAGGTCATCATCGACGGCCAGAGCGCCACCGGCCCGTACCGCAATGCCGTGACCGTGCCAGCGCAAAACGGCCAGAACACGGCCGCGCTGCGCTACCTTTGGGCACGCCACCGCATCGCCAGCCTGTCGGACCAGGAAGCGCTCGAAGGCGGCGACGCGCACCGCCAGCGCATCACCGAGCTGGGCCTGCAGTACAACCTGCTGACGCAGTACACCAGCTTCCTGGCGGTGGACCAGGTGGTGCGCAACCTGCAGCCGCAGGACGCTACCGGCGTGAACCAGCCTTCGCCGCTGCCGCAGGGCGTGAGCAACCTGGCGGTGGGCGAAGTGTCCATCGGCGCCGCAGTGCCCGGCACGCCCGAGCCCGCCACCTGGGGCGCGGTGCTGGTGCTGCTGTCGGTGCTGGCCCTGCTGGCGCGGCGCGAGCGCAGGGCGTCGCGCGGCAGGCCGGGTAGCGCCGCCCGCTTCACCGCCTGACCTGCCGGAGCCCAGCATATGCACACCTCTTCTCATGCCCGGTTTTGCTCCTTCCCCCGCTGGGGGAAGGTTGGGATGGGGGCCGGCGGTGGTCAAACGCCAGCGATCCGCCTTTTCCAAGCCCGGTTCCCCAGTCTGCCCGCATCGTCCGGCTTCGTGCGCTGGGGCGTGCGCATCGACACCGCGCCCGGCTGGCTCTGGCCGCTGCTGCTGGTCGCGGCCCTCTGGCCGACCTGGCTGTGGATGGGCAGGCGCATGCTGGACCGCTCCGACGACCCGCTGGGCCTGCTGGCGCTGGCGGCGCTCGGGCTGCTGGTGGCGTGCCACCGGCTGCGGCTGCGCTCGTCACCGCGATTGGCCTGGTTTGCGCTGGCGCTGGCCGGCGCCGTTGCCGCCACCGCCGCGCAGGGCCTGCTACCGGCGCTGGCCGTGGCGCTGCTGGCCCTCTTGGCGCTGGCCGCCGGGCTGGCCGCTTTTTTACCGGCGGGCGTGGCCAGCGCGCCGGTCGTCGGCCTGTCGGTGCTGGCGCTGCCGCTGCTGGCGTCGCTGCAGTTCTACGCGGGCTTTCCGCTGCGCCTCATCACGGCCGAAGCCAGCCGCTGGCTGCTGCTGGCCAGCCACGAAGTCGAGCGCAGCGGCGCCAGCCTGCGCGTGGACGGCCATCTGGTCATCGTCGATGCGCCCTGCTCGGGCGTGCAGATGGCCTGGCTGGGCTACTTCACGGCCTGCGCGGTGACGCTGTACCTGGGGCGCGGCAACCGCGCTTTTCTAACCCGCCTGCCCGCCGTCGGCGTGCTGGTGCTGGCGGGCAACATCGTTCGCAACACGCTGCTGGTGGCCGCCGAGGCCTCGGGTAATCACCTGTCCGGCTGGGCGGCTTGGTGGCGCTGGCGGCCGTCTGCGGCGCGATTGCCCTTGTGATGAGCCGCCCCGAAGGAGGCCTTCGTGCTTGAAAACACCTTCATCAACCGCGTGCTGCACAAGACGCTGTGGGCCGTGCTGCTGCCCGCCTGCATGCTGTGGTCCGCCGCCGTCGCCAGCCGCCAGCCGGACGTACTGCGGCCCACGCCGAAAATCGCCAGCGAACTGCCCGCGCAGTGGCAGGGCCGGGCGCTGCGGCCGCTGGCGCTCAGCGAAGTCGAGCAGCGCTTTGCCCGCAATTTCCCCGGCACGCTGAGCCGCATGACCGACGGCCGGCAGGTGCTGGTGCTGCGCAGCATCAACCAGCCGACGCGCATGCTGCACCCGGCCATCGACTGCTACCAGGGGCTGGGCTACCGCATCGCGGCGCAGCAGCTCGAACTCGACAGCGAACGCAGGCTGTGGCGCTGCTTCGAAGCCCTGCAGCCCGGCGGCGGCCAGCGCCTGCGGGTCTGCGAGCGCATCGTTGATGCCGGCGGCCAGGGCTTCACCGACACCTCGGCCTGGTACTGGGCCGCCATCATGGGCCAGTCGCCGGGGCCGTGGCAGGCGATCACCGTGGCGAGGCCGCTGTGACCGCCCGGCGCACCTTCGCCCGGGTCATGGCGGTTTTGCTGGCGCTGTCGGCGGCCCTGGTGGTGGCGCTGTACCTGGTTGTCAAAACCCTGCTCGCGCCGCTGCCCGGCGAATGGGCCACGTCGATTCGCCTCGGCCCGGTGCGGCTTCAGGCCAGCGTGCCCGCGCTGCTGCGCCTGGCCACCGCGCCCTGGCTGGCGCCCCTGCTCGATGGCCGGACGGTGGCGGCGTACAACGGGCCGGTGCATCTGGCCTGGCAGGCGGACAGCCAGACGCTGGCGGCGCGCTGCGCGCCCTGCGCCGTGCAGGCGCCGGCGCTGGGCGGCGAGCCGGTCGAGGTCGATGAACTGCGGCTCACCATCCAGCGCCACGGCGAACAGCTGAACGGCGAAATCTCGTCAGGCCAAGTGAAGGCCGTCTGGCACGGCGACTTGACCAAGGGCGGCTTGCGCCTGCGCCTGCAGTTGCCCATGACGCCCATGGCCGATGCCTATGCGCTGTTCGGCGCGTCGATTCCCGAACTGGCGCAAGCCCGCATCGAAGGCCGGCTGGCATTGACCGCCACGCTGGCCCTGCCGGGCGGCGAGTTCAGCATGACGCCGCAGATCGAGGCCTTCCAGGTCAGCGGACTGGGCACCGAAGCGCTGGTCAATGCGCGCTCGGCCTGCAGCGACACCGCCTCGCGCCTGACGCCTGAAAGCTGGCTGGCGCGCGCCGTGATCGCCGCCGAGGACCAGCGCTTTTACGAGCACGGCGGCTACGACCTGGCCGAACTCAGCGCCGCGCTGGTGCAGAACCAGGACAGCCGGCCGGAAGGCCGGGCCGGGCGCGGCGCCAGCACGCTGACCCAGCAGCTGGCCAAGCTGCTGGTCACCGGCGACGAGCGCAGCCCGGCGCGCAAGCTGCGCGAGTTGCTGTATGCGGTGGAAATGGAGCAGACCCTGGGCAAGAACCGCATCCTGCGGCTGTACCTGGCGCATGCGCCGTGGGGAAATGGGATTTGCGGCGCCGAGGCGGCGTCAAAACGCTACTTCGGCCGCCCGGCGACTGCGCTGAACCCGTCGCAGGCCGCCTGGCTGGCCGCCATGCTGCACAACCCGGCGCTGGAAGCCGAACACTGGGCGAGTACCGGCCAGATCAACGTGGCGCGCACGCAGTGGGTGCTGATGGGAATGCGCGCCCTGCCGCGCCAGCAGCGCCAGCGGCTGGCGCGGCAGCTTGGAGAGCCGGGGCACGAGGTATGGAAAGCGCAGGTGACGAAGCAACGATAGTTAGGTTTCGAGCAATCTCCTGTCAAATCTCACTTTGACTGATTTAGATCTCGTAACTCGATAGCTGCCTGGCCCTCCGGGACAGCTATAAAGCCAAAGCCAACTGGAACATAGGCCACGTTCGGCAGGACGATGGGACTACCGGTGATGGAAGGTTCAAATCGAAGGAACTTGCGCTCCCCGGCAAGCAACACCACTTCGGCAGTCCTTGCCTTCATGAAAAAATCCTGAAGTCCAGCCTTCATCAGAACCACATGCGTTCCGGGCGTTGTGCGCAATGCAACAAAGCCGGCGTTTTTCAACATGCCCACCTCTTTCCCATCCAGATGCACGTAGTAAGCCACGCCACCCCGAACCAACCGATCTGGCCGATAGACCACGATTTCGCCAGCGTCTGAATCTGGTTTTTCCAAGCCTTGAAACTTGGCGCCCGTTGCGCTGCAACCGGACAGCAACAGACAGCCCAAGGCCAATGCCCACAAAGTGAAATGCCGGTTCCGTGGAGTGGAAAAGCCTGAAAGTCGCTGGAGATTCATGGGGTATTCGCTTTCATAAACACGGTTGCTGTCAGTAAAGCTAGCCCATGGAATGCAAGGTCAACTCGCATTGCTATTAAATGCATAGCTAGTTGCGCCCGCGTTTCATGCGCTGCAAGCACATTTGATCATTAAAACTGAACTTTCAGCGTTTCCCAACCAGCGCAAGCCCTTGCAGCGCCGCCTGCTGCGGGTTAGCCGCCAGCGTCACCGCGCTGACCACCGCCACGCCATCGACGCCGCAGGCCAGCACGCCGGGCAGGCGCTCCAGCGAAATGCCGCCAATCGCCACCACCGGATACGGCACGGCCAGCGTGGCCCATTCCTTCAATTGCGTCAGTCCGACCGGCGCGTAAGGCATGACTTTCAGCGTCGTCGGGTAGATCGGGCCAATCGCCAGATAGGACGGCTGCACCGCATGGGCGCGCGCCAGTTCGGCCGGCGTGTGCGTGCTCAGGCCCAGCCGCAGGCCTGCGTTGCGCAGGGCTTCGATGTCGGCCGTGTCCAGGTCTTCCTGGCCCAGGTGCACGCCGTAGGCGCCGGCGGCTAGGGCGAGTTGCCAGTGGTCGTTGATGAACACCTGCGCGCCCGGCACTTTGCTGCCGGCCTCGACGGCGGCGTTCACTTCGCGTTCGATCTCGGCCGGCGTGTGGCCAGCGGCTTTGAAGCGCAGCTGCACCGTGCGCACGCCCCAGCCGAGCAGGCGCTGGACCCAGGCGGCGTCATGCACCACGGGGTAAAAGCCGATGGGGCCGGTCAGGGGGGCAAAAGGCGCGGAAGCAGTCATGGCGGTCACCGGGTTAAAGAATTCTTCGTATGGCTCCTTCCCCAGCGGGGGAAGGAGCAAGTCAGGTCGCGTGCCAGAACGGCACGCCGACGGTGGAGGTCGAAGCCTGCGCGGCGGCGCGCTCGGGCATCGGCGTTGATTCATACGCCGCGCGCCCGGCCGCCACGCCATCGGCAAAGGCCCGCGCCATGCGCACCGGGTCGCCGGCCTGCGCCACGGCGGTGTTCAGCAGGACGGCGTCAAAGCCCAGCTCCATGACCTGCGCGGCATGCGACGGCCGGCCCAGTCCGGCATCGACGATCAGCACCGCATCCGGCAGGCGGCGGCGCATGGTTTCCAGCGCATACGGATTCAAAGGCCCGCGCCCGGTGCCTATCGGCGCGGCCCACGGCATCACCGCCGCGCAGCCCGCCGCATGCAGGCGCTGGGCCATCACCAGGTCGTCGGTGGTGTAGGCAAAGACCGAAAAGCCGTCCTTCGCCAGCGCCGTGGCGGCTTCGAGCGTGGCGACCGTGTCCGGCTGCAGCGTGTAGTCGTCGCCGATCACTTCGAGCTTGATCCACCTCGTGCCGAAAATCTCGCGCGCCATCTGCGCCAGCGTGATGGCTTCTTCGGCGCTGTGGCAGCCCGCCGTGTTGGGCAAAATGTGGCAGCCCAGCGCCTGGATGCGCTGCCAGAAACTGCTGCCGCCGCCGGTTTCGGGCTGCAGCCGGCGCAGGCCGACCGTCAGCACTTCGGTCCCGCTGGCGCGCACCGCATCGCCCAGCACCTGCGGCGACGGGTAATGCGAGGTGCCGAGGAAAAAACGGCTCGAAAGGGTGGTTCCGGCAACGCTCCACGGGCTGCCGTGGGCGATGGAACTGTTCATGGGATTGCTCATGTTCAACCTCCCGTTATGGGCGTGACCACATCGATGCGGTCGCCGCCCTGCAAGCTGCGCTCGGGCCACTGCGGGCGCGGCACGAAGCCGCTGTTGATGGCGCAGGCAAAGGCGCTTTTCAAATCGTAGCCGCGCTCCAGCAGAAGGCCCTGCAGGGTAGCCGCCTGCGTGGCGATGCGCTCGCCATTCAGGGAAATTTCAAAATCGGTCATCTCATCTCCTTGCTGTGCGTATATTCATGTTGCCAACAGTTTATGGGCCAGTTCATCGACCACCGCCGGCGCGCACAAATAGCCATGCCGGTACAGGCCGTTGATGTGCCACACGCCATCGCGCAGCGCCACGGCCGGCCGGTGGTCGTCCAGCGCCGGACGCAGCGCGGCCGACAGCCGCAGCACGCGCGCCTCGCCAAAGGCCGGGTGCAGGCTGTACAGCGCGCTGCCCAGCTCCAGCGTTGAACGCAGCGTGACCGGGCCGGTGTCTTCCGATTCGAGTTCGGTCGCGCCGACGACGAACTGGTGGTCGGGCCGGGGCGCGACGTAGAGCGCGTAGCGCGGATGCATCAGCCGCACCGGGCGCTGCAAAGTCACGCCGTGGCATTCGACGCGCAGCACCTCGCCGCGCACGCCGCGTAGCTGCGGCCACTGCGCCTTGCTGCCCACGCCGCGCGCATCGACCGCCACATCCACTGCGTATTCGCCGCTGGCGCAAATGATGCGCCCCTCTTCCACCCGGTCAACCGCCTGGCCTTCATGCCAGGTCACGCCGAGCCGGTCGATCTCCCGGCCCAGCACGGCCATCCACTGGTCATTGGCCAGCTGGCCTTCGCTCTCCAGGAACAGGCCGCCGCCAAAGCGCCCGGCCAGCGCCGGCTCGCGCTGCGCCAGCGCGGCCGCGTCCAGCGTGTGCACCTCGGCGCGGCAGGCCTCGGGCAGCCGGTGGTGCAACAGGCCGCTGAAGTGGTCGAGCGAACTCTGGTCAGGCGCGTGCGCCACGACCAGCGTGCCTTTCTGGCGGAAATACACTGGCTCGCCGCCGCCCTCGGCCAGTTCGGCGACCCAGCGCGGCCATAACTCCATCGAGCGCCGGCCCAACTGAAACACCACTTCGTCTGATACCGACAGTTCGGCCAGCGGCGACAGCATGGCCGCTGCGGTCATCGAAGCGGTGTCCAGTTCGGCGCGCTGGCGCGAATCGAACAAAGTGACGCGGCAGCCCGCGCGCAGCAGCCGCCAGGCCAGCGTGCGGCCGGCCAGGCCGGCGCCGGCAATGCCGATGTGAAGGGAGTTCATGGGTGAATGCATTTATTCAGGCTTGCCAGCCGTCCCCGCCTTGCTCCTTCCCCCTTTGGGGGAAGGCCGGGATGGGGCCAGCGGCGGGCGCAAAGGTGGATAAGAAGTCTGTCTCGGGAAGAAACCCGTTGAATTTAAGTGAAAAATGGCTCTAGCGCACGATCCGTATGCGCAGTCAGCTATTTTTTTAATAGCATTTTCAGGCGGTTCCTGATTCGGATTCGGGGGGACCCCCATCCCGGCCTTCCCCCAGCAGGGGAAGGAGCAAGACAGGAGCCGGCCCGCTTCAGGAGTAAATCTCGTTCCCGCCCTTGCGGAACTCCTCGGCTTTTTCCTCGAAGCCGCTGCTGACCTGCTGGATCGGAATCACGCCCGGCGCCTTGGCCAGCGTCGTGGTGGACGGATTCAGCCGCGCAAACTCGCGCACTTCCTGCGAAATCTTCATCGAGCAGAACTTCGGCCCGCACATCGAGCAGAAATGCGCCACCTTGGCGTTTTCCTTGGGCAGCGTTTCATCGTGGTAGGCCATCGCCGTGTCGGGGTCAATCGCCAGGCGGAACTGGTCTTCCCAGCGGAACTCGAAGCGCGCCTTGCTGACCGCGTTGTCCCACATCTGCGCGCCCGGGTAGCCCTTGGCCAGGTCGCCCGCATGCGCGGCGATCTTGTAGGCGATCAGGCCCTGCTTCACGTCGTCGCGGTTCGGCAGGCCCAGATGCTCCTTGGGCGTCACGTAGCACAGCATGGCCGTGCCGTACCAGCCGATATTCGCCGCGCCCATCGCCGACGAAATATGGTCGTAGCCGGGCGAGATGTCGGTGATCAAGGGGCCAAGCGTGTAGAACGGCGCTTCAAAGCAGGCTTCGAGTTGCTTCTCGACGTTTTCCTTGACCAGCTGCAGCGGCACATGGCCGGGGCCTTCGATCATCACCTGAACGTCGTGCTTCCAGGCGATCTGCGTGAGTTCGCCCAGCGTGTGCAGTTCGGCGAACTGCGCTTCGTCATTGGCGTCGGCAATCGAGCCGGGGCGCAGGCCGTCGCCGAGCGAGAAGCAGACGTCGTAGGCCTTCATGATTTCGCAAATCTCCTCGAAATGCTCGTACAAAAAGCTTTCCTTGTGGTGCGACAAACACCATTTCGCCATGATCGAGCCGCCGCGCGAGACGATGCCGGTCAGGCGGTTCGCGGTCAGCGGCACATAGGCCAGGCGCACGCCGGCGTGGATGGTGAAATAGTCCACGCCCTGCTCGGCCTGCTCGATCAACGTGTCGCGGAAGATTTCCCAGGTCAGGTCTTCGGCCTTGCCGTTGACTTTTTCCAGCGCCTGGTAAATCGGCACCGTGCCAATCGGCACCGGCGAATTGCGCAGAATCCATTCGCGGGTTTCGTGGATGTTCTCGCCGGTCGAGAGGTCCATCACGGTGTCGGCCCCCCAGCGGATCGACCAGGCCAGCTTGTCCACCTCCTCTTCAATCGACGAGGTGACGGCCGAGTTGCCGATGTTGGCGTTGACCTTGATCAGGAAGTTGCGGCCGATGATCATCGGCTCGGTTTCGGGGTGGTTGATGTTGTTCGGAATCACGGCGCGGCCGCGCGCCACTTCGTCGCGAACGAATTCGGCGGTGATGTCTTTCGGAATCGACGCGCCGAACGAATGGCCGGTTTTCGGCACGCGCTCGGTCGCCAGGCGTTCGGCAAGCTGGGCGCGCACCAGGTTTTCGCGGATCGCGATGTATTCCATCTCCGGCGTGATGATGCCCTGGCGCGCGTAATGCATCTGCGACACGTTGGCGCCCGCCTTGGCGCGGCGCGGCACGGGCGCGTGGGCCATGCGCAGCGCGCTGAGGGCCGGGTCGTTCAGGCGCTCGCGGCCGTAGGCGCTGCTGATGCCGGGCAGGGCTTCGGTGTCCTGGCGCTCGTTGATCCAGGCGCCGCGCAGCGGAGACAGGCCGCGCGTGATGTCGATGCTTGCTGCCGGGTCGGTGTACACGCCCGACGAGTCGAACAGGCGCAGCGGCGGATTGGCCTCGCGGCGGGTTTCACTGCCTTCGGCCACCAGCGTGTCGGTGAGCGTGACTTCGCGAAACGGCACGCGGATGTCGGGGCGCGAGCCTTCGATGTAGATCTTGCGCGAACCCGGAAAAGGCGTGCGGGTGATGCGGCTGGTCAGGTCCGCTGCATCGACGGAAAGATTGGTTTTGGCCATGGCTGTCTCCAGAAAAAGGTGGTGTGCCTGCCTGGGGAGCCAGAAATGTCGCCGTCAAAAACCCTGTGCAGGAGGAATGACGGATTTCCGGAGCCAAAGTGCCTTGTTTCCTACGCGGGCATGATCCCGATCAGGTTCAGCGGGTCTCGCATTTTTGCGATCTCAGCCCCGGATGTGAACATCCCGGGCACCCCGACAAGCTGCGGCGATTGTAAGCACAGCCGCCGCCGGCCCGCAAGGCCGCGCAGGTAACCGGATGCGCTTTTCAGCCGAAACGGCTGGGCTGGCCGACCAGCTTCTTGGCCAGCTCGTCAAGCAGCCTGTGCGTGACCTGCGCCCCCGGATAGCTGGTGTTGTGTACGCCAAAGCCGCCCACGTTGCTCACGCGAAAGGCGATGCAGCCGGTGTCATGGTCGGGCGTCAGCGTGATGAAGGCGCGCGACTCGGTCTGGTAGTCGAACACATAGGCCAGCAGCTTGTTGGTCTCGGGGTGGCGCTGGTCCTTGCGTTCGTGCTGGATCTGCCCGACGGACAGGCGCTGCGTCACGCGCTCCAGGTCGGGCGGAAAGTTGACGGTGACCGTGTGGGTCGCCACCAGTCCGGTGACGGGCAGCAAGTCCCAGCCAACGCCGATGTAGTCGAAAACCTCCGCATTGCGCAGCATCTTGCGGCGCGCGTCGCAGCGGAAGTTGCGCTGCACCAGCGCCGCGGATCCAGCAAACGGCGCCTTGCCGTCCAGGCTGTAGACGCCTGGCGCGGGCGGCTGGATGACGTTGAGCTGGGCGCACAAGTCCTGCAAATACACCAGCGCCATCCGGCAGGCCACTTCGCAGGCCTGGGTGCCGGCCACGAGGTCGCGCTGCGCGCCGAGCTGCAGGCCCTGCAGCGCATTGGCCCGGCTTTTCAGTTCCGACAGAAAACTCATGGCAACCCCGGTTCCTCTTGCATTTTGAATGCCAAAAGCATAGCGCAAGCAGCCCTCGGCCAGAGGCCTGAATTTGCCGAAGCAGCGCGCCCGGCAACGCGGTTTTCACGCAACTTTACAAACCGTCACGCCCGCGCAATGGCGGCTATACACAGGCGCGCCAAACTAGCCTCCAGCCTGCCGCCAATTCCTGGCGCCAGACCATCTCCTCACCGAAAGGAAGTTTTCCATGAAATTCGCGCTCAAATCCCTCAATAGCCTTGTCCTTGCCACCCTGCTGGTCACCGCTGGCGGCGCCATGGCGCAAGGCACCGACGCGGCCCCGGCGGCCCTGAACCCCGGCACGTCAAGCACTGCAACCCACAACGCCAAGGCGCACCATGGCGAGCACCGCATGGGACGCCACGACCCGGCCCAGATGCAGGCCCGGATGGCCAAGCACCAGGCCGAACTGAAAGCCAAGCTCAAGATCACGCCGGCCCAGGAAGGCGCCTGGACCGCCTTCACCGCCGCCATGCAGCCGCCGGCACGCATGATGGGCCAGCGCCCCACGCCCGAGCAGCGCGCCGAGTTCGACAAGCTGACCACGCCCGAGCGCATCGACAAGATGCGTGCGCTGCGGACCCAGCGCATGACCGAAATGAATGCCGAGATGGACAAGCGCGGCGAAGCCACCAAGGCCTTGTACGCCGCACTGAGCCTTGACCAGCAAAAAACCTTTGATGCCGAGCACAAGAAAATGGGCCGGCAAGGCGGGCGCGGCCACCATGAAGGCGGCATGATGCATCCCAAAGGCTGAACAGGGCCGGCAAGGCCCTGACGCCTTCGCGGCGCCGGGCCTTGAAGCACCTGCACCGGTTGCGCTTTTCAAGCGTGGCGGTGCAGGTTTTTTTGTGCCTGCAAGGCCTGGCTAATTACTATTTTTTTAATAGCTGCTGGTGCCCGCAGCCATTGCGCAAAAGGCGTTTTTCATGCTGATTTTGCTGTCGCGGCAAAAATTCTCAAGCCGGTGTAGGACGGCATCCAGACCCGGCACGGAAATAACGCCGCCTGACTAAACTGGCGTGATGACTGAAGTCCGCAAAGGCCAGGCGCCAGCCACGTTGTCGCGCACCGAATTTCATGAACGCTTCATGCAGTCCTTCATGGACCCGGCTTTCCGGGCCGAAGACCATGCCCTCTCGCGCGTCGAGGCGATTGCCTGGGACGCCTACCAGAAAGGCCGCAAGGCGCCGCTCACGCGCAAGGCCGGTGCTGGCCATGCCGACCCGGACTACGCGCTGTCGGTGGAATGGCTGCAGACGCGCGAGCGGCTGCAAAAAGCCCAGGCCACCTGGAAAGACCCGGCCACGCCGTCCCGCGTGCTGCTGGTCTGCGGCTCATCGCGCAACGACGGCACCTGCCCCGGTGAAATCTCCAAGACCTTTCGCATGGTGCAGTGGGCCGAAGAGACGCTGCGCCAGGCGAAGCTGGAAGTCGATAGGCTGGACCTGAGCCTGCTGACTTCGAGCTACCGGCTCAACATCCATCCCTGCAAGGGCTGCGTCTCGACCGCCATGCCGCTGTGCCACTGGCCGTGCAGCTGCTATCCCAACCATTCGCTGGGGCAGACCAGTGACTGGATGGCCGAAATCTACGAACGCTGGACCGCCGCGCACGCCGTCATCATCGTCACGCCGGTGTACTGGTACCAGTCGCCCAGCCCGCTCAAGCTCATGATCGACCGCCTGGTCTGCGCCGACGGCGGCAACCCGGACCCGACCTCCACCCATGGCAAAAATCCGGAGGAAGCCAAGGCGCTCGAACTCGGCGGTTGGGATTACCCCAAGCACCTGGCCGGCCGCGTCTATGGGCTGGTGGTGCATGGCGACGTGGCGGGCGTTGAAGACTCGCGGCGCAACCTGTCGGACTGGCTCGACTGGATGGGCTTCATCGACGCCGGCAGCAAGGCGCGGCTGGACCGCTACATTGGCTATTACGAGCCCTATGCCACCAGCCATGGCGTGCTCGATGCCGATACGGCCCTGCAGACCGAGGTCCGCAATGTGGCCCGCGCGGTGGGCCAGGCCGTCGCGGAACTGCGCGCCGGCAACCTTTCGCAGCCCGGCAAGGGGCTGGCCCCGCCACGGCCCAAATGAATGCACAGGACTGCGGCGGAGCTGGCCGCCTTCACTTCGTCTTGCGCGGGGCCTTCTCGACATAGACCCCTTTCTCCTCGTCAAAGGTATGCGTGGCCAGAAACTGCTTGGTCTCGGCCGCCAGTTGCGCGCGCGTCATCGTTCCGAGGTCGCGCGGGCCCGTCTTGATCGGCACCCAGGTGCTGGAGTCGTTCTGCCACTTGTGGGTGCGCATGAACGCGTCGCGCTCGGCCTTCACTTCGGCACGCGGTTTCACGCCGGCCGGGGCTTCGACGCCCGACTTCAGCACCCAGACACTCATGTTATCGTCCCAGCGGTGGGTCTTGAGGAAGTCGGCCGTGTCCATCTTGACCTCGGCGCGAGCCGGCGATGCAGCGGTTTGCGCATGCGCCGCGACACCGAACATCAGCGCGGCGGTCATCGCAGTTGCCAGGGGAATCGTTTTTATGGCGGATTTCATGAGCATGGTGATGCACTCCTTTATTGGCCCGCAAAGGCTTGTTGGTTAACAGCTTCCCCATTCAACTTAATCAGCCCCGCCTGCGCAGACTGTCGGCAAGCTTCCTTCAAGCATGTAGGACGCGTCCGGGGCGCCTATGCATCGCAGCCCGCCAGCCCGGCGGTGGCGGACTGTCAAAGCGGGCATGGCGACTCAGCGCAAATAAGTTACTGTCCTACAGTTCACCAGCCTGTGCAGACCAACAATGCGTTCACGGGCTTTTCAGTCCTGTTTTTTTCTGGTGCCTTATTTCTTATGCAGCCCTTCATTCCCACCCCTGCTTCCCGTCCAGCGCATCCCGAGGCCGCCCAGGCTGACCAGCCCGCGCCCGAGGTCCACACGCCTTATTCCTTCAAGGTGCTCACGGTCAATATCCACAAGGGCTTCACCTTTTTCAACCGCAAGTTCATCCTGTCCGAATTGCGCGATGCGGTGCGCACCGTGGGCGCGGACGTGGTGTTTTTGCAGGAGGTGGCCGGCAGCCATCTCAAGCATGCCGAGAAGTTCGACAACTACCCCGAAGAGCCGCATTACGAATACCTGGCCGACAGCATCTGGGAGCAGTTTGCCTACGGCCGCAACGCGGTCTATACCCACGGCCACCACGGCAACGCGGTGCTGTCGAAGTTTCCGATTGTCCGGTTTGAAAACCGCGACATCTCCATCAGCGGCCCCGAGCGGCGCGGCATGCTGCATTGCGAACTGCAGGTGCCCGGCCAGAGCCGCAATGTGCACGCGATCTGCGTACACCTGGGGCTGGTCGAAAGCCACCGCACGCAGCAGATGAAGCTGGTGTGCGACCTGGTGCGCAAGGAAATTCCCGTGCGCGCCCCGGTGGTGGTGGCCGGCGACTTCAACGACTGGCGGCGCCGTGCCCATGCCCAGATGGCCAAGGGCGCGAACCTGCACGAGGTGTTCGTGCAGGCCAACGGCCAGGCGGCGCGGACCTTTCCGGCGCGCCTGCCGCTGCTGCAGCTGGACCGCATCTATGTGCGCAATGCCATCGGCCATTCGCCCATCGTGCTGCCCAGCCACCCGTGGTCGCACCTGTCCGACCATGCGCCGCTGGCGGCGGAAATCCGCCTGTAAAGCGGCGCACGGCATGAACCAGCTCCGCATCGTTTCTGGATTCATGCAGCGCCCGGCGAACTTTGCAGGCACGCCATGACGCGCTGGGTCAGCGGCAACTCGTTTCAGTTGCTGGAAAACGGCGAGGCGTTTTTCCCGCGCGTTTTTGAATGCATCGCCGCTGCCCGGAACGAGGTGGTGCTCGAAACCTTCATTTTGTTCGAGGACAAGGTCGGCCTGGCGCTGCATGCGGCGCTGCTGCAGGCGGCTTCGCGCGGCGTGCGGATCGATGTCACGGTGGACGGCTTCGGCTCGCCCGACCTGTCGCCCGGCTTCATCTCGGCCCTGACGCAGGCCGGCGTGCGCGTGCATGTGTTCGACCCCGCCCCCCGGCTCTGGGGCTGGCGCACGAATGTCTTCAGGCGCATGCACCGCAAGATCGTGGTCGTCGATGGCCAGCGCGCCTTTGTCGGCGGCATCAATTATTCGGCCGACCACCTGGCCGACTTCGGCCCCGAGGCCAAGCAGGACTACGCGGTCGAGGTCATTGGCCCCATCGTTGCGGAAATTCACGCGTTCGTGCACCAGGCGCTGGCCGCCGGGCAGCAGGGCACGGCCAAAAGCCTGGGCGGCCAGCTGCGCGAGCGCTTTGCCGACCGCGCGCAGCGCCTGGCGCAGCGCTGGCGCCAGGCTCCCGGGCCGGCAGGCGACGCAGCGGCGATTTTCGTCACCCGCGACAACCGCCTGCACACCACCGACATCGAGCGGCATTACCGCATCGCCATTCGCGCCGCCAGGCAGCGCGTGGTGATTGCCAACGCCTATTTTTTCCCGGGTTTCCGGCTGCTCAATGAAATGCGCAAGGCGGCGCGGCGCGGCGTCGAGGTCAAGCTGATCCTGCAGGGCGAGCCCGACATGGCGATTGTCAAGACGGCGGCCAACATGCTGTACCACCACCTGCTGTCGGCCGGTGTGCAGATCTTTGAATACTGCGAGCGGCCGCTGCACGGCAAGGTGGCGGTGTCCGACGACGAATGGGCCACGGTGGGCTCCAGCAACCTGGACCCGCTCAGCCTGTCGCTGAACCTGGAGGCCAACGTCATCATCAAGGACCGCGCCTTCAACCAGCATTTAAGCGCGCGGCTGGCCCACCTGATGGACAACAGCTGCAAGCAGATCAGGCAGGGCGACCTGGAGGAGTCCACCTGGTGGCGCGTGGTGCGCAGCTTCTTTGTGTTTCACCTGCTCAGCCGCTTTCCGGCCTGGGCCGGCTGGCTGCCCGCGCACACGCCGCGCCTGATGCTGGCGACGGTGCCCACCGATACCGCCGACAGCGCCGACAGCGCCGGCGCCGACCGCGTCAGCCAGGCCGACCCGGTTGGCGCCGCTGATGCCTGACAGCCGCATCCTGCCGCAACCGGCGCCCTCGGACAGCGAGCCCGGCGCCCGCCGGCGCAAACTCACCGACAGACCCTGGTGGCCGTGGCTCAGGCGCGGCGCCACGACAGTGTTTTTTGGGCTGGTCGGCTACCTGCTGGTGTCGCAGGCGCGCACCATCGAATGGGACAAGGTGCTGTCATCGCTGCAGGACTACCCGCTGACGGCATCCTGGGGCGCGGTGGCGCTGGCCGCCGCCAGTTACCTGCTGTACAGCTGCTTTGACCTGCTGGGCCGGCACTACACCGGCCACACGCTGCGCGCGCCCACGGTGATGCTGCTGACCTTTGTCAGCTATGCCTTCAACCTCAACCTCGGATCGGTGGTCGGCGGCGTCGCCTTTCGCTTGCGGCTGTACTCGCGGCTCGGGCTGGCGCTAGGCACCATCACCCGCATCATGTCCTTCAGCATGCTGGCCAACTGGATGGGCTACCTGCTGCTGGCCGGGCTGGTGTTCAGCCTCAAGCCGCCAGCCCTGCCGAACAGCTGGAAAATCGACGCTTCGCAGCTGCGCCTGACCGGCCTGGCGCTGCTGGCGGTGGCGCTGGCCTACCTGGGCGCCTGCGCCTTTTCACGCCAGCGCACCCTGCGCCTGCGTGGCCACGACATCGAGCTGCCTTCGCTCAAGCTGGCCAGCCTGCAGCTGGCCATGGGCGCGGGCAACTGGCTGCTGATGTCGGGCATCGTCTTTATCCTGCTGCAGCAGCGCATCGACTTTTTCAGCGTCGCCAGCGTGCTGCTGCTGGCCGCGATTGCCGGCGTGATCACCCACATTCCCGGCAACCTGGGCGTGCTCGAAGCGGTGTTCGTGGCCCTGCTGTCGCAGCGCATGCCACGGCATGATCTGCTGGCCGGGCTGGTGGCCTACCGCGTCGTTTATTACCTGCTGCCGCTGCTGGTGGCCGCCGTGATTTACCTGGTGATGGAAGCCCGGGCCAAGAAACCAGGCAGGCCTGGCGCTGCCTTGAAACCATGATTTTGATAGCACTCCATGCCCGCTGGCCGTGCGCCAGGGGCCAATTCAGTCTGGATTTTTTGAGCTGGCGGGCGTCGCCACCAGCTCCATGAAGCCGCTCCGATCATCGTGCGCGCGGCTGAACGCCCAGCCCGGCAGCAGCGCCAGCACGATTTCAGCCGTGGTGCGAACGCTGCAGCCCGGCATGACATGACCGCCGCGCATTTCGCCCCGGGCATCGGCGACGCTGGCATGCAGGTGCACGCCGTCCGGGCTCAGCGTGCCCGACAGGGTGATGAGTTCCAGCGGCTCGTTCTGCACGCTTGCCTGCGCCTGGGCCGCATGGCGCAGCACGGCGCGCGACAGGCTGCCGACGGCCGAGATGACGCAGGCGGCCCGGCAGCCCCGGGCCTGCAGCGCGTTGAAGGCCGATTGCAGTTCGGCGCGCAGGTCGTCGCCGGGGTTCAGCCTCAGGACATGGATGGCGGGATCGTTGTTCATGGGGTTTCCATCGGGGTTTTCGGGCTGTGGACAAGTACGCAGTACGCTATTAATTAGATAGCTGATTATGCTTATGGGTCATGCGCAAACCAGTGATTTTTCTTGAAAATCAAGCCGCCACCAGCCGCAGGCAGGTGATTTCGGAAGGCGCGCCGAAGCGCTTGGGCGATCCCCAGTAGCCCGTCCCTCGGCGGGTGTACACCCACAGCGCTCCCCATTTGTGGAGGCCGGCCGTGAAGGGCTGCCGCAAGCGCACAAACAAGATCCACGGGTCAGGAAGTTCATCGAGTTCCGGGATAATGTCCCTTTTTGTTCTCAATGTTTCCAGATGGGCGCAATCCTCATGCATTCAATGCCTGACGCTGTTCAAACGCCGAGCCTGCGGGAAGGCCGGGCGTCCTGCGCTACCCTGGGGTCCTCAGCCGGCATGGGCGTTGCCACCCCATCAGGGTGCGAACGGTCTGCCTCCTTTTGTTCACCAAGAAGCCCCGCACGCCCATGACCATGACTGCTGCCACCTTGACCACCTTTGAAATCAAAAGCGCCAATTTCCCGTTGGTCGCGCTGCTGCTCAAGTCCACCGACCTGGCGGCGCTGGCGCGCGAGATGACGCTGCGCTTCGGCGACATTCCTGATTTTTTCGACCAGGACGCGCTGGTCATCGACCTGTCGCCGCTGCAAAATGCCGGCCAGGCCGCTGCGGCCGAGATTGATTTCCGCGCCCTGATCAGCCTGCTGCGCAGCTACCGGCTGGTGCCGATTGCCGTCAAGGGCGGCAACCCCGCGCAAATGACCGCCGCCCAGAAAGCCGGACTGGTTCCCGGGCAGGATGCCCACCTGCTGACACCCCGCCCGGCCGCCGCATCGGCCGAGCAGCCCGCCCCGCAGACCCAGCAGCAGCAACCGCAGTTGCATGCGCCGCCGCTGGGCGCGCTGGTCATCGACAAGCCCTTGCGCTCGGGCCAGCAGGTGTATGCGCGTGGCCGCGACCTGGTCGTGCTGGCCATGGTCAATGCCGGCGCCGAAGTCATTGCCGACGGCCACATCCATGTGTATGCGCCCTTGCGCGGCCGGGCCATTGCCGGCGCGCGCGGCAACACCGAGGCGCGCATTTTCGCGCTGACGCTGGAGGCCGAACTGCTGTCGATTGCCGGCATCTACCGCACCAGCGAAAACCCGCTGCCGCCCGAAGTGACCGGCCACCCGGCGCAAGTGCGGCTGGTGGACGGCCCGGACGGCGAACGGCTGGTCATGACCCCGATGCAGTGAACATGACCCTCAGGCCTCCTACACATCAATCAGCCTATTTCACTTCCCTGTCGAGCAGGGTTTGATGCATGATTCTGCATTCGCGCCCTGCTGACCTGACTGACCTACCTACCGTTTTCAAAAGGACTTTTTCGAATGGCAAAAATCATTGTGGTCACCTCCGGCAAGGGCGGCGTCGGCAAAACCACCACCAGCGCCAGCTTTGCAACCGGCCTGGCCCTGCGTGGCCACAAAACCGCCGTGATCGACTTTGACGTCGGCCTGCGCAACCTGGACCTGATCATGGGCTGCGAGCGCCGCGTGGTGTACGACCTGATCAACGTCATCCAGGGCGAAGCCACGCTCAACCAGGCCCTCATCAAGGACAAGCAGTGCCCCGAACTGTTCGTGCTGGCCGCCTCGCAAACCCGCGACAAGGACGCACTGACCATCGACGGCGTCAAGAAAGTGCTCGATGACCTGGCGGCGATGGACTTTGAGTACATCGTCTGCGACTCGCCCGCCGGCATCGAGACCGGCGCGCTGATGGCGATGCATTTCGCCGACGAAGCGCTGGTCGTCACCAACCCCGAAGTGTCCTCGGTGCGCGACTCCGACCGCATCCTGGGCATGCTGTCGAGCAAGACCCAGCGCGCCATCGACGGCGGCGAGCCGATCAAGGAGCACCTGCTCATCACCCGCTACAACCCCAGCCGCGTCGATCAGGGCCAGATGCTGTCGCTCGAAGACATCCAGGACATCCTGCGCATCAAGCTGATCGGCGTCATTCCCGAATCCGAAACCGTGCTGCAGGCGTCCAATCAGGGCGTGGCGGCGGTGCACATGCAAGGCACCGACGTGTCCGAAGCCTACAAGGACGTGATCGACCGCTTCATGGGCGAGGACAAGCCGATGCGCTTCATCGACGCGCAAAAGCCCGGTTTCTTCAAACGCCTGTTCGGGGGAAAGTAAAAAACCATGGCCTCATTTTTCTCCTTCCTGCTTGGCGAAAAGAAAAAAACGGCTAATGTTGCCAAGGAGCGGCTCCAAATCATCCTGGCGCATGAGCGCTCGGGGCGCAACAGCCACGAGCCCGACTACCTGCCGGCGCTGCAGCGCGACCTGATTGCCGTGATCGCCAAGTACATCAACATCAATCCCAACGACATCAAGCTCAACCTTGAACGACAGGAAAACCTCGATGTGCTTGAAGTCAAGATTGAATTGCCCGACAAGTAGCCAGGCCGGGCCGGTATTTTTTCCCCAAAAAAAGCAGCAGCGGCGCAAAGGCCGATGCTGCTTTTTTGTTCCAGCGCTTTCAGAGGAAGCGCCGGAGGTGCATGGCGCGGCACTGCATTGCCCCGCCTGCGGGCCTGAGCGGACTTAACGCGCCGGTATCACGCCCTTGAGGCCGGCCCCCGCATCGGCATCCACGCCAGCGCCGAGCCTGGCGCCTGCGGCACCGGCCTTGCCAATGCCCGGCATGCCGGTCCTGGCGCCGCTGGCAGCGTTGGTGGCGGCATTCGCGCCGCCCTTCAAGCCACCCGAAACCTCGGACCTGACGCCCTGGGTCGCGCGCTGGCCGGTCCGCGCCGCAGCGCCGCCGACGGATTCGCCCATGCCACGCACGCCGCCTGCCGTGCGGCCCACGCCTGGAGCCTCAACGCCAGCGGCGCCCTGCGCATTCGCATCGCCACCCACCGCAGCCATGGCCGCCATGCGCTGCTCATCCGTGATATTGCGGTTGGCGCCAGAACCGGCGCTGCCTGCGGCATCGACTCCGGCCATGCCGCCAGCGCCCTTCACGCCGGCACTGGCGTCCACGCCCACGCCGGCACTCACGCCAGCATCCAGAGCGGGGCCTGCGGCAACATTCACGCCATTGCGCAGGGCGCCGTCAAGGGCCAGTCCGCCGGCATGCGATGCAGTGCCCCAGGCGATGGCCGTGGTCAGCACCATCAGGGAAGGAATGGCCCGCAGGAAGCGCTGCTGCTTCCACGGGGAAGGGAGGGAAGAGGTTGGGATCGATAGGGTGCGGGAATGGTTGAAACCGTGCATTGAAGCTCCTGTGTTGAAGAAGCGTTCATCTTCGCCCGGCAAAATGTGCCTCGGGTGTCGGCTTCGTGAAGTGTGTAAGTCGATGCGCAATGCCCCGCTCATGGCGCTTTTTCAACCATCGGCCAGCAACGGCTGGCGCGATATTCAGCATGTGAAATGTCCAGGTCGTGATTTTGTAACGCTTGTCAGCAGCCGAAACGCAAAAACGCGGCCAATCAGGGCTTTTTACACCGGCCGAATGCCGATCAGTAGCCCATGCGCCCAGAACGCAAACACGGCCCAGGCGGCCATGCCGGCCAGCACGGCCATCAGCGTTCCCGAAGCCGTCCCCGCCGGATAGACGGCCAGCGCGGCCCGGTCGCGTGCCCGTGCCGCGCGAAAGCTCAGCCCCGCCCACACCAGGAAACTGCCAAACAGCAGCACATGCGCCCGGTTGCCGTTGGCCAGCAGATGCGCCACGGCCCAGAACATCACGCCCAGCACCATCGGATGGTGCAGCCGCGCCTTGATGGCGTTGCGCGGCACATAGGCGGCCGCCAGCAAAATGAAAGCCAGCGCCGTCAGCAGCCAGGCCAGATGGCGCGTGGCAAACGGCGGCGCCCACCACTGCACCGGCTGCTGCCGCGCCAGGCCAAAACCCCAGATCACCAGTCCGAAACCAACCAGCGAGACCAGCGCGTACAGGCCCTTCCAGCGCTTTTCGCCCAGACGCCCGATCATGGCCGTACGCCAGCCATCGGCCACGATGCGCGTCGAATGCACGCCCAGAAAAAGAACCAGCCCCAGAATCAGCATGCCCATGGTGTTGCCTTCGCATCAGAAGAAAAAGTGAAAAGCTGCCATCGGCAGTAGCGGCCCGGCATTATTGCCCGGCCGAATATCAGCGCTTGGGCGAGCCCACCGGCCCACGGCGCGACTGCGACTGGTTGCTGCCGCCCACATGCGCCTCGCGGTCGCTGCGGCTGTCCGGCGTGCGCTGGCCTTGGTTCAGCTGCGTGGGCTCCTGTTTGCCCTGCTTGTTGCTGTCGTTTTCGACCTTGCCGGTGTGCGGCGTCTGTTTGTCGTGCGGGTTTTGTTGGCTTGTCATGATGGTTTCCGTTGGATAAGTGGATGAGCAAAAGCGAAAAGCGCCTTGAAGGCATATTCCGCACAAGCAGGACGAGAGGCCAGGGGTTCAAAAAAACAGCTTCATTCCGCCTGCCCCATTGTTGAATCAAGCGAAGGCCTGCGGTGTCGGACAGCGCCGCTTTCCCGGCGGCCCGCGCCCGTGCATCTCCGTGCAATCGCTACTTATTTAATAGCTGTTTATGCTTGTGGCTATTGCGCAAAAGGCTTTTTTTGATGATAAAAAAGGCCAAACATCGGCGTTTCCCGTGCGCTGATTCGGCCGGCGCTCAACTCATAATCACCTGGTTGGCTGCGGGAGGTTCCGCAAGCCTGGCAAGGCGGGCAATACGGCTTGCTTCTAAAAGCACAAGGAACTGCAGCATGGGACTGATGGACCGGGATTACATGCATGAAAAATCCCGGCGTCAACGGCCGTTCAGCCCGCCGCCCGAGCGGTTCAAGCTGGGCACCTTGGGCATGGCGCTTGTCTTTGTGGCGCTGCTGTTTTTTCTCTACAAGGCAGCCGACTGGAAACTGAACCAACGCCCAGCACCTCAGCCTGTTGCCGAGTCAATGCCCCAGCCAGCCCGGCATCCAATCCCAGCGCCAGCCCTTCCAACGCAGCCCGCCTACCCAAACAGTTCCAACGCGGCAGCGGGCATTTCCCAAGTGACCAAGTGCGTGGTGAACGGCCGCACCAGCTACGGCGACGCCGCATGCCCGCAAGGATCGATCAGCAGCCAGGTCACCACGCGAGCCAATCACAACCTGATGGCGGCCGTCCGGCCAACAGCCGCCGGCCCAGCCGAAGCAACTGCAACTGCAACGGCCCAACACATCGTTGAAGTGCAAGCCAGTTCTTTCAACGACGCTGCGGCCAAAAAAACGGAATGCGATTGGCTCGATTCGCAAATCAAGCACTGGGATTCCATGGCGCGCCAACCGCAAGGCGCGCAAACGCAAGACTGGATCAGGGAGCAGCGCAAGCAGGCGCGCGACCGACAGTTTCGGATTCATTGCCGGTAATCCTTCGCCCAGCCGCTGTCAGATTTCCCAATTTAAGCTCGCTAACCAAAACTGGCTCTGTAGGTCACTGGGTCCAAAAGACAGTGTTGATCAAGTGATCCTGGGAGATCAAACAGGCGAGGGGATTTTCTGAACTCGAACAAACGATAAAGGTGAAACTGGTCTTTTGCTCCCTGGGACAGAGCCAATTCACCTCGCGAAACGAAAAATGGCGTGTCCCGCCCAAAGGTGGTTGTTTTGACTTCGATCAAGCGCTCCCTGCCATCGGATTCGAATGAGAGCACGTCGTAGCCAAGACCGTCGCCTTTCGATACGGAAACATGCTCGACTCTGTCGGCGAGTCGATGTTGCCCCATCCCAACAAGACGCCAATGCTCGAATTGAACAACAAATTCCTCCCCCGCCAAGCCCAGCGAGCTGTTTTGGGCTTCGCGTTCAAGGTAGTCGCGCTTTACAGCCCTGAAAAGCAAGGGGTTTACCGCTTCCTTGGCCTGATGCTGTTTTTTCGGTGCTTCCGACTTCACTTTCGTGAAGTCGGTCTGGGTGGGTACGACGGCAGGCTGCTGCACGGCCGCCAGTGCAGCATGATCCAAGGTAATTTTGCCGCGCACCTGCTCCTCTGCAACTATCGCCAGGAGCGCCTGGTAGTTAGAGCGCGGTTGATAACCTCGAATGTATGGAAACCCAAGGTCAATCATGGCCGCGCTGATATTGCAGTGCTTGAACTCTATGGAAGCATCAGAACGCCCATTGAGCTTGCCTTGCAGCCAGCGCCGATGCTGGGTCTTGTTGAAGCTCTGTCCAGCGAGTTCCATCGTCAGCATTTGCAGGTAGTCCGCGACGATGGCTTCTACTTCTTCCCGTGACCAATCCATTGAAGTCCTGACAATGTTCTATGAAAGCAAACTTGAATTCGCAGGCAGTTTTTGAATAAGTCCGAGGCTTTATTTTTTCCAACAAGTCAGGAAATCATCCCTGCCACGGTCTTGCATCAACCCGTCACTGGCCAGGTTTCATCCCTTGCGGCATCGCCTTGGGAATTGGGCGATCCAGTGTGATGTGGGACAGACTGGCAACGTAAATCCGCAGCGCTTGCGGCTTGACTGACCTCGCCAGTTCCACCTGCACGGTGACTTCGCTGCCGCCGAGGTCGGGCGACCAGTAGGTTCTTGCAGCTTCGTCGCTTTCTCCGGCCTTGAGATTGTTTTCAACGAGCGAGCTTATTTCTTCCCCGGACACTGCAATGGTTTGTCCTCCCGCAGGGGAAGAAAATCGAAATACCGTGCCCGGGGGAATCTCAAGCACCGTGATGCCGAGTCTGATTCCCGATGCCCCCCGCGAACTGAAACGGAGCGCGGCAAGCTTGCCTGCGCCGGGCAGGTCGCGCCATTGAAGTTGCGCTGCGGTCAGCGCAACGGTCGCGGTCTGGGGAATGCTTCGGGCCTGTCCGATCTGCAACGCTTGCGCGGCGTGATCAGCGTGAGCCCCATCGCTGGGGCCTGCAGCAAGTGGCAAGGGTACAAGCGGCATTTCAGTATGAGAACATGCCCATGTATTGACAAGCAAGACAGATGCAAGCGTCAGGCGTTTCAAAATACCGCTCCCTGGTTAATGAGCAGGCGCGTTCATGGCGCGCTCCAGACGTAATAACCCACGCCTTCATAGGAAAATTGTGGATAGTTTTGACTAACAAAGTCGCGCTCCTTCAGGTTGACAGTGTAGAAATGCGTCCCTGTGACGTAGTTGTAAAAACGATAAAGTGGCGTCGCTTCGGTGCTGGAAGTAGGGCTTGCATACCAGCTCACACCTTCGTATGAAAACCAGGGATAGGCAGACAGCACATTGTCCCGTTCCAGGGGATTACTCGTGTAGAAGTGTGTCCCGGTGCGGATGTTGTAAAAGCGAAAGACAGGACTGGTTCCACTCACGCTGCTGCCGTAGCTATAAAACGCAATGCCTTCATAGCTGAATTGAAGGTATTTTGCTGAAACATAGTCCCGCTCGGCAGCGCTCGAAGTGTAGAAGTGAGTGCCAGTCACGGTGTTGTAAAACCTGTAGACGGGGCTACGCTGGCTGGCTGAAGCCGGAGAAAGCCACTGCGACAGCGCTTTTTGATAGGCGATGTCAAAGCGTCCGTAAACGTCATATCCGGAAGGATTGGAACAGGCTGAGATACCGCCCGTGAGTTGACCGACCAGGTAGCGACTGCCGTTACTGGTAACGAACAAG
The DNA here is from genome assembly GCF_000015505.1 of Polaromonas naphthalenivorans CJ2. Taxonomy (GTDB): domain Bacteria; phylum Pseudomonadota; class Gammaproteobacteria; order Burkholderiales; family Burkholderiaceae_C; genus Polaromonas; species Polaromonas naphthalenivorans. The sequence goes on along the minus strand of NC_008781.1, from coordinate 1,471 downwards.
CCTGAGCCGCTGCTGCCGCCTTCAGTGACGCCGGCTGTCCAGTGCATCTGAAGGTGGCTTGCAGCTTGTGCAGTTGAAGGAGAACAAGAAGTCGTGCAGGAAGCAAAACCATCAATGCTGCCAGTGCTGAACTTTTCCAGATCACCCGCCGGATGATGCAAGCCAAGCACAGCCGCACCAAGGTTTGGCAAGGCAGTGCTCCAGCCAGCAAAGATGACTCCGGAAGGTGGCGTGCTGTTCAACCGCATGAAAGATGTATCGGTTACGGACGTGCCATACAACAGCGTTGCCCCACCGGCAAGTGTGCGGGAAGTGGGGCTTAACGCTCCACTGTTGCAAGCAGAGCTTCGATAAAACCAATCGGTGTTAAGAGTCGATGCGACAGTCTGCGTCGAAATGCAGTGGTATGCACTCAGAAAGTAGGGGATTGCGTTGGCAGCCTTGTTGTTAAGCAACGTACCTGTGCAAAGATAGCTGTTGCCACTTTTCACGAATCGCATCCGCGCCACCGACTTGCTTTGCGCGTCGTATGCCGGATCGCAGGACACGTCAAGATTGCACCCCCCCGACTGACCAATCTTGAGAACAGGCGCCTCCTTCACGGGCAAATCAGTGAATACATGTGAAATCCGGGGAACGGAAATTTGCACAGCCTGGGTATCCGCGCCCAAAGGCAGTTCAATTTCCATCGTGACTTCGTCACCGCTGAGGTCAGGAGACCAATAAGTATGGGCATCCTCGCTGTGGTCTCCAGCATCCAGATTGCGCTGGATGATGGCCATGATTTCTGCGGAGGAAACCTCCATTGCGGTAGGGCTGCCAGGCACGTGAAACCGCAACACGGCAGCAACCGGGAGGCGCACGACCCGAACGCCAAGCCTTATGCCCTTGGCACCAGTTGACTTGAAGCTGAGGGCAGCGATTTTTCCGCCTTGCGCTGAGGCTGTCCAGTCCAGCCGGCTTGATATGTCTTTTTCGTTTGCTGTTGCCGAGACATCCCGCGCAGTGCCTATCTGGGTGGGTTGCCCGGACTTCGGTGGGCTCGCTTGGTCGAGAACGACCTTGGTTTCCAGCGGGGCAAGCGTTACAAAAATTGGCCGGGGCGACGCAACGTTGCTGTACGACTTGAAGGGAGAAATATCCTGAACCCGCGTATCAGCCGATGCCAGGGATTCCGTGGTGGCCACGATGGATTGCGCTTGCTGCACTGTCGGACTCGACGCGACTTTCGCCTGCGTGCTGCTGTCGCCATTGCCTCCCCCGCAACCCGCAACTACCAGAATTAACAATCCCGTGACCAGACTTCTTATCGATTTTTTATACATGACAGTCACTTATAAATTTTTACTGACAGCTTGTGTTTTTACTGTGCGCTTGTCCCGGCTCTTACGTAAGAAACACTTGGCAAAAGTAAAAAACACACTTAATGTTACGATATTTTCAAAAAAAATATCTTTTTTACTTTTAAATT